>NZ_JBLFDU010000033.1:0-320 GCF_047345655.1 Chryseobacterium sp. T20
TAAGTATATTTTTTTGATAGATAATTTTTGAACAGTTCTATTAATATTTGTGAAATTTGTGAAAAACATTTGTGTTACTTGTGTTTTTTAAAATTTAAACACAAATGTCACTAATGATTTCACGAATAACACGAATTCAATAATATCAATAGGAATGGGCTTTAGCCCGTTTATTTTAAATGAATCTTTTCCAATGGCTTTAGCTGAAACTTATAAGTATCCCACAGATTCCACAGATTGACGCGGATGATTAAGTATATTTTTTTGATAGATAATTTTTGAACAGTTCTATTAATATTTGTGAAATTTGTGAAAAACAT
>NZ_JBLFDU010000034.1:0-282 GCF_047345655.1 Chryseobacterium sp. T20
ACGATTTTGTATTGAAAACAATTACTAAGGACTGGGTTAAGTAACCATAAAACCACTCTAAGTACGGCAGTTGGTGTCTTATACAACTGTTCAGCAACAAAAAAAAAAAAACAGAAATCTCGGTTTTTTGGAAGTTTATATTTCGGTCGTAAATCGTGAGACGTGACATTGCAAATTAAAAGTAAATCGTTCAAGAATATCTTATAAGAGGCAAGCAATAATGACTCATAAAGTCTATGATCACAATACAGTGTCATGCACTGTCATGCATGTACAGTAACT
>NZ_JBLFDU010000035.1:0-255 GCF_047345655.1 Chryseobacterium sp. T20
TTTGTTTTTTCATGATGGTAATATTTTATTGTTATTTTTTACTTAATTGTTATCTTTTGTATACTGCAAATTTATAGCGGCGATAAAAGTTTCTTTGTAGTGGAAAAAGGAAGTTCATGTAGTAAAATCACTACACGGTTTATTCATATAATAAATAGAAAAACCCTCAATACTTTCTAAGTATTGAGGCTGTATATAAATTGCTGTTATTTCTATTATAAAGCTGTCGTAATATAAATTACCTGATTTTGAATT
>NZ_JBLFDU010000036.1:0-243 GCF_047345655.1 Chryseobacterium sp. T20
CAGTTCACTTTTGTTTCCCTTCAGAGAAAAGCATTTACCTGATAACGCTTCCAGGTTTTACGAAGAGTTAGTCATACCAAAATTTTGTCCACAATATGACTATTTAGGCTGAAATGTTATTTTAGTATTACCAATTATGTGTAGTCGAGACCAGACGTAAATACAACATAAGTACGTATATAATTCTACTAATACGTAACTAACAAACAATGTAGGCTATTTTAAAAAGATAATTGAGTGACT
>NZ_JBLFDU010000037.1:0-239 GCF_047345655.1 Chryseobacterium sp. T20
TGCGGAAGTAGCTCAGTTGGTAGAGCGTCAGCCTTCCAAGCTGAATGTCGCGGGTTCGACCCCCGTCTTCCGCTCAAAAAAATCACACCATAAAGGTGATTTTTTTTAACACTGAAATATGTAGAGTAGAGTTTCTCGATCAGTTTCAGTCTTTTATTAAAATGCCTCCATAGCTCAGTTGGCCAGAGCACGTGATTTGTAATCTCGGGGTCGTGGGTTCGAATCCCTCTGGAGGCTCA
>NZ_JBLFDU010000004.1:0-420601 GCF_047345655.1 Chryseobacterium sp. T20
ATATTTTATCCTAATACACTGGAAGGCAGGGTGAAAAATTTTAAACATTTGTTTGGAGGGTTGGGTGAGAACGTGGGGGTGTGGGAGCGTTTGAGTGTTGGAGAGGGTGAGAGGGATGATTCGGGAGACGAGATGCGGGGTTTTGGGGTGACTATTGATCAAAATAAGGTATATATATTATATAGTAGAGCTTTTTTATATTAATAGCCTATATATAAGCTTTGGATAAAGCCGAATTATGGAGTTATTTTTAAACGGGCTTCCTTCGACTGAGCTCAGGATTTTAGCCCGTTCCTATTGATAGAAAGTCATATATATAATAAAGGGAGATTGTTGTTGTTTATTTGCGGGGTGATGATTGCCCACGGATCTCACAGATTGACACAGATAAGATGTTTGCTTTTATAGTATATATAGAGAGAATTGGAAGGATGGGAAATGCTAAAGAGTGTATTATATAAAGTAATAAGATTTAACTCCTAGACCTGTAATTAATTAAAATGCTTCGACTCTGCTCAGCATGACACTACTAATACTAAATGCTAAAAGGCATTAGACATTATACTGTCATTTTAATTCCTTTAAGACTCTCATAAAGGAGTTGGGATTCCTGCGGAATGACACAATGGGAATAGAGACCTATACTCAATACCCCGTTTCCATAGAAATCAGCAAGGTTCCTTTTCTAACTGGAAACACGAAACCCGCAACTCAATAACCCGAAACGCCTAATTTATAATTCATAACTCATCATTCATCATTTACAACTCCTTCCCTAGCCCTGATAGTAATGGTTACCCCGCAGCTTGGGTTGGATACTGGGTGGGTTGGAGCGTGGGAGTGCGCTGGCGCGAGGAGTAGGAATGGATAGCAGGAATTAGCTCCTAATTGAGTTGGAGAGTTGGAGGGTTTGAGAGTTTGAGAGTTGGATGGATGAAATTGTAGTGATAGTATATATATGATGGTTACGGGATTGGGAAACAGTTTCTGTTGAATGATTCACCTTCTCAACTGTAATAATAGATGTAATAATGATAAAAAGAGGTCTACATTTTTTTTGATTCCTTACATTTGTAGTGCATTCCGGTTTCTAAGGAATGAAATGAGTTTTATATATGACAGACAGAAAATATAAGGAAACGGTACATACAGATAAAAACCAATACGACTATATTACGGTAACCCACGACGAAAATAACGTCAGAATCTATACTTTGAAAAATGGATTAAAGGTTTTTCTTGCCCAGAATTTTGATGCTCCAAGAATACAGACCTTCATTCCTGTAAGAACAGGAAGTAATAATGATCCTTCTGATAATACAGGTTTGGCTCATTACCTTGAACATATGATGTTTAAAGGAACTTCCCACATCGGAACTCAGAACTGGGAAAAGGAGAAGGAACTTCTTGATCAGATCTCAGCATTGTATGAAGAGCATAAAGCAGAACAGGACGCTGAAAAGAAAAGAGAAATCTATAAAAAGATTGATGAAGTTTCTCAGGAAGCCAGTCAATATGCCATTGCCAATGAGTATGACAAAGCAATTTCTTCTTTGGGAGCGAGTGGAACCAATGCTCATACCTGGTTTGATGAAACGGTTTACAAAAATAACATTCCGAATAACGAACTTGAAAAATGGCTGAAAATAGAAAAGGAAAGATTCTCTGAAATTGTCCTTCGTCTTTTTCATACTGAGCTGGAATCTGTATATGAAGAGTTCAACAGGGCGCAGGACAATGACACAAGACTTGTGAACTACGAACTGATGGATGCTCTTTTCCCCACTCATCCAAATGGACAGCAAACAACATTGGGAAAACCGGAACATTTGAAGAATCCATCGATGAAGGCTATTCATAAGTATTTTGATGAATATTATGTTCCTAATAATTATGCTATGGTACTGGTTGGGGATTTTGATTTTGAAGAGACCATCCAGTTAATCGATCAATATTTCGGGACTCTACCTTATAAGGAGCTTCCTAAAAAGACACCCGTTATTGAAGAACCTATTACAAAAATTGTAACAAGAACGGTAAAAAGTCCTACTACTCCACGCGCTCAGCTTGCATGGAGAACAGATAGCTATGGAACAAGAGAAGCAATGCTGGCTGATGTGGTTGCAAATATCCTCAGCAACAGAGGGGAAGCAGGATTACTGGATCTGCATATCAATCAGACCCAGAAAATGCTTTGGGCACAAGCCTTTTCTGTAGGGCTAAGACAATATGGATATTTTTCTATTGTCGCTGTTCCTAAGGAAACGCAAACTCTGGAGGAAGCCAGGAATATGGTACTGGATGAAATTGAGCTGATCAAGAAAGGAGATTTTCCGGACTGGATGCTGCCAGCGATCATCAATGATTTCAAACTTCAAAGAATGAAAGGGCTTGAAACTGCCGAAGGACTTGCCACAACTCTTTATGATTCCTATATCAAAGGAAGAACCTGGGAAGAGGAACTGAACGAAATGGATGAATATGCCGCTTTCACTAAAGAGGATGTCGTAAATTTTGCCAATGATTTTTTCAAAGAAAATTATGTGGTTGTCAATAAAGAAAAAGGAGTAAACGATAAATTGATCAGAGTTGAGAATCCTGGAATTACTCCTGTTAAGATCAACCGTGATACTCAGTCTGAGTTTTTAAAAGAGATTCTGGCAGATAAAACGGAGGATATTAAACCTGAATTTATTGATTATCAAAAAGAAATTATCACTGATCAGCTTAATGGAAAGAAATTAAGCTTTGTAAAGAATAAATATAACGATATCGCCCAGCTGCACTTTATTTTTCCTTTGGGAAGTGATAATGACAGAGATTTAGGGATTTCAACTCAGCTTCTGCAGTATTTAGGAACAGATACGCTTTCACCGGAAGATTTAAAAAAGGAATTCTTTAAAATAGGAATCAGCAATGATTTTAAAACAACGAACAACCAGCTTATTATCTCTTTAAGCGGATTAGAAGAAAATATAGAAAAGGGAATCGGTCTTCTCCAGCACTGGATGCATGACGTACAACCTGATCAGGAAATCTATAATCAGTTTGTGGGTACAGTACTGGAAAACCGTGAAGCCATTAAGAAAGATAAAAACCGAATTATAACGGCACTGAACAATTACACGAAACTGGGCAGCAACTCCCGTTTTACGGATGTTATTTCTAAGGAAGAGCTTGAAAGCAGCCATTCTGAAGTATTCACCAACAGAATGAAGAAGCTTTTCCAATATCCTTATCAGGTGTTTTTCTATGGTAAAAATTTTGAAAGCTTTAAAGAATACATCGGTCAGTATATCAAGCCTGAAAGTCTTCAGATCCCGGAAGCCAAGCAATATCCGGAACCAGCAACGGGAGGAAATGTGAATTTCATCAACTACGATATGGTTCAGATGGAAATGAGCAAGATTGGGAAAGGAAACGAGGTGAATCCACTTCATTTCGGAAAGATCAATGTGTTCAATGAATATTTTGGAAGAGGATTATCTTCCATTGTTTTCCAGGAGATGCGTGAAAGTAAAAGTCTTGCTTACTCTGCTTATGTTTCTTATGCTGCGAACTCTGAGCTGAAACATCCTGACTATGTGACGACATATATCGGAACTCAGCCTGACAAACTGATGATCGCTGTAGATACGTTGAATGAACTGATGAACGAACTTCCTGAAGTCCCGATTCAGTTTGAAAACGCCAGAAATGCTGCACTGAAACAGATTGCCTCAACAAGGGTTACCCGAAATAATATATTTTTCAATACGTTAAGATTACAGAAACTGAATATCTATCATGATTTCAGAAAGGATATCTATGGACAGATCCAGAGCCTGAAGTTTGAAGATATCAAACATTTTTATCAGACGGAAGTTCAATCAATACATTTTAATACGGCCATTATCGGGAAAAAGGAGAATCTTGATATGGAAGCTGTCAACAAAATGGGAACATTTAAAGAAGTAAGTCTGAAAGATATATTCGGACATTAAAAAAACAAACCGCCTGATAATTCAATCGGGCGGTTTGTTTTTCATAAATGATAATTCATAATTCATCATTTATAATTCCTCATTCTTTTACGTCATCATACAATCCCCATCTCCATCCTGATAGTTTGGGTCAAAATGATCAGGAAGTAATTCCAGCAGGTTTTTGTGAAACAGATATTCCCGTTTGAAATCACGTTCGTAGATAGGTAAAAATACTTTTGACTGTTGTATTTCTTTATTCAATTTGGTTTGATAAGAGGTAAATCCTTTTACTTTATGGCTCACAATGAAGTATTGTAAAAACCGGACAACCTCATCTGAATTACCGGCCGAAAAAAGATAAGGGATTTTAAGATAGCCATCACGGAGCTGTAACAGAAAACAGGATGTAAGCTTGTTATTTTTATCAAAAATTTTGATCCAGAAATATTTAAAGCTATCAGCAAAACTTGAAAACAGATATTTTTCTTCTTTTTTACCTTCCAAAACCCAGGGATGAGTGATAAAAATGTTGATTTCATCTGCATCACGTCTCCCAGAAAATCCATTAATAAAATCTGTACTTTCTTTGTCGATCTGATCCAGAACTTCGTATTTGAAATCCGGTTTTGATGCTGTAAGATTCTTTATTGAGATCAATCCATTAGCGGCAGCATCCAGAATTTGAAAAAGAGGTTTCAGCGGTTGTGTTTCCGGTTTCTTTTCAGGAATCATTTTGGCTGCATCGGTTCTGAAGTAATAGCGTATCCCTTCTTTTGGAAAGACATATTCAAAAACACCCATAATATTGTAGAGGGCTTCGGCTTCTTTGGTAAATTCTGTAATAGCAATTCTGCCTTCGTACTCTTCAAAAACTCTTTTCAGCAATGCTTTTGCCGGTCTTTTCTTTCTGTATTCCGGGTTTACATACAAGGTACTGAGCCACGCATAACGGATTTTTTTTCCATCTATAATAAAATGGTCCGGAAAACATCCCACATAACCGATCAATTTTTCTTCATAAAAAGCTAAAATAAGAAGCGTATCCCCGTCTAATGCTTTTGGATTCTGAATATGAGACAGCGCACGGTGTTTGGTAATCGGAAGAAAATCATATTGCTGAAAATCTCCGGAGGATATAAAATCTTCCAGTTCTCTTCTATTGAATGTTTTCAGCGTTATCATTCTCTAATAATCGTATTTTTATTGATAAGTTTTTTCAATCTGAAGTAAGCGATTTCCTTTTTCAGGATCTGTGCTCCGCTCTCTCCCATTTCCATTGGAATTCGTTGAAAGTTTCTTTGTATACTGTCCAGTTTTATACCAGCGCACCCAAAACTGCAGTAGATTTCCTCATTTTTATAGAGTTCTTCAAAAAAATCTTTCTTTACTTCAAAATCGGTAAACGGAAAGGCGAAACTTTCATACAGGAAATCATTTTCTTTTAAATAATCAAAAGTCTTATCTGTTGTTTCCATTTGCTGTTTCAATGATAAATCTCCATATTTCGGATGATCCCAGCTGTGCGAAGAAATTCCGAAACCTTTGCGGGTAAGTTCTTGTAATTCTTCTGTTGTTAAATAAGGTTTAAATTCCTTTGAATAAGCCTTAAAATCTATTTCAAATTTTTCTGCGAGTTGATCCAGAATATCTTTTTCCTGATAATTTATGGATAAAATTTTCTTTTGTAAAACGCGTCTATCTACATTTTTCAATGATAGAATAATATAAATTTCAGGATCTATGGTTTTCATTTTTTCAACAGCATCGGCAATAAGACTTGCCTTGCATCTGAACATCATATCTTCATTGTCTATGAAGGCCGGATTGATAAAATTACAGGCATAAATTCCTTTTCGTTCCAATATGGGAACGGCAATATCGTAGAACTCTCTGAAACCGTCATCAAAAGTTAGAAGGGCAATTTTTTTCGAAGGCTTGAAACTCCCTGACCAATAATCTTTAAACTCCTGCCAGTTTACAAACTGAAAATTCCTAGCCATATGATCGAGATCGTCTTCAAACTGTTTGGTATTCTTATAACGGATCACATGTTTTAAATGAGGAAGTTCTTTATCGGAAACACTATGATAAAGCGGCAGACAATAGTCCAGCGGAAATGATTTCCCGATATTCTCAGATTCAAAAGCGGCCAAAACATTGACGATCCTGTCTTTCATCCTATTTTAAATAAAAAAGAATCTATTCAAAATTAAATTCAAATAGATTCTTAAAGGTATAACTTTTAAAATTATTTTATAATCTTCATTTCATCAACAAGCCATCTTGAATCAGCGAACTTATCGATAATGAAAAGGATATATTTTGTATCTACCATGATGTTTCTGCTGAAACGCGGATCATAATTGATATCACTCATTGTTCCCTCCCACTGTCTGTCGAAATTCAATCCAACTAAGTTTCCGTTGGCATCAAGAGCAGGACTTCCTGAGTTTCCTCCGGTTGTGTGGTTGGTTGCAGTGAATCCCACAGGAATGTCACCTGTTTTATCTTTATAAATTCCGAAATCTTTTTTGTTGTAAAGATCAATCAGTTTCTTTGGAACATCAAATTCGTAGTCTCCAGGAACATATTTTTCCATTACTCCCGCAAGGTGAGTCTGGTATCCGTAAGAAACGGCATCTCTAGGAGTAGAACCTTTTACTTTTCCATACGTTACACGAAGTGTTGAGTTCGCATCCGGGAAGAATTTTCTGTCTTTATCCGTCTGCATCTGCTGCGCCATGAACTTTTTCTGTAAGGCATCAATTTTTGCCTGCATAGAAGTATATTGCGGATCAGCCGTTTTCATATACGTCTCTTTCATGGAAACATATAATTGATAAATTGGATCTTTCTTTAAAGTCTTGATTAATTTATCCTGATTAGAAAACGCTTTATCAATATCTGTAGTCAATGCTCCTCCGTTTACAGCAGTTCTTCCTGTAATGATAGAGTTTTTAGACATATCTTCTACTACAGGAATATTAGCATTCTCGTCTTTATATTTGTTGAATCCTGCCGGTAAAAACTGTGGTGCAGTTTTATTCACATATAAAGCCAATAGTTTTGCAGTTACTTTTGCATCAAGCTCAGCACTGTAATCTTTATAGAAAGAAGTTAATTTTGTTTTTAACTTTGAAAGTTCCTTTTCATCCATTCTTCCAGCTTCTACAGAAGCTACGAAGTCGTAATAATCACCAGCAAGCTTCAAAGTCTCAGCATTTCTGATTACTTCTGTATAGTAAGCGTTGTTTAATGCATAAGAAGCCTGATCATTGTACAGTTTATTCAACTGGTCCAAAGTAGTCTTGATCTCCGGGTTTTTAGCGACCAAAGAACCTTCATACATTACTTTCTTTTCTACAGCATTGGATTTTTTCAATCCTTCTACTTCACCGATCCATTTTTTCCAATAGTTGGCTACTGAAGCATATTTTGAAGCATATTTGATACGCGTCTCGTTGTCAACACGCATTTTCTCGTCCAAAGTTTTTAAAGCAACATCACGTACGGCAATTCTTGCAGGGTCAATATCTTTCATAATCTTCTCCACCCCAATTGCAGGAAGGTATTCTGTAGTTCTTCCCGGGAATCCGAATACAAAAGTAAAATCGTTTTCGTTTTTATCTTTGATAGAAACCGGTAAATAGTGTTTTGGCACGTAAGGTACGTTGTCTTTTGAATATTCTGCAGGCTTGTTGTTTTTGTCTGCATAAATTCTGAACATAGAGAAATCTCCGGTATGTCTCGGCCAAACCCAGTTGTCCGTATCGCTTCCGAATTTTCCGATGCTTTGAGGCGGAGCTCCTACTAGACGGATATCTTTATAAGTCTCGATCGTGTAAGCATAATATTTATTCCCATAATACATTGGCTTTACCATGATCGACTGGTAAGATTCAATTTTCTGAGAGTTTTTATACACCTCAATATTGTTGTTGATCCTTTTAGTAAGCTCAGGCTCTGTAAGATTGTCTGTACCTTCTAATATCGGATCAGTAACTTCTTTTATATCTACAATAAAATCTACTTTTACTCCCGGGTTAGGAAGTTCACCTTCTGTATTTTTTGCCCAGAATCCGTTTGAAAGAAGATCATTCTGAACGGTAGAATGTGCCTGAATCTGACCAAAACCACAGTGATGGTTCGTTAAAAGCAATCCTTTAGGCGAAATAATTTCTGCAGTACATCCGCCATTAAACTGTACTACCGCATCTTTAATGCTTGGTTTCTGAGGATTGAAAATATCTTTTGCAGAAATCTTCATTCCTAAATCCTTCATTTCCTTTTCATTCAGCTCCGTAGGAATCCACATTCCTCCATATTGTTGCGCAAATGCCATTGCAGCTGGCAAAAGAAATACAGATAAAAGTATCTTTTTTGTCATAATCAAAATTTTGCCCCAATTTACAAAGAAAAATAGGAACAGGCTTTATAAAACACGTAGAAAAGTTATTAAGAGTTCGTTTTTGAAAATATGGATAGGCAATAGTCAATTTTGCTTCGCAAGTGAATGGTGAATTTTTATAATTAAAAATAAGTAAATTCATTAAAAATTGACAAGCGAAGCAAATTCACCATTCACCATTCACCATTCACCATTCACCATTCACCATTCACTACTTATTCACTCATCCTATCCCTTCCCTATGGCTTAATTTTTGTTGATTGGAAGTAACTTTATTATTAAAAACATCCTTAAATTAATTATTATGATGAAAAGCAAAATGCTCATGTTGGGAATGGCATCTGTTCTATTCTTTGCTTCATGTTCTAAAAAAGAAACCACTGAAACAACAGCTACTACAGATTCTGCAACGGCAGTACAGCCTGCTGCTACAGACAGTATTACAAAAGCAACCCCTACAGCAGCCGGAGATACTTCTGAAAATGCTTTAGACTGGGCAGGTACTTATGAAGCAACTGTTCCGTGTGCCGACTGCCCGGGAATCAAGACTTCTTTGACTTTGAATGATGATAAAACATTCAGCATTAGTGAAGAATATCTTGACAGAAACTCAAAAAATCAGGATAAAGGATCTTTCTCTTGGGATGCAACAGGAAGCATGATTACTTTAAAAGGGAAATCTGCAAACTATAAATATAAAGTGGGTGAGAATATGCTGATCCAGCTGGATATGGAAGGAAAAGAAATTGATGGTCCGAACAAGGATCTTTATGTATTCAAGAAAAAATAAAAATAAAGGCTCAGGCCTTTATTTTTTTGCTTTTATATCCTCTAGAACTGATAGGCTGTAATCTTCGGATCATCTATGAATCTTCTGATCACTTCTTCATGGTGACTGTTTTTTCCTGTCAGCCTCCAGATAACCGTTAAACTTTCCGATGAATATTGCTGTTTGAGCATCTGATATCTTAAATGATGTCCTTTAAAAATATGCTCACAATATTGGATATCTGCAGCATGAGTCAAAGCAATTTTATATTCTCTTACTTTATTATAATTATCAATAAAATTCTGAAGATAGGTTAAAGCACTCAAAACAATCAAAACCAACGCAGTTCCCAGAAGAGCAATATAAATATAACCGGAACCTACCGCCATTCCTATAGAAGCTGTGGCCCAAATAGTAGTTGCTGTGGTAATTCCTTCAATTTTATTATCTCCTTTGAAAATCACTCCTGCTCCCAGAAATCCTATTCCGGTAATGATATTAGCTGCCAGACGATCCGGATTGGCCACGCCTATTTTTATGGAAAGTATAGTAAACAGACAGGCTCCGAAGCATACCAGGATAAAAGTTCTGAGACCTGCAGATTTGTTACGATATTCACGTTCAGCACCAATGAACAGTCCTAAAATAACTGAAATAAGAATCAGCAGCAATTCATTTTTAATAGCGTAATGGTCCTGAAGAAAATCCATTTTTTTACATTTAAACTGAGAATAAATTTACAATAAAATACCATTAAGGAACTATCTTTGCTGCAGAGATTTTGTGCCATGACCTCAAAAAATTCATTTCACAAAAAAACTTTTGTAATATTACATTTTAATTGCTACAATTTTCTTGTATAAAAGCAGTACTGAGGATATTGCTTATCAGCAGGAAAAATCTCGCTTATAAAAAATAAAAAAAAATACTTATATACAATTATGGATAAAGAAATTTCACACTTCTGGTTAGGATATTTCAAGAATGAAGAAGACTTTTATAGCTTCATAGAAGAGGATGAAAACTACTATATAGAGGAAGAAACTGATGATCAGTATGTTTCCAAGTTTGCAGAATCACAGAACATTAAGTGGTTTGACGATGACTTTATAGAATATGGTTTTGAGGATAAAAACCTTAGTCTTTATGACAAATTTGCAGAATATTCTTATGCAGACCAATGGATTCCAATCTTAGAGAAAAAATTGAATGAACTAAGTCTGGATACGCCTGTAAATGCTATCATTTTTGCAACAAGATTTGTGATTCCTAATCCGGTTTCTGTAGAAAATGATGATTTTTCACTGCATTATGTGGGGGAAATAGAATACGATATTTAGCCGTCAAATGAAAAGAGCTTCAATAAAGGATTACGGGAATCTGCTGAGGGTTTTTGTAATCCTTTTAGATTATGGTGTGATTAGAAAAGAGAAGATCATTAGCTGGGCTGATTCCATATTGGCATCTGAGAATGAATCTGAATATGTATTCATTGAGCTTTCCACTTGTGCAAATACACAAGATATCATACAGGTCTTAAACAAGAATACTCTTGATTCAGATTCAGAAATCACATCCAGAGCTGTATTGGGAATTTTATATCATCTGCTAGATGAGAATAATAAAGTAGTTTTAAAAAATATCTTTCAAACCGCCACTCATATTTCTTACGAAGAACAGCTTACCTATGATGAGCAATTTCTTCTTTACCGTTTTGATGAATATACTGACCTTTTTGAAAACGGAGTCTTTGAGAAATTAAATCTTTTTAAAACTAATTTTGAGGAATTACTAGGTATATACAAAGATTTCAAACTTGATAATCCTCATCAATGGGTAACGATTAATGAAAAGATAAAACAGGATCTGCAAATAAAACTTGAAGCTTTCAAAAGTGGTTATCATTACTAAAAAACAGTTTATTGAAATCAAGGGTATATATAAAACAATAACCTAATTCTAATAAAAATAAAACTTCCGCCAAAAGACGGAAGTTTTTTATTTAAGGTATGATTTACAGTATTGATTAATGCGCTTCTAACCAGTTATCTCCTACTCCAATTTCTACCAATAGCGGAACCTGTGTCTTTAAGGCACTTTCCATTTCGGTTTTGATCAGTTTTGAGGCAGCTTCGATCTCGTCTACCGGAGACTCGAACACTAGTTCGTCATGTACCTGAAGCAGCATTTTTGTTTTAAGCTGTTGTTCTTCAAGTTCCCTGTCTATTTTAATCATGGCAAGCTTGACAACATCTGCAGCACTTCCCTGAACTGGTGCATTCACAGCATTTCTTTCCGCATGACCTCTTACCACGAAGTTATTGGAATTAATATCTTTCAGATGACGTTTTCTTCCTAAAATAGTTTCCACATATCCTAACTGGCGTGCTTTGTTCACCTGTTCTGCCATGTATTCCTTCAATTTCGGATAGGTTTCGAAGTAAGCTTCGATCATTTGCTTAGCTTCTGTACGGGATAATCCGGTTTGTTCTGCCAAAGCAAAAGCTCCCTGTCCATAGATAATTCCAAAGTTTACGGTTTTAGCCTGGCTTCTCTGGGTTTTTGAAACCTCAGCCAAAGGAATTTTAAAAAGTTTTGCAGCTGTAGAAGCGTGGATATCTTCTCCATCCTGGAAAGCTTTGATCATATTATCTTCACCGGAAATCTCAGCAATCAAACGAAGTTCAATCTGTGAATAATCGGCAGAAATAATCTTTTTCCCTTCTCCGGAAACAAATGCTCCACGGATCTGCTGTCCTCTCACCGTTCTGATCGGAATATTCTGCAGGTTCGGGTTTACACTCGCCAAACGGCCTGTAGCGGCTGTAGTCTGTGAGAAGTTGGTATGTACTCTGTTATCTTTTTTCTCAATCTGTGAAGGCAAAGCGTCTACATAGGTTGATTTTAATTTCTGATAGGTTCTGTATTCCAGGATATACTTGATGATCTCATGCTTTGAAGCTAATTTTTGAAGAACATCTTCTGAGGTTGCGTATTGTCCTGTCTTTGTTTTCTTAGCCTTTGGATCCAGCTGTAATTTTTCAAACAGAATTTCTCCCAACTGCTTAGGGGAATTCATATTGAATTCTTCTTCTGAAAGTTCAAAAATCTTTGTTTCCAGCTGCTTCAGGTCATTTTCAAGGTCAACACTTTCCTGTGCCAGCCATTTTTCATCCAGAGAAATCCCTGAAAGCTCCATTTTTGCCAGTACTTCCATCAGAGGCATTTCGATATTGAAGAAAAGCTCTTCCAGATTTTCCTTTTTCAATTGAGGAGCAAAAAGCTCGTACAACTGGAAAGTTACGTCTGCATCTTCTGCCGCATAATCTGTCTGTGTTCTTACATCTGCATCTCTGAAGCTACCCTGTTTTTTCCCTTTCTTTCCAATAATGGTTTCAATAGATACCGGTTTGTAGTTCAGATACACTTCTGAAAGGTAATCCATCCCGTGTCTTCCATCCGGATTCAGCAGGTAGTGGGCAATCATGGTATCGAACATAGCACCTTTAACGGTGATGTCGTATTGTTTTAAAACTTTATAATCGTATTTAAGATTGTGAGCAACTTTCAGCAGGTCTTCTTTTTCGAAAAACGGTCTGAAAATCTCCAGAGTCTGCAACACTTCTTCTCTGTTTTCAGAAAGAGGAATATAATAGGCCAATCCTTTCTTGTAAGAGAAGCTCATTCCTACCAGTTCTGCTTCCAGCTCATTCAATGAAGTGGTTTCCGTATCAAAACAAACTACTTTTTGCTGTAATAAGTTATCAACCAGTTTTTTCTGAGCCTTTGGATTGTCTATATACTGATAAAGGTGATCATTATTCTCAATGGTAGACTTTGTAGAAGTAGCCTGTTCCAGTTCTTCAAAGTTGGCAAAAAGGTCAAGCTGCATCACCTGTCCTTTCACTTCTCCAGCTGCAGAAACCTGCTTTTCTTTTACTTCTACTTCGTTTACCACTACTGCTTCCGCAGTAGCAGGAGCAAAAGCTCTGTAAAGGTTTTCATATAGTCTTCTGAATTCTATCTCATCGAAGACTTCTTTTACTTTTTCAAAATCCGGAGTTTCAAGGTCATATTGTTCCTGATGGAATTCTACAGGAGCGTCACAGATAATGGTTGCCAGTTTTTTAGACATAATACCACGTTCTGCTGAAGCCTCTACTTTTTCTTTCAGCTTTCCTTTCAGTTTATCGGTATTGGCAAGCAATGTTTCGATATTTCCGAATTCTTTCAGGAATTTCATTGCCGTTTTCTCTCCTACTCCTTCCAGTCCAGGAATATTATCTACCGCATCTCCCATCATGGCAAGGAAATCTATCACCTGTTTAGGGTCTTCAATTTCATATTTTGCTTTTACTTCATCTACACCAAGAATTTCGATATCGCCACCTTTTAATCCTGGTTTATAAATTTTAATTTTATCGGTAACCAGCTGTGCAAAATCTTTATCCGGCGTTACCATAAAAGTGGTATATCCTTCTTTTTCTGCTTTGCATGCAATAGTTCCAATGACATCATCGGCTTCATATCCTTCTACACCAAGAATCGGGATATGCATTGCTTCCAGAATTTTGTGAATGTATGGAACCGCAATTTTGATTGCTTCAGGAGTTTCACTTCTGTTGGCTTTATAATCTGAATAGTCATCAGTTCTTACACTGGCCTGTCCAACATCAAAAACCACTGCCAGGTGAGTAGGTTTTTCTCTTCTGATCAATTCGATCAAAGAATTGGTAAAACCAAAGATGGCAGAAGTATCCAGTCCTTTGCTGGTAAGTCTCGGATTCCTGATTAATGCGTAATATCCTCTGAAAATCATCGCATAAGCATCGATGAGAAACAGCCTTTTATCGTGTGTTGCGTCCATATTTTGAATAATGAACAAATATAAGAAAATAGGAGTAAAAATTGGTAGCCTGTTGAAGGGTTTCGGGAATGGAGATTCAGGATTTGGGGGTTCGAGATGGGGTTAAAAAAACAAAACAGCATACCCGAAGGCATACTGTTTCTTTTTTTATTTAAGTTTATGGGATTATTTACCTGAAGAAGGCCATAGTCCTGCGTACTGAGAAGTACCGTAGTCAATCGTCTCAGCACTGATGACGAAGCTGATCAGCATACTGTTGCTGTCTACTGCATCGAAATCTACTTCGTGTTGAATCACATATCCGTTCTCCCATTTCAAAGTGATTAATGTTCCTTCTTCGTGAGATTTGTTGAAAGTGATTTCTCCTACTGTTGGCTTGTATTTACCATTTAATAAACTTTCAAGGATGTCTGACTTTTCAGTAGCTTCTACTGTCACCTTGATTAATGCGTTAGAAGGATCTGATGCTACACGTCCTGATACGTCTGTAGATCTTGATACACTGTAATTCATTTTTAACAGTTTCTGTCCTTCACCGTTGTTGAATTTTAAGATTCCTCTTGAATTTCTTTCTGCCATGATTGTAAATTTTAATCGTTAGTAATAAATTGTAATTCAATAATTATATAACAAAGATAACCTCATTGGTTTTGAAAAAAAAGCAATTGAAGGGAAATCTGAAAAAGTGTCGTAATTGTACGATTTGATGTAGTAGTTCTACGATTTCGTGTCGTAATTCTACGACATTAGATTTAAAAACAAAACACAACATGCTATAAATAACTGTTTTAAATACGACTAAAAACCGCTTTCAAATCACAATTTATTACACTATTAAGAGAAATAAAATACATAAAATTCACTTATTTTCATAAAAAAAGACCTTATTCAGGTCTGGTTATTTTATCTTTTTTAAATCAGAAAAATGGATTAAGTTTAGGCATCATTTGCTATTACATGGATTCCGTTTCCGGCATCTTCTGCCATTGCATTGGCTAGTATTCTTCTTGAGTCTTCAGAAAAATAAAATCACTTGCGCATCTATCATTTTCCTTTTGAAAAAGGATTTTTGAAATTCTTTTAAACGGAAAAACAGAACAGTATACCCGAATGAGTGTACTGTTCTGTACCAATTTTATTTTTACTAAGATGATGAATAGGCTTATTTACCTGCTGAAGGCCATAGCCCAGCGAATTGAGCAGTACCGTAGTCAATGGTTTCAGCGCTGATGACGAAGCTGATCAGCATACTGTTGCTGTCTATTGCGTCGAAATCTACTTCGTGTTGGATTACGTATCCGTTCTCCCATTTCAAAGTAATCAGTGTTCCCTCTTCGTGAGATTTGTTGAAAGTGATTTCCCCTACTGTTGGCTTGTACTTACCGTTTAACAAGCTTTCAAGGATGTCTGATTTTTCAGTAGCTTCTACTGTTACTTTGATCAATGCATTAGAAGGATCTGATGCTACACGTCCTGAAACGTCTGTAGATCTGGAAACGCTGTAATTCATTTTTAACAGCTTCTGTCCTTCTCCGTTGTTGAATTTTAAGATTCCTCTTGAATTTCTTTCGGCCATGATTAGTAAATTTAATCGTTAATAATATTTTGTGATTTGGTGATTGTGTTAGCAAATATAGAGGCTCTTTTTCGCTAAAAAAAAAAAATGAATATAAATCTGAAAATTTGTAGTAGTTCTACGATTTCTTGTAGTAATTCTACGACAATGGATTTAACAATACCAGTCAAAAGCTCATCAATAAAGGGTTTTAATTGATTGAAAATTAACAACAAAAACAATAATTTTCCACATCAGTGAGAAATATTATGATTTTATTAATAAAATATTAGGATGTTTTTAACAGATTGTTCAATAAAAAAGCAACCGTTTTATGGGTTGCTTTTTTATTTTAATTGGATATTATTTTACTGTTGAGTTTTTCCACCTTCTTTGATGGAACGAACCAATATTTTATTTTTTCTCAGAAGAAAATCGGGCATCAGATCTACAGGAAGGTAGAAAGGGCTTTCCCCTTTTTTCTGGAGTTCTTCCACGATTCCTGGATTCCAGGCCAGTATTTTATCTACTTCTACGTTCAATTCAGCAGCAACTACGTTCAGATTGAACCCTGCATTGATCTCTGTTTCTGAAAGCGCTGCAGCAGTTTCTTTACGGTCTCCCTCAAAGAAAATCTTGTTGAGCCTTGCAGAATTATAATTGTTCAATACACTCTGAAGTTCTCCTGTTGCATAGCATGCATTAAGATATTTCTTCACATGATTAATGGTTTCTCCAGGAAGGTATTTATAAAACACATGGTATTGAGTAGAACCGGCAGCTTCCATTGCTTTGGCAATATTTCCTTCACCACAGTTATATGCAGCTACTACGGTCACCCAATTATTGTACTTTTTATAAAGATTGCTTAAGGAAATGGTAGCGGTTTTGGTACTTTTATAAATATCGGTACGTCCCTGCTCTGTAAGCCCATACTGGTTGGCATGTGCAGTCATAAACTGCCAGATTCCTACTGCTCCGGCGCCTGAGGTAATATTTCTGTCAAAATGGGACTCAATCAGGGCGAGATTTCTCAAATGCTTGGGAAGGCCTTTCTGAAGGAGTAATTGTTCAATAAATTCTACAAGATCCTTATTGGCATTAATGATACCTTTATACTTTTTCACACTGCTTTCCGAGGTATCGGAGGCGGCAAGAAACTGTCCGTTGATCATGATAACGGATCCTAATAATAGAAAACCTGTAAAGATATTTCTGACAATTGTTTTCATTTTAATTTTATTTATAAGCTAAAAGGCAAAAGTGGGTAACAAATTTGCCTTTTTACTTTATATTTAATCTACTTTCCAGTTTAATTTATCTTCTTCTTTATTCCAATCTACATGAATAGTCTGGCCGGATTTCACTTCTTCTCTCACAATCATTTTAGAGATTGGTCTTGCAAGCTGAGCACGGATGACTCCGGAGATCTGTCTTGCACCATACTTACTGCTGAATCCTCCTAATGCAAGGTTTTTCACAGCTTCGTCTGTAATTTTTAAAGCAATTCCCAATCTTGTTAATGACGTATGAAGTGATTTCAGCTGAATATTAAAGATTCTTTCTGCAATGGATTCTGTGATGGGGGCAAAAGGAATAATCTCTGTAATTCTTGCCAGGAACTCAGGTCTGAATCGTCCGGAGTTTGACATAATCTGCATGAGTGAAGATGATTCCGGAATTTTTCCTTCTTCAAACTGTTTTACAATTTCTTCACTTCCGATATTGGAGGTAAACAGGATCAATGCATTACTGAAATCTCCTTCTTTACCTAATTTATCATGAACTTTTCCTTCGTCCATAATCTGAAGGAATACATCAAAAACGGAATGGTGGGCTTTTTCAATCTCGTCAAATAACACAACGGTATAAGGCTGTTGTCTGATTTTGTTCACCAACATCCCTCCTTCTTCATATCCAACATATCCCGGAGGCGCTCCGTATAGCAAAGCTGCGGAATGTTCTTCTTTAAATTCTGACATATCAAAGCGTACCATTGCCTTTTCATCGTTGAAAAGAAGCTCAGCCATTGATTTGGCCAGCTCTGTTTTACCGGTTCCTGTAGGTCCCAGAAGGAAGAATGATCCGATTGGCTGTCCTGGTTTATTTAATCCGCTTCGGTTTTCAACAATAGCATCGGAAAGGATTTTTAGTGCATGATCCTGTCCTACGACTCTGTTCAATAGAAGGGATTCCATATTCAGAAGTTTTTCTTTTTCCTGAGCCTGGATTTTCCCGATGGGAATATTGGTTTTGGCGGCCATTACGGCTGCCAGTTCCAGTCTGTCTACTTTTTCTCTTTTCTTGGCAGCATGCTGTAAAAGCTCTGCGTAAGTATCTTCAATAATCTTCTGAATCTGATCTACCGGCATAGAGTTATCAATGGATGGCTGCTCACTCAGTGATCCCCAAAGAATCGGGCTTATTTTATCTCTTAGCAGGTTGTAAGTCCAGATCAGTTCATCTGCTTTATCTTTGCTGTCTGCATATTCTTCCATTAAAATCGCATCGTAGCTTTCTTTCCAGCTGTCCAGCTCTTTTTCTGATAATTCATCCAGCATTTTGATGGCAGCCATTGTTCTGTCTAATAAATCAATAGCGGCATCCGGTAATTTTTTACCTTTTGCATATCTTTTTGCCAGACGTACACATTCCGGAAGAGCTGTTTTTTCAACTTCAATTCCGTGATGTTTTTTGTATCCTTCAAGAAGTACATCAATCATTTTGACACAGGTTTTCTCGTCCGGTTCATTCACCGTTAACACCTCAAAACGACGGTTGAAAGCCTGTTCCGGCTCTATAATTTTTCTGTATTCTTCCTGCGTGGTAGCTCCGATTACGGTAATTTCGCCTCTGGCAAGCTCAGGTTTCAGGAGGTTGGCAACGTTTCCAATACTTCCTTTAGGATCTAAAAGGGTATGAATTTCATCAATGAAAAGAATGGCTTTTTCAATTTTCTTACATTCATTGATAACTTTTTTCAGACGGTCTTCAATTTCGCCTTTATAAGAAGTTCCTGCCAATAGTGCTCCGGTGTCCAGTTCTAAAAGAGTACCGTTTTTAAGCATTTCAGGAACATTTCCTTTAATAATTTCTGTAGCGAAACCTTCTACTAATGCTGTTTTCCCTACTCCCGGCTCTCCGATAATGATTACATTCGGTTTGCTTCTTCGGCAAAGAATTTCCACCAACATTCTCAGTTCTTTATCTCTACCAATGATATTTTCGATTTCCCCTTTTCTTGCCTGTGCTGTTCTATCCACACAATAGCTTTTAATGGAAGGAAAGGAAGAGTCTGAATACTCTGCACCATTTGAAAATAATGATGAAAAATTTCCGTCTTCTGAAACGGTAAATGGAGTATCTTTTCTATACAGGTTAAAGATCTCATGTTCTCTCAACGGAAGTGATTTTAACTGCTGAAGGGAGAATACCACCTGTGGTTTTACAATTGCGGTAAGAATACAGATGGGAGTAATCTCATCCAATCCTAATTTTAAACGGATATCATCAGCTTCTTCAATAAGGGTATCTATGGCATCATCCTGCCCTACCTCATCGGGAAGGTGGTTGGTTTTTGGATATTCTTCAATACGGACATCAGCCCATTCGTAGAAATAGCCCGGATCTTTATCTATACTTTTCAGGAATTCATTAAGCCCGATATCTTTATGCATTAAAGCCTGCAGAATATGCGGGCCACCATAAGTTCCATTATAATTTTCCTTCGCTATCGACTGAGCAATGTGAAATAGTTGCTTTACTGTTTCGTTGGTTACTAGTACTCCCATTTATAATTTTCTTATATTAATATATTTGCGTTCTGTTGTGCTTACGATTTGATGATTTTAAAGTATGTTTTTCATCTCTTTTTTCAAAGAATCAAAACTTATTCTTTTTGTGCAGCTAAAATTAGCTATTTTATTCTAAATGATATAAAGATAGTTAATTCTTCAATTAGAGAAGTAGCCACTGTATTTTTTTTGTTTTAAAGCATGATTCCATGACCATCATTTAATGCCCCATTGTTGTTCCCTACTCCGTTTTCTTTTAAATATTCAAAAAATATAATAAAATCAAGCTGACCCATTGAAGTCCTATGTAGATATAGAACAGCATGGCTGAAGGTTCTGCCAGTTCATATAATTTTTCAATCAATGTGGTTTTGATAATTTCGGAAAAGTCTGCATTATCCTGCCCTAAATTCAGTTCATCAAATTTGATCTTATTTAAGGCATATCCTAAAATCTTTTTCAATATTCTGTTCTCAGAACTGGTTCTGAATTCATTCAACAGTTTAACTTTTGCAATAGCAAAATCTGCACTGGTTCGGATTACCGTAGGCTGTTTTGCTTTAAATGTAGTGATGACCTTATCTATAAAGGGAACGACAATGGTCTTGGAATGGTCCTGCAGCAGTTTATTAATGACTACAGACATCGCATATTTTGTGGCAAAAACTACTGTAAAAAACGGAGCTATGATAATCAGCAGATAAAAAATACTCGCTGAAACAGGTTGAGCAGTAATAGTGGTTATCAAAAATCCTCCAGCACCACTGTGCCCTAAAGACGGCCCTAGTTTTTCTGATAAGATATAAATTCCCAGGACAAGTACTATAATGGTTGAAATGGCTCCAATTGCGTAAATTTTCAACACGTTGAATATGAATACTGCAGACAGTTTGGACAAATATTTCAGGTGATCTGTGATTTTGTTCATTGACAAATTGTTTAATTGAATAATATGGTCTAGTTTTAATTAAAAAGGAAAGGAATCATCATTTTCAAGGTAAGGTTTATAGGCTCTTAACCATATTCCAGTTTCCATGTATTTTGCATTACCCGTTTTAGCATCTACCCATATTCCCCTTGTTGAAGCTTCTGGAACTTTAGGATGAAAATAAGAGGTAAAAACATAATTATTGTCTATTATAAATAAGTTATAAGATTCAGGTTTCTTATTATTTTTTATAGCAAAAGCTGCTTGAATCTGTTTTGCTTCATCAGGTTTTATGTTTGCAGTATTAATAAAATCTCCTGCTTCCTTAGTCTCATAAAGAATTACTTTATGATTATCCAAAAATTTTTGTTCATTACTTTTGCATCCTAACAATGAAAATAAACTACATATCGATACGATGTAAATTAATTCTTTCATAATTATTAACACTACATATGAAATATTTTATTTCTGAAACTCTCCTACAATAATGTGGCTATTATCATTCTTATCATAAAATGCTACATCCAAAACAATAAGCTGATCTTTATAGAAGCCTTTAGGAATAGTAGTAGTAAAAAAATCTTTTGCATGATATTCATTCCACGTTCTACCATAATCATAAGAATAATAGAATGTAACATAAGGACGGGTTTCTTTGAAATAGCAAGCGAAGTTTTTGTAGCGGTAATACTCTATTGTTTTTTCATTCTCCACAAATAGCTCGCCTTCATTCTGATTATAAATTGTCATTTCAGTTTTAAATCTGCCAGACTTTCCTAATAAATATTCTTCATTTTCATAATACAGAACATCATAATTACTTTTTAATTTTTTGATGACTTTTTGTTGTTTGGTTTTTAAATTATATTCTTGTATTTCATCTTTCAATAAAGAAGCGACTGTATTATCTTTTTTCAGAATAAAAGGTGTTTTTTTCAAATACTCCGGTAATTCGGTTTCTTCTTTTGTCAGAAGATTTAATATTTTTTGATTATCATTTTCTGAATAAACAACATTTTCACCATTAAACTGCGAATACATAATTTTAGATTTAGAAGAATATTCATCAATTTTTTTATATTCTAACGTATGATTATTCATGAGATAAAGCACTACTTTCCCAGATTGGCTATTACCACCACTACCTGTCTCAATTAGAGTATATTTATCTGAAGGAGTAATAAATGTTACATATTCTTCCGGAAAAGTAATTTCCTGGTAACTCTTTCCTTTATCTTTTGAAACAAACAATACTGCTGAGTATCCAGGTTTATTGTAAAAACTATGTAAATCTTTACTTCCGGCTAAAAAAATAGTGTTTTCATTTAAAAACATTAAAGTTGTTAATTTCAGTCCAGTCTCAGGACCAAAATTTCCATTATTTATATTTTTCTTATATAAATCAAAAAAGTCATATTTTGAGATCCATTTCATTTGCCCTAGCTTTGTGTTTTGTGAACATCCATAATTAATACTGATTAAAAGTATAATACAAATTATCTTTCTTATATTATTTAAATTCATCATTTCCTAATACATATTTTTTGAAAAACCGTTCTAAAGTCACTTCAGTTATTTCACGATAATCTAAATTTCTTGCCATAATTAATGCTTGTTTCCATGTAGCAGCTCCCAACCATTCTTTCATATCTGGTGTAGACATTACCTTTAATAAATCATCCGCTGGCAAATATCTCATTTTTAGTGGATCATAAGCATCTGGATGGGTAGCAAATGCAAACTCCTGAAAACGTTCATTATCTATCTCTATATCACTATAATATTTTTCTATATTATTCTTTTTAATTTCTTCTAACTTTCGGGGATCATTCCTGTATTGAATTCTTTCAAATAAAGTGGGTTTAAAATGATCGTTGAAATTATCTTCTAATCCTTCAGGCAAAACTGTATCATATGTTGCGATATAATTTTTGTCAATGACACCTTTTTCCATATATTCCTGCAGCTTATATCTGGCTTCTGTAAGCCATGCTTTACCGCGTGAAGTTAGCTTGGGCATAAGAATTCTAGAAAAACGAGTGCAATATTTAAATCCATAACTGCTTGAAGGAACAGGTTTATACTTATTCCCCTGTTTTTCTACCTCATTTACTGAAATACTTACTTGTTTCATTTCTTCAGTGAGACTTGGGGTCCACCATTCTTTGATATCATCTATTGCACTCCAGAAACTAAGTTCTCTCATCTCTCCAAAATAATATACAGGAGGAGTGTGTCCACAATGTTTATGACGACGCATGAAATCATCATACCTGAAACGATAAAAATCACAACTTCCATATTGTCTATTATTGAAGCTTTGCACTACATTTTTATCGCAGATTTCAACATTAAGATAAAAATCAGACGTTAATGGAAGCTTAATATTTAAATCTTCTTTATAACTGCATTCAAAATAAAGCTCAATATTATCTCCAAAATCATTTTCAATAAAACTTGCCAAGCCATCACTTAAAGTGAGATTATAGACAATTTTATTATTGATTACCTGTTTCTCAGTAACCAGAGCACCAGGACTTCCATCTTCTTTAACTTCTCTTACATTTATTGGATCAGGTTCTCCGCCAAGCCCTCCATCATCATCATATAATTGTAAGGTTACTTTTGCATCAGGATCTGTAATATTTTGCGTTTTTATATGAAAATATACAACCTGGCCTATAGCTGCCTGGGTTATTAGATTTTTACCTTCAGCATCTGAATACCATTTTCCTTCTACAAAATATTTTTTTTCTTCAGACAAATCTTTTTTAGGTTCACCGATAAATGTACCATTTTTAGCTGTAAAATGACTATTATTTCCAGCATACGCTTCAAAATGATCAGTAAAAACTGTCCAATTTTTTTCTATTGCTGTTATATTCTCGCCTTCAGTAACTCTTATAATAGACATGATTTAATGCATTTTTGAATTTTCACCACTATTATTATTAAACTGATTCTGTGCATGAATATCATTATTCTCCAGAGAAATAATTTCTCTTCTTTTAGAATTTTCTTTTACTTCTTTTGCTTTGGATTCTCTATTTCCTTTAACAAATTCCATTAAACTACCCACAACATTGGTCATGAAATTAGTACCTACAGAAAGGTTTTTCATCATTCCCACACTCTCCGTATGATTCATTGAAATACTATCAGACTTATTCATTCCCACCGTTGTCGTCATATTCTCCCCAACATTAATATTCATATTCTTACAGTTCAGGGTCATGGATTCAGGTGCCGTGATATTAATATTGCTTCCCGTGGTATCCAGATGAATTTCATTCCCGCTTTTATCTGTAATAATAATGCTTTCGTCTTCTGTGAAAACGATTCTGTGGCCGCTTCTCGTTTGAATAGATTTCACACGATTGTCTGCTCCTCCACCAAGGCCTATTCCGCCATGGAACATTCCTCCCATCACAAACGGTCTGTCGGGATGACTGTGCACGAAATTAACCATCACCTGATCACCTACTTCGGGAATAGCTACATAGCCACGATTTTGAGTAATCTGATCTGTTCCTCCTGCATCAGGGCTCATTACTCTTACAAAGTGAGTATTATCATTCATCTGCCAGTCGAATCTTACCTGAACTCTTCCCTGACCTTCCGGATCTGTGTTAGAGATAACGGTTGCGATCTGTGGCTGCGCAGCGGGTTCAGTAAATTCCGGTTTGGGCAGAAATCCCGTGTCTGCAGCAATAGATTTGAAAGTACCGGTGTAATGACCAATTGTATCAATTTCATGGACAGCTTCTGTCACCATTACCTTTGTAAAATAGGAAGTTTCATTACTGTCCGGTTTTCTCATGTGAATATCTGCAATACATCCCGGGTGTAAAAAAGGAACGGTTGTAGATCCGGAAACTGAAAATACATTAACGGCCTCACTTCCTGATGTACTTCTTTGAGAATGTTCTACATCCAGATGAGTTGTTGCTTTGATAGGTGCAACCTGTAGTGCCGGAGTTTTATATATTTTATCGTTATGATTGTATGCTGTACGGGCTAGATCACCTAAATGACCAACCGGAGTTTCCCCTGAAGTAAGCTTTTCGTTTTTACTGCTGTTATAGCCATAATACTGAGGTTTTGTATGAACAGCTTTTAATTCTACCCGGATATTATCTGCATTACTTCCGTATAACAGTTTTATAGGCTTATTCTGTGGAGGAAGTTTTCCAAAATGCAATACTTCACCATCGTAATAGAACTGTTCGCCATAAGCTTCTGCCATTCTCGCCAGATAATTATAATGGGTTTCGTTATATTGGCTGCTGTAGATGATTTGAGAATAATCATTGGTATCTACTCTGATATCAAAACGCTCTTTATCTATTCCCTGTTTAATTACTTCTTTGGCGATGATTCCCATATTAACAGGTTGCCCACCACCAAAACTCTGAATATGTGGAGCGCCATCCAGCAAGATTGTGGGACTGTATCCGGAAAGTACAATATTTCCCAGGCTCATTTTTTCCTGGCTGAATCCTACTTTGGTAATAATCCCAACGAAATTTCTTTCCGGGCTCTTTTCAATATCTTTGTAGGAAATAACTGCTGTAAGGCGTTTTCCAAGAAATTTATTGGCTTCTTCAAGGGTATGGCTCTGCCTGTCTCCCAATGCATCATGAGCAAGGGTAAGGCAGAATTCATGATGGTGACTCGCTTTTTGTTTAAGAGTGAAATGTTTATAGTACGAAATAATTTTACCCTCTATAACCAGTGACAATTTAACCAGCCGGTTGATGCCTGCATGATGATTCTCAGATATTCCATCTGCGTTTTGTGACGGACGGAAGGAAGATCCTTTGGTCTTTGATTCGGTTTTCATATGCTTTGTGTTTGTGTTGGTATTAAAGATAACAAAATTATATAACAGACACTATATAAATATGTTACAGAATGAAATTTTCAGGTATAGTTTTTTCATTCAGGCAAAAAAAGACCGTCTTAAATAGGGACAGTCTTTTTTCTTATGAATGTTGATAATGTGTGTCAATTTTAGCTGGATGGCCATAGCCCAGCGTATTGAGAAGTACCGTAGTCAATCGTCTCAGCACTGATTACAAAGCTGATCAGCATACTGTTGCTGTCTATGGCATCAAAGTCTACCTGATGCTGGATAACATATCCGTTTTGCCAGTTTAAAGTAATCAATGTTCCTTCCTCGTGAGATTTGTTGAAAGTAATCTCTCCTACTGTTGGCTTATATTTACCGTTTAGTAAGCTTTCAAGGATGTCTGACTTTTCAGTAGCTTCTACTGTAACCTTGATTAATGCGTTAGAAGGATCTGATGCTACACGTCCTGAAACGTCTGTAGATCTGGAAACGCTGTAGTTCATTTTTAACAGCTTCTGCCCTTCTCCATTATTGAATTTTAAGATTCCTCTTGAATTTCTTTCGGCCATGATTAGTAAATTTAATCGTTAGTAATATTTTGTGATGTGGTGATTGTGTTAGCAAATATAGAGGCTCTTTTCCGCTAAAAAAAACTTTTGAATATAAATCTGAAAATTTGTAGTAGTTCTACGATTTCTTGTAGTAATTCTACGATAATGGATTTACACACCGCATTATAACACCCATTGAAACAGCGTTTTAAATTATATCTCTATTTTTAGATAAAAAATATTTTTACACCTCAAAGAGAAATAAAGAGAGTTTAGGGTTCAAAAATTCAAAGTTTAAGGTTTAAAATTAATTAATATATCTCCCTGACTTTACAGTACAAAAAAAAGCAGAAGTATATACTCCTGCTTTTGATATCATAAAATGAATTTCTTAATGTTTTGTGTATTCCGGTTGTTCTGTCGGAATTCTTGATGGAGTAAAGTACTCATTCAGCCAGTAGAAAGTCTGTCCGTTCTGCTGAATCTTTACAGCTGGATTGTTTCTGTTGGCAAGCATTCTGTCCGCTAAATTTTTATAGTGCTGGAAATAATTTTTTACCGTTTCACTAGGAACGACTTTTGATTTTTTCCAACCTTTCAGCTTATATTTAGCCATCAGTTCTTCTTCAGTAAGATCAAATCCTGTACTCATTCCGATAGCATAAGACATTGGCAGCTCATAAAGAGCTCCTTTATCTAAGAATTTTATCGTAGGATTATATTTCTTCAACAGCTTTACATATTCTTTCACTGCTCTTGCCTGGTTGAAGTCTGCACGGTCCGCCTGAGTATTTCTGTAAACTTCGGTATAGAAAGCTTTTAAGTTATCATATTCGGATTCAGAAATAAGGATTCCTTTTTCTATTCCCGGTGTAAACTCTTTCAGTTCTTTTGGAATATATCCTTTCACAAGGAATGGGCTTCCGTAGTTGATCAGCTGTGCTGCAATTCCGGCAGAAACCGGATTGGTAAGTCCCGGATACAGATATTTATATTTTAAATCTACATCTGTTCTTCCTGCACCTACCGATGAATGGAAATATTCATTCAAAGATTTATCTACAGTCTGATTATCCAAAGTAACCTGTGCAATAAGGCTGTCAACAGATTTTTTCAGGAATCCCGGAGTGGTAATATCTCCTTTTTTAGGGAAAATAACGAATCCCTGAGACATACTCTGCTTAGGATAAGCTAAAGAGAAGAATCCCTCATCACCTTCCACAAGGCTGAAATTGTTTTTGGTAAGCACATCATATTGGTTGATGATCTTCTGCTTTTTAAGTTCAGCAATGTTTTTAGCTGTATTGGTTACCACATTTTCTGCCATCAATACAAAATCATTGTAAGTATCAGATGATCTTGCACTGGTCTGGAACATGATTAACCTTGCTTGAGCCTGGGTCAAAGAACTGATTACACTGTACATATTTCCGCTTTGGTTAGCAGAAGTACCTACAGTTACTACAATATTGGTTTCATCAGGAACATTTGAAAGAAGATTTCCAGCGGCAGTAAGAGCCTCTCCTACCGGCTGATAACCATTATTGCTTGCGCAGTTCATTTCATTTGTTTTCTGATCAATAAACGAGGAAATCTTGCTGTAATCTGTACTTAAATTGGATACAGAAATATTCTCCCCACAAGGATTATTTTTATATAAAACCACTCCGTATTTAACATTACTAAAATAAGATGGTTTTTCAAATCTAAGCTGAAGATCCTGTAATAATGATTTTACAATAGGTGCATAAGGTGCATTGGCAGCACTTACGTCTAATGCGAAAACAATATTGATATTTTTATCTCTTTCCGTGATTTCTCTGTAACGGTCAAAATAGATAGGTTCTCCCAATACATTGGATACAAAGTTTTTGCTGTAATCTAAAATATTGGTGAAATATTTTGTCTTTGAATCCGGAGTTGGAGCTTCTTCTAAAGGAAGATTTACAGGAAAAATATTTTCAAGAGGTGTTCTCTTGTTTACGTCAGTAAGAAGAACTGCTGTTTTATTATCCGCATCTGAAGCAGATCCACCTGGGTGTCCTTCATGGATTCCCAATGCCGTATCATTAATTCCTGTTGTATTTTTTAGTTTGATTGCAGAACGTTCTCCCCAGCTGGAAATTACATTTGAGCTTACCCATCCGTAAAGTCCTTTGTTGATACTATCCATATCAACAGACGGTTTTTTACCTACCAGGAAACGTTTGTTATTTTCAGCCATTTTGTATACGTAAACAATTTGTCCGTTAGGAATTTTCACGTTGGCTGTTTCAATAAGACTTGGTGAATTAAACACCATAATAGAGTCATTTTTGTAGTATCTTTCAGCATTTCTGATGACTTCGCTGTTATTAGGCACTACTGCCACTCTTACAGGATAACCTGTTTTTTCGCTTTTTAAGGCATTATTCCAAAGAAGGAGATCAGATTCCTGAATCCAGCCGTAGGTCTTGACTGATTTTGAGGAAACTTTTTTCATTAAAGCATCCGGAACATATTCCGCTACTTTTACCATTCCGTCTCTATGTTTTAAAACCATTAAAGGTTCAAGGAATTTTACTTCTTTGTAAGACTTCTCATTATCTTTATCCAAATAAGCCGTATTTCTGGATCTGTCTGAAATAACAATCCATGGAACTGACTTTTTTGGATATCCGTTAACGACAGGTGAAGCATCCACCTGCCCATACTGTGAAGGCTCCGGGGTTTTCTTTGACGGCAGTTTTACCTGGCAACTCGTCAATAATACTGATAACCCTATATAATATGCTGCTAGAGGAAATTTATTTTTCATCCTATTTAATCTTTTTATGATTGGCACATCCGTAAGACCGGACGAAATTATTTGCTTTGATTAATATCTACTTTAGTTACACAGTTCTGCGTATCATCCAGGTTTACTTTTACTGTCTGGATTACCGTATTTTTGTCAAACTGAAGGCCTGCACAATACATGTAGAAGTTATTGACTTTGCTGTCGTTTACTTTTACCACAGTATTTTCATTGTTACACAGATACGTTTTCAACAGGTAATTGTAATGCATATTGAAACTGTTTCCGTTAGCAATCTGCTGCAGGTGATATTTAAAATCGTTATCTACTTTTGCATAAGAGTCTTCTACTGAAACTTCATCCTCTGCAAGAGCATCATAAGCCGGAAGAATTTTGATACGGTGATAGATAGGATCCTGGCTTTGTTCTGTGTAAAGAGTCACCAGATACTCTCCAGGTTTTTTATAGGAATAGATGGTAAATTTATCCTTAGCATCTGTATTTCCAGACTCACCGAATTTCCATGCAAACTGTTTTGCATCAGAAACAGCACGGAAAGTCACATTTTCATTTTGCATCGCCTGGCTCACAGCTTCGATAGTCGTTTTTGACATTGCCGTATCTTTTGGTTTCTGAACGCTTCTTGCGCCTACCATTACAGGGAAAGATTTCGTGTACTTGTTGTCAACGATCAAACTTACCTGATAGTACCCTGGTTTATTATAGAAGTGAATACCACTGTTTTTATCTGAAGTTGTCCCATCTCCGAAATTCCATCTTTTGGTTTTCGCAAACTGGGTTTTATCTTCGAATAAAAGTGTGTCTCCTACCGCCAATGAAGACGGATAAACCACCCCAACAATATCATCGGCTGAGTGTATTACCTTTTTCTGCAGCCACAGAGCAACCAATGCTGCGATCAGCAAAGTTGCAATAACACCGATAATAATGTTTTTCTTGTTCTTTTGAAAATAATTCATAGTTAGTAATTGTGATGTGTTTTATTTAAAGTTCCTAGTATTTATTGCTTACTGCATTCTTGCTTTCAGATCCTGCTCGCGCTGATAAAGCTTATTCTGCTTATCTTTAAATCCGATTCTGCATTCATCTACCTGTTTCTGGAAAATTTTAATGTCTTCAGAGGTTGTTGAAATGACTTTTTTGTCATCAAAATACATTTTATAAAATTTTGCGATCTGTGGATAGGCATCTTTACGAATGTCCACAACGTCAGTACTATTGAAATAGCTGTTAAGGTCGTTGACTCCCAACTGGATATTGTTTTCGATAAAAGGCTGTGGCCCGTCGTCCGTAAGTTTGGTAATCATGGTATAAGTACTGTCCATGATAGGAAGAACAACTTTCTGGTGTTGTTCAAATTCTGCTTTCTGCTCAAGATTCTGAATTCCTCTTACATCTTCATCAGAAAAAGGAGATACAAATCCTTTTAAAAAGATCACTCCCAAAAATAACATGGCGGTTACCAGCATCAGTATTAAATAAAAAAACTGATAATGCCTTTCTTTCTTAGATAATGTGATTTGTCCTTGCATATCTTTTCTTTTTATCTTCTTCTTTTACTTCCTGTGAAATTTCTTGTAGGGTCTTTTCTCAGTTCATTATTGGTTACTTTGATCTTACCCATACATTCATCAAGATCTCTTAAAACTGTTTTCTTCTGATACTCCACTTCAATGATCTTGGCTTTTAAAGTCATCATCGGTACAATCTGTTTCATCAGCACAGCATAATGTTTAAAGCTCTGCACACTGTCTTTACCCATAATGTTTTTAGCATCTCTCACATTATCCATAATACTGGTTCTGAGAAACACTTCATTCTCCACCTTATTAATGCTAAGCTGGTTCATTTTGTCGTAAATATCATCAATGTGATCCTTTAGCACGTCACTTCGAAGCATCAATTCTTTATAGGCTTCAGCTTCACGACTAATCCCTTCGCGCTGTATATCATAACTCTTAAAGAAGAGAAATAAGCACGTAAAAGATACAACCGACAAAACAACAAATGACAGAATAAACTTCCAAATGCCCGTTCTGACGTCAGATTTGTTTAATTTTTTTTCCCTGTTAGAAGACATAATTTGCGATTTGTTTGGCCTGTGAAAATATAAAAAAAAAATTTTATGCACAATACGTAATTTCCCCAACCCTGTTTCGTGAAAACCCTGATTAAATTAATATTAATTTTCACTTTGATAAGTTTTTCATAAATTAGACCTCTAAATTTTAAATATCATTCGCCAAATCGATATTAAGAATGAGTAAAATATTATCTAATACCGTACGTTTTTCCATTGCAGACAGTGATTTTTATTTTAAAAAAATAATGATCAAAACCCTTATGGAAAATCCTTTCTATATGCTTCTGAATGATTGTAACAATGGGCATGAACTGGTAAACAGAATCTACAGAAGACAGGAAGATGTGTTCATTATTGAACTCTTCATGCCGGTATTAAGTGGAATTGAAGCCATTAAGTACATCAGAAAAAACAATACAGAAACTCCCATCATTACCTACTCCGGCACTTATCAGGAAGATATGGCCGAAATCCTTTCAAAGATTCCCAATATCTATTATTGTCAGAAAAAGAGTACCATCATAAAAGATATTATTAAAGGAAGCATTGCCTCTGAAGACTTTGATTATCAAGCATATTCTAAAGAATGGGAACAACAACCTCTTGCCGTACAGGAATATATGGACAGGCAGAAAAAAGGACAGGAAGAGCTTTCACCGGCAGAAATACAGCTTATGAGATTCTGTTATGAAGGATTCAGTAATAAAGAAATTGCAGAAAAACTTAATCTGAGTACCAGGACTATAGATACTTACATCAACAGGCTAACAGAAAAACTGGGGTTAAAAACCAAACTTCACCTTATACGCTTCTGTGTAGAAAACGGATATTATAATTCCAGTTTATAAAAAAAATTGATTTCACTAAAAAAAATCAATTCCCCGTGATGTATGAGGACAGAGAAGAGGATCTCAAAATATTATATTCAAGATAAGAAAGTACTGTAAAGCCTGCTATAACCAGCATTTATTAAATTTTGTTCATCAAATTTTTGTACCTTTATCCGACTGTATTATTTTATTGTTAAATAATCTTCACTGCACCTTAATATAGTGTATACATAAAAAGTCCAACTCTTTGAATAAAAATATTTTGCCACTAATTTGCTAGTATTCAATTTTTTTAACTAAATTTGCACACCTAAAATTTAAAATTAAAATAAGGAAATGACAAAGGCAGAATTGGTAAACACCATCTCAAATAAGTTGGGAACAGAAAAGAATGAAACACAGAAAGTTGTAGAAGCTTTTATGCAGGAGATCAGAACTTCTATGTATAATGGGGATAACGTTTATCTAAGAGGTTTTGGATCTTTTATCATTAAAACAAGAGCTGCTAAAACAGGAAGAAATATTTCTAAAAACACTGCAATTGAGATTCCTGCTCATAACATTCCTGCTTTCAAACCTTCAAAATCTTTTGTTGAGAAAGTAAAAACTAAAGTTGCAGTAAAATAAGAACATTAACTGAATATTAACTAGTTACTAAAAAATTAAAATTATGCCAAGCGGAAAGAAAAGAAAAAGACACAAGGTTGCTACTCACAAAAGAAAGAAAAGAAGAAGAGCAAACAGACATAAGAAAAAATAATCTCTTTTTCTCGAGATTTACAATATAATAATATAGTTGGTGGATTTAAATTTTTAAAGTTCACTAACTATATTTTTGTTTGCAACTATAAGATTCCGCGGAAAACGGAGGGTTTCAAATATTATTTTAATAAACATATAAAGGTTTTCATTCAAAATCATTATATTTAATAGATGAATTAATCGATAAAAAACATCCACTTCCTATAATCTTAACAATTTTATCTTATTAAAAAATGAAGAAAGAACTAATAGTTTCGCATGAAGATGATCTTACAAAGATTGCGCTGCTGGAAGACGGAAGACTATGTGAACTTCATGAGCAAGAAGACAAAAGCGATTTTATAGTTGGAGATCTGTTTATAGGAAAAGTAAAAAAACTGGCACCCAATCTGAATGCAGCATTCGTCAATATCGGATATGACAAAGATGCATTTCTGCATTACCAGGATCTGGGACCTCAGTATCTTACATACAGAAAGTTTTTAAAAGATACTATTTCCAAAAAACAAAGCACTTCGAGCTTAAAGAATTTCGAGATACAACCCGAAATAGACAAAAACGGAACGGTAGACAAAGTAATTGCCAAGGACGATGTGGTTCTGCTACAAATTACGAAAGAACCTATTTCTACCAAAGGCCCAAGAATTTCTACCCAGATTTCATTAACAGGACGTTTCCTGGTTTTAATTCCTTTTGACAATAAAGTTTCCATTTCCAAAAAGATCAGAAGCTTTGAAGAAAAAGAAAGATTAAGAACTCTTATCGACAGCATTAAGCCTGAAGGATTTGGAGTGATTATCAGAACGGTAGCAGAAGGAAAAAAAGTAGCCGACCTGCATAATGACATGAACCAGCTGGTTCAGAAATGGGAAAGCACTTTCAAAAACATCCAGAGAAATAAAGTTCCGTCTAAAGTTTTAAGCGAAGAAGACAAAGCTTCAGCTATTCTAAGAGACAATTTTAATCAGGATTTCGTGAATATCATCTGCGATGATGAGCAAATGGTTAACGAAATGAAAAATTACATTGAAGTAATTGCCCCTGAAAAGAAAAATATTGTCCAGTTTTATGATTCTCATATTCCACTTCTGGAATATTACAATGTTGAAAAACAGCTTAAACAGAGCTTCGGAAAACACGTCAACATTCCGAGTTCCAAAGGAGCCTATCTTGTTATTGAACACACAGAAGCACTTCACGTAGTAGATGTCAACTCCGGAAACAATATTACTACCGGAACTGCTGTCAACAAAGAGCATGCACTGAAAGTGAACAAAATGGCTGCTACAGAAATCGCAAGACAACTTCGCCTCCGCGATATGGGAGGTATCATCGTTATCGATTTCATAGATATGCCGAATTCTGATCACAGAAGAGATCTTTATGAGCATCTGAAAGAGGAAATGAAGCGCGACAAAGCTCGCCACAAAATCCTTCCTCCTAGTAAATTTGGTTTGATTCAGATCACCAGACAAAGAAACCGTCCGGAAAAACAGATCGACACCAAAGAAGAAAACCCGAACAAAGACGGAGAAATTGTAGCTCCAATTGTTATCGTGGAAAGAATGGGTGAAACCTTAAGAAACATTCTGCAGAAAGAAAAAGGAAAAATCTACCTGCATGTACACCCATTTGTGGAAGCCTACCTTACAAAAGGCATTAAAAGTATCCAGATGAAATGGTTTATCAAATACAAAAAGTGGGTAACCATTGTCCCAAGGGATTCTTTTAAATATTTAGAATACAAAATCTACAATGCCAAAAAAGAAGAATTGATAGAATTCTCTAATTAAAAAATTTAAAACCTTCAGTTTTCTGGAGGTTTTTTTATTTTGCATTTATACCTATAGAATATGATTTATAATTTAAGTTTTGGCTAAAGCCAATGAATTTTATAATTTTAAAGGCGGGCTTTCTTCGTGAACTGACGTTCGTAACCTTTCAGGTTATGCTCAGAATTATAGCCCACCCCTATTGAATTTTAACAACAACATCTTTTATCTTTTATCTTTTATCTTTTATCTTTTATCTTTTATCTTTTATCTTTTATCTTTTATCTTTTATCTTTAAAATATGAAAAACCACCATTACAAAATTACCATTCAGTGGACAGGAAACCAGGGAACGGGAACAAGCAGTTATAGAGATTATGAAAGAAGCCATACTATTTCAGCAGAAAACAAAACTGTTATTGAAGGTTCATCTGATCCGGCGTTCCGAGGTGATAAAACGAAACACAATCCGGAAGACATGCTGTTATCTTCACTTTCCTCCTGTCATATGCTATGGTATCTTCATTTTTGTTCTGAAGCCGGTATTATCGTTACAGATTATACTGATGAAGCAACAGGTATCATGGCAGAAACAGCCAGTGGAAGCGGTCATTTTACAGAAGTAACTTTACACCCCACCGTAACGGTTTCAGAAGAATCTATGCTTGAAAAAGCAGAACAACTTCATCATAAGGCCAACGAATTCTGCTTCATTGCGAACTCCGTTAATTTTCCGGTAAAGCATATCCCTACCACGTTAGTTAAATAGTACCACATTTCAAAATAACCTTTGAAAACAATGATGAACAATAGATTTTAACAGCAATAACTCCAAAAAACTCCACAAAAAGAGAATTATTTAATGAAAAATCAATAAAAATAACGTTTTACTACTAATAAAAACATAATAATTTTAAAATATTTAACAATTTTATTCAAAATGTGAAGTTTTTTTCCTATTTTTATATAAATAAAACAAACCATGATGAAACCAAGATTGACCATTTTTGATGAGCCCATGCTCTACACAGAGGGATTATCAAGACTGCTTACCCAAAGCAAAATTTTCAGTACCATTGATATTTGTAATTCTTTAGAAAACCTTTCCAAACATTTAAAAGAAGAACCTCCGGAAATGCTTGTGATGAGTTCCAACATGCTCGTGCTTTCGGAAATCTGCAAGCTGGTGGAAAGTATTATTTCAGAACATAAAAATACCAAAATCATCATCATTGGGAGTTCATATGATGTGATTGACATCCGAAAACTCTTCAATAAAGGTATTAAAGCTTATCTGGATAAAAACTGTTCCTATGACGAATTTGTTAAATCCATCAATGTTTTACTTCTTAATGAGATCTACATCTGTGATCACGCAAAAGAAAGAATGATCAATTTTATTAGTAGTGAACAGGGAAAACCCAATCCTCACATCAAAGAACCTCTCACCCGTCGAGAAATGGAAATTCTCAAACTTATATGCGACGGATGCAGCAGTAAAGATATATCAGAAAAATTATTTATCAGTATCAATACGGTAGAAACACACAGAAAAAGAATTCTTTTGAAACTCAATGCCAAAAACTCAGTCGGAATTGTAAAATATGCGATCGAGAATCATATCATCGACTGAAAGACTTCCATGAATCACTCAAAAATTCCAGGCCTATGCAAAGTCTGGAATTTTTTCTTTAACACCTGATATTAATTTCTATCATACTTCAGGGAAAGTCTTTTATTATTAAATTTATTCAAAGTTTTGAAAATAAAAAGTGAGGCAGAGAAACTAGAGACAAAACATGAAAACTTATTTAATTAATTCTAAAAATTGATCTCTAATGGGTACAGATATGATCTCATACCTCACTTTAAAACTAAAACCTTGGACTTTAAACATTGAACTTTAAACGTTAAACGCTATATCTTACTCATAATCCGGCATTTCTCCATTACTGAACAGTGTTGCCCTTGTCATATCGGTCAGCGTACTACTAAGGTCAATGACCATTACATTCCTTTGAGAAATATTATCGTTGGAGGTATTCATGAAGATAATCTGAGCATTATTTGGTGAGAACCTAGGATCGAGATCATTCGTTCCCAGTACTTTTTCGCTTTCAGCAGAAATATCACTCACAGCATCTGTAACAAGATTATAGATAAAGATATGTGAATCCAGCTGACGGTAATTTCCACTTCCATCCAAATATCCGGACATATCACGGGTAAAGAGAAGAAGCTGTCCGTCTACAGAGAAGTTCAAGCCTCCGCTGGCACCTGCAGTACCTGACAATACTGTTTTAAGAACAGCGCCATTTATGTCTATTACATAAATTTTAGTATTATATCCGTTATAATCATTGGTTTTCAAAGCTATTTTACTACCATCATAGCTCCAGTCACATTCGGAGATCAGGCTTCCATCCGGAGTTGTATAGACTAAGCTCAAGCCACTTCCATCTTTATTAATTCTATAAAGCTTATTAAAATTGGAGTAAATAAGTTCTTTACCATTTGTACTCCATGCAAAGTCCATTTCATAGTTATTAAAGCCTGCAACAGCCACTGTTGTTACTTTAAATGGATTGGAGCCATCCGGATTGGCAGTATAAAGATGGGTACTTCCACCTTCCGTACGAAGGAATGCAATGAGACCTGCATTATTGTTTTTGCGCGGTCGCCAGCTGTTGTAGGAAGAACTGGTAAACTGGAAATTATTTCCCTGGTCATCACTGGAAATGATCACAAAGTTTCCATTTTGTTTCTGAACGTAATGATACCTGTTGGCCGGAACTGTATTGGTGGTAAATTTACTGATAGAGCTTAAAACTGGCTGGTGAATGCCGTCCGAAACAGACACCTGCCAGAAGTAACTTACACCAAACTTCAGATTTGAAAGCGTATAGTGGTTTGCTGTCAAATCATTAACCTGAATCACATTAGTGTCAAGATTATTTTTAATGGTCAGACTGTATCTTAATACATCTGCTGTATCGGGATCTGTTGCGCTCCAGGTTAATTCGACGCTCAAAGGTTGATTTACTGCGTTATCTATCGGACTTAGCAACTGTGGTGTAGCGGGAGGAGAATTCAATGAAGTATCATCATCCATCTCAAAAACTACCGTTACCACCTGATTTTGATTTTGTATATTGACTGACTGAAAGCTTGTGATATATCCTGAAAGCTCTGCTTTTACAGAATAATTACCTATCGGCATGGTAGCGATTTCAAATGAACCGTCTGTACCACTGAAAACCGTTTGTGTCGTAGGATTGGTAAATATCTTCACATTAGAAAGCGGCACATTGCTACCTCTTTTTACGACTTTTCCTTTTAACATTCCTGTTTGAGCCTGTTCTACAAGGTCTTCATTGCATGAAAACAGACAAAAAGCAAAGATGAATATGCTGAATATTTTAATTATAGTTTTCATAGTTCGTGTTTTTATTTGTTTCCGAAGTAAAAGTTGATTCCTATTCCAAAGCGCAAAGCCTGATCTTTTCTTTTCCCATTCACAAGGCCTTCCCAATCGTCTTTGAAGCCAAGGTCATATTGGGCGGAGGCTCTCAGCGAAAAATTCTTGCTGATCATATATTCCAGCCCACCACCGAACTGTGCTTTATATTGGGGTTTATATTTTGAATACAACGCTCCTGCTCCACCATAAACAAATGGACTGAATCTGTATTTTGGAAAAAGGATGTATTCCAGATTCACTTCAGGACCATAGTAGTTTCTTTTCACAATATTTGAATTTTCAAGCGTAAAATAGCTTGCGTTCAGTTCCATATTCAGATAAGGAGTAAGGAAATATTTAAGTCCTATTTTTCCACCAACATTCATTTTAGGACCTACATAGTCATCTTTAACTTTCTGTCCTTCAACATTCGCAAATATGGATACTTTCTGTCTGTAATCCTGCGGATATCTGCCTCCAATAGCTCTGTCATTATTTTGCTCCTGCTCTCTGTTATATTCGTTGATTAAGCTTTGATATCCTCCATTCTCATCTATTGCCTTCCCCCATATTTTATCTCTGATTCCTTCAACAATCAGGGCTTTCACAGCTTTTTCTATTGCTTCTGTTACGGCGAGCTGAACAGGTTCGTTTTGAGTCAGACCTACCTCAGCTTCCAGTAATCTTTCAGTATCAATATATCTGAAAAAGCTCCCATTAACGCTGGTTGAAAGAATGGTTTTAGAAGTATAAACCGTTTTAAGAATTTCTCCGTTGAGTGTAGAGACAGCGCGGAGATAGATGGTAATTCTGTCCTGACGGTACTGTGTGGAAGCTCCGATTCCGAAATATCTTGCTCCAAGTCCTCCGGTCAGAATATTGCTGTCGTATGAGATAACGCCGCCTTCGAGAAGAATCCCGGCGTATAAAAGAGGTGGAAGTGATTGATTGTTTTTGTCTGCATCCTTGATATATTCCTGTCTGGTGGAACGGATGATCTGTCTTTCATTGAGAAGATTGGCTATATTTTCCCTTTCAATAGGGACAAACCAGCGGCTGTCTTCTAATGCTTTGATAAGAATGGTAGTAGTTCCCTGAGGGACTGCCGTACTCCAGTTGTTTCCATTTTCGGAAGGTTTATACTGGCCGGTCTGGTCTCTGAATTTGTAGACTCCTATTACAATCTTCTCTTTGGGAAGTGGAAGATTTTTTAATTCTGCGGTGGAAGATGTAACCTCTCCCATTGTTGGTTTTTCGGGATCCGAAGGTAAACCAAATATTGAACTACAGGCCTGCAAAATGCATAGCAGGAAGGTGCAGAAAAAGATTCTGGTATAAGTGTAGGTTGTCATGGTAAGTTTATTTTTAGTGATTACCTATTTCGGAATTACGATCTCGGACTGATCGCCATTGCTGGTATCCAAAATATTGATTAAAAGTCCCTGATTAGTATTGGTAATTTGTAGATAAAGGGAACCGAAAAGATAATTTCCGGGTTTTATGTTTCCATCACCAAACTGTTCTTCAAACAGTTTTCGTGAAAGTTCACTGAGGATCTGCCTGTTAAGACTTTCAGTAAAACTATCAAGAGAGTTCACTCGATCCAGCAAATCGCTGAAATCATTTTTTTCATCAAATGGGTTCTGTGCATTAGCAGAGCTTAAAAGCCACTGATAATTAAATGTATCTCCTCCAAAGGCTGGATTTACCGGCTTATAGACGAGTTGCTGAGCTTTTCCGTAGAAAATACCCGCAATACATGTCAAAATAATGATAAACGTTTTCATGGCGGACATTTTTAATAGATGAATTCATTTTTTATAAGATTTTTCTTAGCATTAAATTCTTTGATATATTTTAAGCTATAGCTTAATTGTTCTTTTAAATAATCCTCTGCCGGATTGGTCATAAAACTGTAAATAATTTTATCTTCCATCTGAATATTAATCTGACCACTGGTTCCGCGGAGAGGAAGTTCTGTAATAGTTATTACGCTACTGCTTTTATCAGGAAGCTGACTGTACTGCATGTAAAACATATCATAAAAGTCTTTTCCTACTTTGGTTTTTGTCTCATCGATGGTAAGTCCTCTGAGTTCGTAAGCAGCATCTTCTTCTATCTTAGCTGTTTTTTTTTTGAAAAGGTCGCTGTTCAGTTCCAGGCTGTCTTTGGCAATCAGCTTCTGGGTTTCTTCATCCCTGATGTAAAGGAAAGCTTTGAGAGCATCTTTTGATTCGAGATTCACACTGATTTCCGATAATACCTTTACTTCATTGGGATTGACAGAAAATTTACCGTTCTGCTGATTGTTGGAGAGATTTCCGCTATTTCCTTTTTTAATAGAAATCAAAAGGTAATTCAGTTCTTTATATACAGCGGTGTTATTGATTACGACTGCTTTCAGTCTGACCTGGTTTTCAAGGACACTACTCTCTATCCTTGCGTTTACTTTCTTATCTTCCTGCCCATAAACCCATACAGACAGGAAGGTAAAAAATGTACCCAAGCTAAGGGAATATAAAAGTTTCATCATTTGTGTTTTAATAGTTTCTCATGAAAACTGTCCTATTATCTCCCTTTACATTAATCTGAATTCCATCCGAAATACTGTTGCTTCCTGTAACATCAATAATATTATTGTTCCCCTGTGCAGTAATGGCAGCTTTTGTTTCTTTATCGGTGAATGAATTGATAAAATATAGGGTATTGAAATCACCCAGCTGTCTTACTATAATATTGGTTCGGGCGTTAAGGGAAAGTTCGGCATTGTTATAGTCTCCTATCTGAATGATATCGGATCCATAAGAACTCTGATCTGTCTGTTGTCTGGCTATAAGATTAAAGATTGTATTGCTGTTGACCTTATCCCAGTCTATTTCCTGTGCATGTAGTGGCAACATTATGAAAAGAGCCAAAACACTCCATTTCAAGTTAAACATAGCCTTAGTATTAAAATTACATGATAACAAAACGGAGAAAATCGAAGGGTTAAAAAGGAGAAACACTGCAGTTTCTCCTTTACAATTTCTAAGATTTACAGTATGTTGTTATAGGGCTTAATTCGACTGATTTACAATCATTGAGTTTCCATTACCCATCTGAGTTCCTACATGAACATGGCCAAGACCGCTCTGAGCCACCCAGGTAAAGTTACCATTACCCATCTGAAGATCAATAGCTGTGTTGGAATCTCCTATCTGGAACTGATAAAGCTGGTTGGCATTACCTATCTGTAATCCTGCAGAAGTGTTGTCATCTCCTACCTGAACTGAAGCAGCAATATTACCGTTTCCTGCTTGAATATGAGTGGCACTGTTGTCATCTCCATCCTGATACTGAACAAGAACATTATTAGCTCCTATCTGAAGTCCGCTGGCATCATTTCTTCTTCCCAACTGAATCTGATAAGCGTCATTCCCAATACCCACCTGAATAGCAGAAGCATCATTTCTTCTTCCATCCTGATATTGGAAAACATAGTTTCCTAATCCAATCTGTACTGAAGAAGCATCATTTCTTCTTCCGATCTGAGTTTGTTCTGTAGAGTTAAGTACTCCTAACTGCCAAGTTGAAGCAGAGTTTCTGTTTCCCATCTGTAACACTTCATTTGAGTTTGCAATTCCCATCTGATCTACATCTACAGAGTTTCTGTTTCCGATACTTTGTGCATTATTGACATTAAAAATTCCTACCTGGTCAATATCTGCAGTATTACGATTCCCTGTCTGTGTAAGAGAATTGATGTTCAAAAGACCAGTCTGGTCTACTGTAGCAACATTTAAGTTTCCTGTTTGAGTAGTCACATCAATATTGAATTGTGCGAATCCGAAACTCATTGCGAATAGTGTAAGTACACCTGTAAGTAAATTTTTCATCTTAGTAAAAATTAATTGGTTAATAGTAAGGCAAAGGTAGCTTCCCCGTCAAAATGAAAAACCACCATCAAAGTGTAAATTTTGAAAATCACGGTTTCCAGTTGGACAAGTCATTGTTTACCGTTACGGAAAAACACCATCACAACATGTTGATTTACAGTAAAATCCATCAATAGTGAATATTGATATTTCTACAAGGATGATTTCTTCTAAGCAAGCCCAATCTTTTATATTGTTAAAACATCACAATTCAGGGTTTTACGCTTTTTCTTACAAACTCCTCTCAAATTTATTTTCTCAACCAAAAATCAATTCTGAATTAAAAATTAAAGGTTAAAAGCTAAAATTCATTGTATTTTATCATGAGCATCATATCATTGGCTTTACGGAACAAAATTGTCGGTTATAATACAGCCTTTTTCATAGGTTAATTAATGTTAAGGCATTTATTTCTTCAAGATATATTGCTAAATTTGAGCTATGGAAAATTTTGGAAAAGATTTATTGAGAAAAATAAAAAGCGTGGCACTTCCCGGCGAACACGCGCATGGAGTATTCTCCCCTCCCTACCGTCCCGTTTTTACTTATGAGGAAGTATTGTCAAAGAATCCCAAATTTGCGGCAGTCAATATTGTTTTATATCTGAAAGACAACGAGTGGTATTTTCCATTGATTCAAAGAACGATTAATGAGCACGACAGACACAGCGGGCAGATATCACTGCCTGGAGGAAAGCGTGAGGAAATGGACAGAGACTTTGCTGAAACCGCAGTTCGCGAAACCTCTGAAGAAATCGGAATAGATAAGCATTATGTAAGGATCATCAGAGAAATGTCTCCTATCTATATTCCGCCAAGCAATTTTTATGTATATCCCTATATCTCTTATACCAAAAAGAATCCTGCTTTTGTTCTTCAACAGACAGAAGCCGTGGAAACCATAGAATTTCCTATCACTTCCTTTTTAAACCTGTCGGATACCCCGGAAATTATGGCTCTGCCAAGTGCAGGTGGACATGATGTTCCGGTCATTAATTTCAACGGATACATCATTTGGGGTGCTACAGCAATGATATTAAGTGAATTCAGTCAGTTGCTGAAAAAAATGTAACTTTGCACTACCGTGTTTAATTGAGAGATGGCGAAGAAAAATATTTTCACCGATGCATTCGGAACTCCTTATTTTTTGAAAAGGTTTATTATTTTTATTTTAGGTATTGTGTCTTACAGAAGATTCAATGGCTTTAATAAGTTAAAAATAACCGGTACAGAACACCTTGTGGATCTTCCGGACTCTAACGTCCTTTTTGTATCCAATCATCAGACGTATTTTGCAGATGTGGCAGCAATGTACCATGCCTTCTGTGCTGTAAACAACGGATATTTAAATACGATAAAAAACCCGATCTATCTGCTGAACCCAAAGATTGATTTTTATTATGTAGCAGCTGAAGAAACCATGAACAAAGGTATTCTTCCCAAAATTTTCAAAATTGCAGGCGCTGTAACCGTAAAAAGAACATGGAGAGCTGAAGGTAAAAATGTCAACAGAATGGTAGACATGAGTGAGGTAGATAATATCATGAAAGCATTGGACAATGGCTGGGTAGCTACTTTCCCTCAAGGAACTACTTCCGCTTTTGCACAGGGACGAAGAGGAACAGCCAAATTGGTAAAAAACCAACGTCCTATAGTAATTCCAATCAAAATAAACGGATTCAGAAGAGCTTTTGATAAAAAAGGACTCCGCGTAAAGGTAACCGGTGTAAAACCTACGATGGAATTCAAAGCTCCTTTGGATATTGATTATGATAATGAAAAAGCACCGGAAATTTTATTGAAAATTATGACTGCTATTGAGCAGACAGAAGATTTCAATGTATTACACAGTTATGATGAAGAACTTAAAGCTAAAAAATTAGAACAAAAGGACTCAAATAATTAAAGTAAATTAAAAATTATGAACAAAATACTTGGAATCTTATTCGCAATCATAGTATTAGTTTCATGCAACAGCCAAAAGGTATATTCGGATTTTGACATCAGCTATTCGAAAAGCGGAGGTGTTGCTCCTATTTATGAAAATCTTCTTATCAAAGGAAATAATGTACACTACTCTTTTGAAGGACAGGGAAAGAAATACAAACAGGATTTTAAAATTTCTGATGAAGATTTAAAGAAACTGGATCAGGTTCTTTCTCAGAATAATTTCAGAAGAATACAGGAAGACCGTAAAAAATTGTACGACAATATTTCAACTTCCATCAATATCAAGAAAGGTCCTAATGAAGGCAGTAAAACGGATGCAAGTATGATTATTCCGAATTACAAGACCAACTGGAACAATATTCTTGAAGCTTTCCAGCAGATCATTAATACTAATGTTAAAAAACAGTAAATACAATTGAAAACCCACTTCATTGCCATTGGCGGAAGCGCCATGCATAATCTTGCAATCGCACTAAAAGACAAAGGATATCAGGTGACAGGTTCTGATGACGCTATTTTTGAGCCTTCAAAATCCCGATTGGAAAAGAAAGGAATTCTGCCTCAGGAAATGGGCTGGTTCCCGGAAAAGATCACTCCGGATATTGATGCTGTCATTCTTGGGATGCATGCACACCAGGATAATCCTGAGCTGGCAAGAGCAAAAGAACTGGGTTTGAAAATATATTCTTATCCTGAATTCCTGTACGAACAGTCTAAAAACAAAACCAGAGTTGTTATTGCAGGATCACATGGTAAAACGACTATTACTTCAATGATCCTTCACGTTTTGAATTTCCATCAGAAAGATGTGGATTTCATGGTAGGCGCTCAGCTTGAAGGTTTTGACTGTATGGTAAAGCTGACTCAGGATAATGATTTCATGGTGCTGGAAGGTGACGAATATCTTTCTTCTCCTATTGATCTTCGTTCAAAATTTTTACTGTATCAGCCTAATATCGCTTTAATGAGTGGTATTGCATGGGACCATATCAATGTATTCAAAACATTTGATGATTATATTGAGCAGTTCAGAAAGTTTGTGGCAAGCATTACAGCAGGCGGAGTTCTTGTATATAATGAAGAAGATCCGGAAGTAGTGAAAGTGGTGGAAAATGCAGAAAACTATTTCAGAAAGATCCCTTATAAAACTCCTGAATACGAAATCAATAATGGTAAAGTGTATTTAAAAACCGAAATGGGAGATGTTCCTCTTTCTGTTTTTGGAGCACACAATCTATTGAACCTTGAAGGTGCAAGACATATCTGCCAACAACTTGGGATTATGGATGAAGATTTCTATGAGGCAATCATGAGCTTCAAAGGAGCATCCAAGCGTCTTGAAAAAGTGGAAAGAGAAGATAAAGGAACGCTTTACAAAGATTTTGCCCATGCACCAAGTAAGGTGAAAGCAGCGGTAAAAGCCTTCGCAGAGCAGTTTAAAAAGGATAAGAAATATGGATTCCTGGAGCTACATACCTATTCCAGCTTAAATCCTGCTTTCCTTGAGCAGTATGATCATGCGATGGATGGTCTGGAGGAAGCCATTGTTTTCTACTCTGAAGACGCATTGAAGATCAAGAGAATGGAACCTATTTCTCCTGAGTTTATTAAAGAAAAATTCAAGAATGAAAAGCTGAAGGTTTTCACGAATGCCGAAGATCTTCATGCCTACTGGAATACATTAGATAAAACGGATGGTGTTTATCTCATGATGAGTTCCGGAAATTTTGGCGGATTAGACTTAACAAAATAAATAAAAAGCTTCAGAGTATATTCTGAAGCTTTTTTTATGATAGTTTATTTTTATTCAATCAACTTTTTATTATTGGTCAGTTCCATACTTTTTATGGAACCTACCGGTGCTATTTTTATCGTTTTATTACCTTTGGCCAGATAAATATAATACATGCTGTTGGATCCTATCAGATGCACCTGCTCAGAGCTTTCATCACCATAGTTTAATTTATAGTCATATTTAAGCTTGTTCTCCTTTATCTTCCTGGTAAGCCCAAGGCCTTCTCCCCATCCTATTCCTACAAAGAAAGACAGCAACATCATGGCAAGAAATCTCACAAACATATTGGTAAAATGATTCTCAATAGCTTCTTTACTCATGTTTTCATGTTCTTTAAGAGATGCCATTTGCAATGCCCAACGTTTATTTTTATTGGCCTGCTTTGATAAAAAAGAGGGAAAAGCAAATGAAAATACAACAACCCCAATCAGGGCAATCAATATAATAGGGTGAGCTGTTAAAGTCGCAATCGGGCTTATCAGAATATCCATTATGGTTGAATACTTTAGAATATTAATATTGATCTGATAGTAGAAGACACTCTCCTTTAATATTCCCATGACAACGAGAAAAAGATATCCGAATGGAAGCGATCTCTGAATTCCTTCTGAATATTTCATTTATGTTTTAGCTGGTTTTAGTTTTATACTGCATCTGATCTATGATACTGAGTCACGAAAATATAAAATTATCACCAAATTAAAAACATACACTTCTATCTTTCACATTCTTCGATCAGTTTCTTCAAAATTTCTTCGGTAGAAAGTTCGCTGTACTGATGGATAGACTGCCCTACCCAGATTCCTACAAATTCTGGATTTTGCAAAGATTTTGCTGCTTTACGTAAAGCATTGGTCAGTTTGTTCTGATAAGGATAAGGTAAAATATATTCTGAATTTTCTACCGTTTCTATAAATTGGTTTTTCACTCCTCTGGCATATCTTCCAGAGAAACTCTTCGTTAAAACAATTTCATCTTCTGTTACTTTTTTCAACCTTTCTTTTTCAAAAGGTAAAAGAGCACTTTCCTGAGAAGTCAATAGAAGATTTCCAACCTGAAAGCCCTGTGCACCTAAGTCTTTCACAGCCTTTAATGTTCTTGCTCCGTAAATCCCTCCTGCGTAAATCAAGGGAACATTTACCTGATCATAGATCTGCGACAGCAAAGATAAACCTCCGATCTGAGGAATATTTTCTGCTTCAAAACTTCCTCTGTGTCCTCCAGCCTCTATTCCCTGAACACAGATGATATCAATACCGGATTTTTCAAGCAACAAAGCTTCCTTCACAGAAGTACAGGTTCCGATAAGGGTAACACCATTTTCCTTTAATTTCTGAATACTCTGATCATCCAGATTTCCGAACGTAAAGCTTAATATTTTACAATTTTCTTCAATGATAGCATCCACTTGTTCATGGTAACCATTGACATTCATTTCTTCAAGATCCGGAAGGTGTACTTCAATACTATTGTCTTTGGCCAGCTGTTCTATAAACTGTTTGGTTTTACTATACTTTTCTTTTAAAGCATCCGTCACTTCAGGAATGTGATGAACAAATATATTCGCTGCAAAAGGTTGATCAGTCAACGTCTTCATTTCTCGGACCAATTCCACAGACTGATCTGCTGAAAGATCAGCCAGTGCCAATGATCCTAGGCAGCCTGCTTTTGTAGCTGCTACAGCCATCTGTACTGTGCTCACTCCAAACATTGGAGCCTGAATTACAGGATATTCTATCCCTAGTTTTTTACTGATTGTATCCGGCCAAAACATAAGAATTATTTTTTATTAAAATGTACGAAGAACAAAGCAATACTTTTTGTTCCAGGATATGATATTGCTCACGATCTTGTTCAAGGTTTAAAGTTTAAGGTTTAAGGTTGTTGATTAACTTCTATTGTATATTAAATGAATGCAGATTTACTTTTTCTTCCTGAGTTCTTTGTAGGATAATTTTGATTCCGTATCCAGTTTTTCTGTTGCGTAAGAAAATGTAACGGCAGGCATTGTTTTTACATAAGCAGTGAGAAAACCGTGTAATTTCTTTTTGTCTTTTTTTCCGGCTTCCCGAACCCAGCTTCCTACCGCTTTATTCACAAGCTCGTTTGGATCGTGAACAAGGATTTCCGCAATAGCAAAGGTGTCTGCCACATCATTTTTCCGGATAAATGCATGAGTGCTTACAATAGCCGTTCTTCTTTCCCACGGACTTTCAGAATCAGCAAGTTTATATAAAATATCCCTTGGTTTATCGATAAGATATTCACCAATAATACTTCTGGCTGCTCTGTCAACAAAATCCCAGTTATTCAGCCGATCATGACGGTTGAGATACAAATCAAAAAGGGCTTTCTTCAGGTCTTCAGACGTTTTTTTACTTCTCGCCTGAAAATCCATGATACTCACCGCTCCCATTCTTACTTCATAAAAATCACTATCAAGAAGCTTGTTGATTTCCTCCAGAGGCATCATCGAAAATGCCTTCGCCGTAGTAAAAACATCTCCGAATTTCACTCCGAAACTCTTGGTAATGCCATCATTTCCTTTGAAAAACTTCTCAGCTTTATTAAGTTCTTTTTCATTCTTAAATAGCGCGAGTGTTTCTATGAATTCTTTTGCAGTCATGGTGATTATTGATTTAAAAATCCCGCAGATCTCACAATAACTCAGATTCGTAGGTCTGTAAATTCGTGAAAACTGCGGGATGTATTTTTTTTAAATTCCAGATTAAATATCCGCTACGGAATTTAACATTTTTTGCTCCCATTCAGGATCTTTAGGATCAAAGAATAATCTTTTTCCTGTATCTAAAGAACGAACAACATTCATTTCATCTTCTGTCAGCTCAAAATCAAATACGTTAAAGTTTTCTTCAATTCTTGAAGGGGTTACAGACTTTGGAATCACTACAAACCCTTCCTGCAGATGCCATCTCAAGATTACCTGAGCTACTGTTTTTCCATATTTTTCTGCAATGGCTTTCAGATCAGGATTGCTTAAAAGATTCGCATTACCGTTTCCAAGCGGGCTCCAAGGTTGAGTTACGATGTTATTGTCTCTGTCATACACCTGTAATTCTTTCTGTTGGAACACAGGATGCAGTTCAATCTGATTGATAACGGGTAAAACGGTTGAGTTAGCTTTCAATTCCTCCAGTTTTTCTACTGTAAAATTGCACACTCCAATTGCTTTGATTTTTCCTTCATGATATAATTCTTCCAAAGCTTTCCATGTACCCAGAAAATCTCCGTAAGGCCAGTGGATAAGATACATATCAAGATAATCCATCTGTAATCTGTCTAACGTTCTCTGAAAAGCACTTTTTGCCTTTTCGTATCCATGATCCTGAACCCATACTTTGGATGTGATAAACAGTTCGTCTCTGTTTACACCACTATTTTTCACGCCAGCACCTACCGCAGTTTCATTCTGATAAATAGCAGCAGTGTCAATCATTCTATATCCCGTCTGAATAGCTTTGATTACCGCATTTTCACATTCTTTCAGATCTTCCATCTGCCATACTCCAAATCCTAAAGCCGGAATATCCACTCCGTTATTTAATGTTACCACAGGTTGTCCTGTATAGGTTTTCTTTTGCATAAATCTTTATTTTAGTTATTAATATAAAGTGATAAACAAATTTGCAATAAAAAATTGAAAATCCTGCCTACCAATTTTACTGTTTTTCTTCTAAGAAAGGTATTTTATTAGCCCCAGAATAGGTTAGAAAATGTAAAGGTGTAAAGTTGTTTATTTTGATTAATCAATTTTATCGAAGATAAAATCTTTGCGTCTTATCTATTACGTCTTTAGAAAGATTTCTTGCGTCTTTGCGTTAACCAAAACATTATATACCGAATTTTTAACTACCCCGTCTTTTTGCTTCACAAAAATCCACCCCTTCAGAGAAGGGGAATAAAGTGGTCAATAAAACCGACTATGTCCGCTTCTAACTTCTAACTTCTAACTTCTAACTTCTAACTTCCAGCACCCATCTCCCAGCCTCTAGCCTCAAAATTCACCCTTCTCCTAGCATCTCACCTCTATTTTCTCTATTTTTGTTCAAAATTTAAAAATCATGTCACAAAATATAAGATTGGCTACAGCAGAGGATTATCCGAGAATTATGGAAATATGGGAATCAGCAGTAAAAGCAACTCACGATTTTCTTGCTGAAGAGGATTTCAATTATTTCAAAGAAGCCATACCAAGAGATTATCTTCCTCATCTGGAAGTGTATTTAATTACTGAAAACAACGAATCTAAAGGTTTTGCATCCGTAGCAGAAGGCAATCTGGAAATGCTTTTCATTCATAATGATACCCGTGGAAAAGGCTACGGAAAAACGCTTTACCAATTTATGAAAGAGAAAACCGGATTAACCAAAGTAGACGTCAATGAACAAAACCCTCAAGCTATTGGATTCTATGAAAAAATGGGGTTCAAAAAGACGGGAAGATCTGAAAAAGACGGTTCAGGAAAAGATTATCCACTTATTCATATGAGTCTGTAAATGGAAAATTTCACTTTCAGTCTGCTACATTCTGATGAGGAAATTCCTTATCATCTTTTGTTGTTGGCAGATGAAACCCAAGAGGCAATTAATCAATATATTTTTAATTCTGACATCTATCTTTTACATGATGGTACTGAAAACATTGCGGTGATGGCATTGTACAGAAAAAGCAATACTGAACTGGAAATTAAGAATATTGCCGTCATTGAAAACTACCGAAGTAAAGGCATCGGAAGTACCCTGATGGACAAAGCAAAAGAAATTGCAAAAGAAAATCATTATAAAACACTGACTGTTGGAACATCGGATACCGGTGTCCAACAGATCAGATTTTATGAGAAAAACGGTTTCATTAAAAGTGGAATCCTGAAAGATTTTTTTATTGAAAACTATCCGGCTCCTATTTATGAAAACGGTTTACAGATGAGAGATATGGTTTTATTAAGCCATCACCTTGCGGAATAATCCTTTGATATGCTCTATTTCGGTTTGATAATTGGTTTTCTTACGACAACCGAAATACAGGGTGTTTTCAAACTTTTTCTTTCCTTCCCAGATCAGCTGAATATCACCGCTTTCAATGTCATTTCTGCACAGAAAATCAGGAACAACAGCTAATCCTGTCCCTCCTTTGAGACAACGGATGATTGAGTTCATGTTGGGAACGATATAATTAGGACGGAAATTCGGTTTATGACCAAAATTCAATATCCAGTACTGGAAAAGGTGTTCCATATCACCGGTGGTTCCATACCATTTTTCATTCTTCAGCCACTCTTCAATCTGCTCTGCATCTTTTGTTTTCAACACCTTATTGAAAGCTGTTTTATCTACATCCTTCCCTCCTACCAGAATGATCTGCTCGGAAGAGAATGCTTCATGTTCGATATTGGGTGAAGATCCTTTTTTCGGAGTGATGATCAGATCAAGAATCCCTTTGTCCAGCTGATCCAACATTTCAGGATATTCTCCGAAACTGATAATCAGATTAAAAGGCAATGAAGAAACATATTGCTCCAAAGTGGTCTGAAAAGTCTCAAAACACATCCCTACACTGATGGTTGGAGTATGCTTCTCTGTAGATTTTTGAAAATTTTTCTCTACATCTTCCAGTTTGGTAATAGGTTCAGCAACTGCATTAAACAATACTTTTCCTCTTTCTGTCGGAATCATTTTTCGACCCGTCCTGTCGAATAGTTTGTATCCTACATAAGCTTCCAATGAGCTTAAGTGAAGGCTCACTCCTGGCTGTGATATAAACAGAGCATCGGCAGCACCTGTCAATGTCCCGGTTTTATAGATCGCCTTAAAAGTACGATACCATTCTAAATTAACCATGACTTAATTATTAATATTCTGATACAAAATTACAAAATAATTATAATATTGATAATTTTTCATTCTTTAAAAAAGAAGCATAATAATCCGGAATTCCGCTTTCCCTTATCTGGCGGGCAGTTTCATCGATGGGATAAGGCAACTGTATAATTTCAGGAGTAATTTTTTCTTCATCTAAAGTCAGAACCAGATAAGAAGCCAGTCTGTTTTCTTCTTTAGAACGTCCCACCGAGCCACAATTGACAGCCCATGTATTATTTTCAAACTGTTTTTTAAATGATAAATGAGTATGCCCCATCACTATCAGATCAGCTTTCGCATTTTTCAGCATAGATGTGAAAACCTCATCATTCTCAGATTCGTATAAATAGGTATCATTACTTTCAAGACTGGAGTGTACTAACTGTATATTCCAATGTTTCTTACCTGTTTTATAATTTAATTTTAAATGAAAAGGAAGTTCGGAAAGAAATTTTTTGTTTGGTTCTGTAATATGTTTTTTTGAATGATCTATCGCAATGAATCTGGCAGTGGTTTCTTCTTCTGAATGCTTGGATAAAGGAACCACAGGAATATCAAAGGCAATTCTTTCATCATGATTTCCCATCAGACAAGGAATGTTCAGACTTCTTATTTTTTCTATCACTTCATTTCCCCAGGGTGCAAAATCTACCAGATCTCCCAAACAGAACCTCTGGCGGATTCCTCTTTGCTCCATATCCTTCAACACAACCTCCAATGCAGGAAGATTTCCATGCACATCACTAAAAACAGCTATCTGTATCATTGTCCTTCAATTTGTTAGACAAATTTACATGACGGAAAGGAATTTCAGTTCAAAGAGAATATGACATTTTACCATGAAAAAGGAAATGGTCAATTGTCAATTGTCAATTTTTGCTGCGCAAAGTCAATTGTGAATGATTAACTACTGGTTAGCAATACCTGCATACACAAACGAATCAATTGAACTCAACCTCGAATCACGCAACCCGAAACACATAACAAATTCACAAGCAAAGCGGGTTGACCATTGACCATTGACCATTGACCATTCACATACATAACCTTAAATTTTGAACCCAAAACCTTGAACTCAATAAACTATCATAAAAATAATAACACCCTATAATTTATATTATTTTTATTATACAAACATCCATCCTAACTTTGCAGAGTAAAATTTAAACAATCATAAAAAAATGAAAAAAGTACTAATCATCAACGGAGGACAGAATTTCGGACATTCCGGAGGAAAATATAATCAGACTATCGCAGACAATACATTAGCCGTTCTTAAAGAATTTGAGAATGTAGAAGTAAAGATAACCAATGTAAGTGAAAATTACGACAAAAATGAAGAAGTGGAGAAGTTTGTATGGGCAGATTACATTATTTACCACACTCCTATCTGGTGGTTCCAATTGCCTAATGGATTGAAAAAATATATTGACGAAGTGTTCACAGCGGGTCATGCCAAAGGAATTTATATGAGCGACGGAAGAAATGCTGAGAATCCGGAAATCAACTACGGAACAGGAGGAATGCTTGGAGGAAGAAAATATATGCTGACTACCAGCTGGAATGCTCCTGCAACAGCTTTCACTCTTCCCGGAGAATTTTTCAGTGAAAAAAGTGTGGATGAAGGACCATTATTTGGGTTTCACAGAATGAATGCCTTTGTTTCACTAGAAAAAATGGAAAGCTTCCACTTCCATGATGTAGAGAAAAATGCTAATGTAGAACGTGATATGACATTGTACAGAGCGCATGTAAGAAATGTATTTGAAAAAGAATTAAAACAGGAATTAGTATTATGAAAAAAGTACTGATCACAGGTATTACCGGCTATATTGGCGGAACTATCGCAAAAAAACTCCTTGACAGGAATTATGAAGTGACAGGACTGGTTCGTAATGAAACCCATGTACAGGAACTGGAATCATTAGGAATCAAAGCTATTGTGGGAAATATCCATGATGAAGATCTTATCAGAACAGCGGTTTCCGGTGTAGATGCAGTGATCCATAATGCAGATTCAGCAGATGATTCTTATGCAGCAGATAACTTTATCAAAGCTCTGGAAGGAAGTCACAAAACGTTTATATTCACTTCAGGCTCTGCCATTTTTGGAGGAAAAGAGAATGGTCAAAAAAGTGATTTTATCTTCAGAGAAGATTTCCCTTTGCAACCAAGACTGGAAATGGCATCAAGAGTATTGATCAACAATTATGTCCTACAATCTTCAAACAAGGGCATAAGAAGTATTGTTATTGTTCCTACAATGGTTTACGGAGAAGGTTTGGGAATAAAAAAAGACAGTATCCAGATTCCCGCTCTCATCAATTTTTCAAAGGAAAAAGGACATGGAGTGTATTTTGGTGAAGGAGAAAATATCTGGTCTAATTTACATATTGAAGACCTTGCAGATTTGTATGTACTCGCATTGGAAAAAGCAAAAGGAGGCTCCATTTATTATGCAGAAAATGGTTCATCTTCTTTAAAAAACATTGCAGAAAACATCAGTAAAAAATATAGTCTAAAACCTGCAGAATCATTAAGTATACAGGAAGCAGTTGATAAATTCGGTCCTGCGGGAGGCTATTTCGGATTTGCCTCCAACAGCAGATGCAGCTCGGATAAAGCTAAAGCAGAACTGGATTGGAAACCTATCTATAACTCAATCGAAAATTTTATTTAATTATGAAAATTCATCTTACAGCTATTATAAAATCCAAAGAAGAACATCAGGCAGAGGTCCTGGAAGTTCTTCAGAATATGGTAAAAGAAACAAGAAAAGAAGAAGCTTGCGAACTTTACAGTCTGCATCAGGGCATTGAAGACAAAAATGAATTTGTTTTCTACGAAATCTGGAAAAGCGAGGAAGGACTGGCTCAACACAATCAGCAACCTTACATTCAGGCTTTCGGAGCTTTGGTAGAGGAAAAGCTTCAGGAAAAACCACAGATTTATCTTACCAATATCATTTAACTATGAAAAAATTAGCGTTGTTAATGCTGGCAGTCTTTACGATAGGATTCGTTCAGGCACAAACCAAAAAATCAAAGAATATGAAAAAGAAAATCTTATTCGTCGTTACCAGCCATGATAAAAAAGGCAGTACAGGCGAAGATACAGGATATTATCTGGGTGAAGTTTCTCATCCTTGGGAAGTTCTTCACAAAGCAGGATATGAAATTGACTTTGTAAGCCCGAAAGGCGGAACTCCTCCGGTAGACGGCTTCGATTTGAAAGATCCTGTCAATAAAGAATTCTGGGAAAACCAGGAATACAAAAACAAGATTGATCATTCAATGACTCCGTCACAGGTGAATCCAAAAGAATATTCAACCATTTTTTATGCAGGAGGACATGGAGCAATGTGGGATTTTGCAGACAATAAGGAACTGGCAGATATTGCTTCTAAAATTTATGAAAACGGAGGAATTGTAGCCGGAGTATGTCACGGTCCTGCAGGTTTGGTGAATATCAAACTGAATAACGGAAAATATCTTGTAGATGGTAAAAAAATCAATGCTTTTACCAATGAAGAGGAATCTGAAGTGAAATTAACCAACGTTGTTCCTTTCTTACTGGAAGATAAACTGAAAGAAAGAGGAGCAAAATTTGAAAAATCCGGGCTATGGCAGAATCATGTGGTAACCGATCAGAGAGTGATCACAGGACAGAATCCACAGTCTGCAAAAAGCGTTGGAGAAGCTATCGCAAAAGAACTAAAGAAATAACAGACAATTTTAACCCCAAAAGTCACAACAGTTTTCACACACTTAAGTAAAAAGAAGTTGCTATTCAGAATACAGAAAAGAACACTTAAGTTCTTTTTAAATCCGAAAAGTTCTTAAAAGTGTCACCATTGAAACGGCGAGAATTCCCCTCCTCTGGAGGGGTGGCGAAAATTCAAAGAATTTTTGACGGGGTGGTTTAACACAACAACAATTTTAAAACAAACAAAAATGGAATATAGAAAATTAGGAAACACTGACTTAGAATTATCAACCATCACACACGGAGCTTTTGCCATTGGCGGAAACATGTGGGGAGGTAATGAAAAACAGGATTCTATCAATTCTATTCACGCCTCATTGGATCATGGCGTAACTTCTATCGATACTGCACCATTCTATGGTTTCGGACTGAGTGAAGAAATGATCGGTGAAGCCATCAAAGGAAAAGACCGTTCAAAAATCCAGCTTTTAACCAAATTCGGATTGGTATGGTACGGAAGCAATAATGGCAAAGGAGAATTTTTCTTTGATGCAGAAGACGAAGGAAAGACACTTCCCGTTTATAAATTGGCTTCTAAAGAAAACATCATCAAAGAAGTTGAAGAGAGCTTAAAAAGATTAGGCACAGATTATATTGATCTTTTACAGCTTCACTGGCCGGACAGCACAACGCCTATCTCTGAAACTATGGAAGCCATGGAATTATTGATCCAACAGGGAAAAATTCGTACAGCAGGAGTAAGCAACTACAGTGTAGCTCAAATGGAAGAAGCCAACAGAACTTTACAACTTGCCAGCAACCAGGTTTCCTACAGCATGCTGAACCGCGCTATTGAAAACGATCTTGTTCCTTATTCTTTAGAAAACAATACAGGAATCATCGTGTACAGTCCAATGGAAAGAGGTCTTTTAACCGGTAAATATTTCAAAGAAACTCAATTGAAAGATAACGATCACAGAAACGGATATTTCTCTCAGTTTGATCTGAATAAAGTGAAAACATTCTTAGAAAAAATAGAACCTATCGCTCAGGAAAAAGGTGCAAGCCTTTCTCAACTGGTATTAAGATGGACTACTTTGCAGCCGGCAATCACAGTCGTATTGGCAGGAGCAAGAAATGCACAGCAAGCCATCGAAAACGCAAAAGCAATGTCTATTGACCTTTCACAGGAAGAATTGAACTTTATCAATTCGGCATTGAGCGAAATTTAATGTAAATGTTGGAAGCTGGATGCTATGTTAGGTTTCTATTGTACTATTCTGAATGCAACAAAGAGATTCCTCCTTCGTCGGAATGACTGAAGTTGAATTGTACACTAATCTATCTGTTATCAGACTTCAAGAACCTCCCTCGCCCAGCTTCCTGCTTCCCTCCTTTAACCCCAAACCTCATAAAAAATGAAAAATAATCTGATCAAAATGTTCGGGTTAGCTACCCTATTGACTTTCAACAGCATGAGTTTAAAAGCCCAGACACTCGTCAATCCGGAAGATCAATCATGGTATCCTTCTGCTTACGGCGCGAAAGATGAGATTGGAGCAGCCAATCTATTAACACCTGAAGTTGTAAAACAAGCACTAGGACTGGTAAAACAAGGTAAAACATTAGCACTTGCCGTTCCTATTGATAAAAACCTTCCTGCTTTCAGACACAGAAGCTTCAATTTATATAATATTCAGCCCGGAGAGCAGGGTGGAAAAAGCATAGGTCCTAATAAATTCACCTTCAATGACGAGTTAGTAAACGGATGGACCGGAGTGGGAACACAGCTGAACGGTATCGGACACATCGGTATTGATAATACTTACTACAACGGCAACAAGGCAACAGATTTTGTAACCGTAGAAGGTGTGAAAAAACTGGGTGTTGAAAAAGTACCTCCTTTCGTTACCCGCAGTGTAGTGCTTGATATGACTACTCATTATGGAAAATCAATCGTGCCCGGAGGAACAGAATTTACAGTAGAAGATATTAAATCTGTTTTGAAGAAACAGGGACTTACTCTGCGAAAAGGCGATATCGTTCTTTTCAATACGGGATGGCTTGAATTGATTGGCAAAAACAACCAACAATTCCTGGAAACAGAACCCGGAATCGGAATGGAGGCCGCAAAATGGCTTGCCGATCAGGGAATCGTTGCTTTTGGTGGTGACACCTGGGCTTCAGAAGTATATCCCAACCCTAAAAGTAAAGAAGAATTCCCTATCAACCAGTTTATGCTGGCAAAAAAAGGAATCTATAATCTGGAGCTGATCGATAGTCGTCCATTGGTGAAGCAAAAAGTCTGGGAATTTCTATTCGTGCTGGGTCAGCCTTTATATGTAGGCTCTACTCAGGTGAATGTAAATCCTGTGGCGATTTATTAAATTAAATGCTTAAAGTATAAGATCGTTTAAACTTTTATATTCATTATTTTAACCACAAAAGGCACAAAAGTTTAAAACACTTAAGTTTTTTCAGAACCAGGCCTTATGCGTAATAAGTACCCCTAAGTTTTGTAAAAATCTTTGATTTTCATCTTGTGTGAACTTTTCTGCGGTATCATTTTAAACTTACTTAAGTCAACTCAAGTTTTCTAAAATAAAACCTTTTGTGACTTTTGTGGTTGGATAAAATTCAAACAACTTTTATATCCGAGAAACGGAGAGACAATGTAATTCCGGTTTAAAAAATAAAATGAACCAAAGAATTTATTTTTAGAATTAATACCCGAACTGTGTTACACTGTCACTTTGCATCTTGCATCAAAACGGCCTTTCAAAAATTTGAAAGGCCGTTTTTTTAAATAAAGTAAACATCCGTAGATGATGCAGTCTTCATCACATCCATCCTCCATCTACTCACTCCCTGATTTCATTATTTTGCAATCGGAAGATGAGTACTTACTGCAATTCTGTTCCAGGCATTGATCGTAATGATCGCCATAATGATCTGAGCGATCTGGTTATCATCAAAGAAAGACTTTGCTTTCTGATACGTTTCTTCGGTTAAACCTTTGTCGCTGATCAGTGTAATTTCTTCTGTCATTGCCAATAGCACCTGCTCTTCTTCAGTGAAAAATTCTTTTGCTTCCGTCCATCCGTTCAGAATAAAAATTCTCTGAGGATTTTCTCCGTATTTGATAGCGTCTTTGGTGTGCATATCAAGGCAGAAAGCACATTTATTGATTTGTGAAGCTCTGATTTTAATCAGCTCCTTCTGAATGTGTGTTAAAGAAATCGTTTGTAAATACCCTTCCAATCCCAGCATGGCTTTATAGGCTGCTGAATCTACTGTTGCAATATTTAATCTTGCGCTCATAATATTATATTTTTTTGGTTAATTGATCTATACTTAAAGAATAATGTTGCTGTACCGCCAGTAAAAGAGCGGCTGCACTTCCCACCCATACAGAATAGTTCAGTGGGGCTTTTGGTCCTGATGCAATAGTCATGGATATCGCAAAAATTAACAGCAGGATACTGCTTCCATAGGCTGCCATTTTTGTTTTAAATCCAAAAATCAGCATCAAAGGAAAAAGAATTTCTAAAAAAGTAGCAGCATATGCTGAAACTGTACTTAAAGCTTCCGGAAGAAAAAAGGTAAGCTGTCTTGTATATTCTTTAAAACTCTCCATATTCCCCCATGTCGAATTTTCTTTGCTCCACCATCCGAATCGGTCTGCCACTGCAGAAAGCATCGTAACGGCAAGAGCCAGTCTTAAAAAAAGTTGCGGAAATTGATTTTTTTGATCTGTCATTGCATTAGCTTTTAATCACATGACAAATTTCCGGCTTCTGATCCGTAAAAAACTTAAACTGGTTTAAGATCGTAATTTTGCTCTGATTTCACTCAGATATTCCGGAGTAAAACCAAGAAAGGAAGCAATTAAATATTGTGGAATTCTCTGGATAAACCAAGGATACAGAGTGCTAAAATGTACATAGTATTCTTCCTTCGTCATCTCGTAAATATATCGGATTCTTTTTTCAGCTGCCGCATAAGCTGTTTGGTACACCATTCTGAAATAGCGTTCCATGACGGGATGCTTTTCCAATAAAAGCTCCTGAGACTGAAAATCAATAGCTAAAATTTTGGAATTTTCTACAGCCTGAATATTAAAATCTGATTTCAACTGTTTCTCAAAAGCAAAAGTATCGGACATCCACCAGGTTTCAATAGCAAATTCAGTGGTTTGTTCTACTCCTTTTTCGTTCACAAAAAATTTCCTCAGACAGCCTTCCAGAACGAAATATTTAAATTTGCATACCTCACCTTCAACCATCAGATTTTCTTTCTTTTTCACTTTCAAAACATGAAAAAAAGAAATAATGGAATCAAATTCCTCGTCATTGATCGTAATGAATTTATTTAAATGTGATTTGAATGAGTCCATCTTGCAAATTAATACTCAAACTTAACTTTATTTTTTTAGTTTTACAATGAGAAAATATTGAATCATGGAAATCGTTGCTAAAATTCTGATCGCTGTTGTTGCACTGGAACACCTTTATATTCTTTGGATGGAAATGTTTGCATGGGAAACCAAAGGAAAAGAAGTTTTTAAAGCTGCTTTGCCTGCAGAAATGTTTAAACCAACGAAAGGACTTGCTGCTAATCAGGGACTTTACAATGGTTTTCTGGCTGCCGGACTGATCTGGTCTTTTTTGATTAAAGATCCGCAATGGCAGACCAATGTAGCACTATTCTTTTTAGGATGTGTAGCCGTTGCCGGAATCTATGGAGCAATTTCGGCTACTAAAAAAATATTTTTCGTTCAGGCTCTACCCGCTATCCTTGCCATTATTGCCGTTTTATTGAAATAGTCTTACGGATAATATCGTCAAAGTTTCTTCTCACATCAATATTCTCTTAACTTGAATGATAAGAGAAAAAATCCCGTGAAACACCTGATTTAAAACAAAACTGAAAATCAACACATTACAGCCTTAAAAATCCATTTAATATAAAATTCGTAAATTTGCACCGTCATTAGAAATTGATATACAGTTTTTTGATGCTGGCAAGCATTTTGATGAAATGTAGCCATTCAAGTTGTTCAGTACACATATCTTTAATTACCTCATCCGTAATTTAATTGTAGAATCTATGTAAAAGATCAGTTTCTTTTTACATAATACACTCTTTTTCTAGAGTATAATCTATTGAAATATTTAAAATAAACATAAGGCCATCAGGTCATTATGCTGTTATTTTTTTGTTTAAAGCTTTTATCACTAAAGGCTTAGCAAATTATTTTATCCTATCGTCATCAGCAGAACAACTAAAACTAAATGGATATAATGAATTGGTGTACAATTTCTTATATCAAATTATTAATTGAAAAATTCTGAATATGGAAAAAAATGAAAACACTAGAAAAGTAAAACTTAAAGTGGAAGACCTGACCATCATCTTTGGTAAAAACAAAGAAAAGGCACAGGAACTTCTGGACAAAGGTTTTTCCAAAAAGGAAATTCTTGAAAAGACAGGTTGTACCATAGGAATCAACAAAGCCAGTTTTGAAATTTATGAAGGAGAATTCTTTGTGATCATGGGGCTTTCGGGAAGCGGTAAGTCTACTCTACTGCGTTGTCTTAACAGACTGAATGAACCTACTTCCGGAAAAGTATACATCAATGACGATGATATTACTGGAAAAAACAACAAAGAGCTGCTGGAAGTAAGAAGAACGGAAATGAGTATGGTATTTCAGAAATTTGGCCTGCTTCCCCATCACAATATTCTCGACAATGCAGGTTTCGGGCTGGAAATAAGAGGAGAAGACAAAGCTTCACGTGATAAAAAAGCACAGAAAGCACTGGATATCGTAGGATTAACCGGATTTGAAAATCAATATCCTTCCCAGCTTTCCGGAGGAATGCAGCAGAGAGTAGGATTGGCAAGAGCGTTGGCAAATGATCCTGAAGTATTACTTATGGATGAAGCCTTCTCCGCACTGGACCCTTTGATCAAATCTGAAATGCAGGATCAGATGCTTGAACTGCAGAATACATTACAAAAAACCATTGTCTTTATTACCCACGATTTGGACGAGGCCATTAAAATCGGAGACCGTATCGTCATTATGAAAGATGGGGTGATAGAGCAAATAGGAACGGCTGAAGATATTTTAACCAATCCTGCAAGTGATTATGTAAAAGCTTTCGTAGAGAAGGTAGACCGTAAAACGATTATCACCGCAAGATCTTTAATGTTCGACAAAGCTACAGTGGTACGTTTCAGAAAAGACGGCCCTGAAGGAGCTTTAAGAAAAATGAGAACTACGGGACTGGAAAACCTACCTGTAGTAGATTTTCAGAATAAATTTCTAGGCTTTGTGACGCTTAAAGATGTTGTCCGAATTGCCAAAGAGAAAGAACCTACGGTAGAGTCTATTATCAACAGTAATGTTCCTTCGGTTTATCCTGAAGTGACGGTAGAAGAAATGCTACCACTGATCTCTGAAAACAAATCGTCCATCGCTGTGGTAGATGAAAATAATAAATTCTTAGGTCTTATTACCCAATTATCGCTCATCATAGAAGCCACCAAGTTTAACGAAGAAGAGATCATAGAATTAAAAGAAATCGCAAACAATCAATAAGATGAATAAAACTATAGATATAGGCCAATATGTAGAAACTGCAATCAATTGGCTCACAGAAAACGGAAAGCCTGTATTTGATGTCATAAAACATCTGGGAAACTCCTCCATTATGGGGATTGAATGGGTTCTAACCAACACACCTTTTTATGTAATCATTCTCTTTTTTACCCTGCTGGCATTATGGAAAGCTGGGAAAGGCATCGCTGTTGTAACCGCTGCCGGATTAAGTTTAATATTTTTAATGGGTCTATGGAAAGAAACCATGGAAACTCTGGCGCTTATCTTTGTGTCCACCATTACGGCACTTATTCTTTCTATTCCTTTGGGGATTTTAGCGGCTAAAAGCAAGATAGCAGACAAAATCATCCGTCCTTTACTGGATTTGATGCAGACCATGCCCGCATTTGTCTATCTGATTCCTGCTGTGCTGTTTTTCAGTATCGGTAAAGTACCGGGTGCTTTTGCAACCATTATTTTCGCCATGCCACCTGCGGTTCGATTAACGACACTGGGAATTGAAGCCGTTCCAAAAGATATTGTAGAAGCTGCCAGAGCTTTTGGTGCTACTAACCGTCAGATCCTTTTTAAAGTTGAACTTCCTTTAGCTATGAAAACGATTTTAACGGGAATCAATCAAACCATATTGTTATCATTATCCATGGTTGTTATTGCAGGAATGATTGCTGCAGGCGGTTTAGGAGAAAAAGTACTGGAAGGAATTAATAATCTGGATATCGGATTAGGATTTGAAAGTGGTTTATCCGTAGTGATTTTAGCCATTATCCTCGACCGTATTACCCAGGGATTTGTAAAGAAAAAGCAATAAAATGAAACAATTTAAATATCTGTTTTTACCCGTTTTAATGTTACTATTTACAGCATTAAGTTCGTGTGAAAACATAAAAAACTCAAAATACATCACCATAGGAATGGTAGATGGCTGGGCAGAAGATGTGGCGATGACGCACGTTGCTAAAGCTATTCTGGATAAACAAGGTTATCATGTTATTATTCAAAAAGCTTCTACAGATATGATTCTGGCTTCGATGAATAATGAAGATACAGATCTTTTCATGGGAGTCTGGCTACCTTACACCCATGCTAAAAAACTGGCTAAATTTCCGGGACTGACTCATCTTGGAACCAATTACGACAACGGCCGTATAGGATTGGTTGTTCCGGAATATGTTACCATTAATTCCATTGAAGAACTCAATCAGCATAAAGATCAATTCAACCATAGAATTATTGGAATTGAAAAAGGGGCCGGATTAACCACCGGAACAGATAAAGCAATCGTTGATTATAAGCTGGATTTTCAGCAGATCAACTCTTCTACCATTGCTATGATCACCGAATTACAGAATGCCATACAGCGTAAAGAATGGATTGTAGTAACCGGATGGCAACCCCACTGGATGTTTGGAAAAATGAAGCTTAAGTTTCTTGATGATCCCAAAAAGATATATGGTGAAACGGAGCAGATTAAAACCTATTCCAGAAAGAGCTTTGCAAAAGATCATCCGGAGTTGGCTAAATTCTTTTCCAAAGTTCATTTTGATGATGAAAATATGTCTGATCTTTTAATGAAAATGGAACAGAGCAAAAATAAAGAAGCCACCGCCAAAGAATGGGTGGAAGATCACGCTGAACTGGTACAGTCGTGGTTAGATAAAAATTAATAAACAATTTGGTAGTATTTAAAATCCTCAACTCTAAACGGGTCTGAGGATTTTTTTATCAATATAGATTATTTGATCTTTTCTCTATGAAGCAATATTTATTAGTAATCGCTAGGATGTAAAGAAATTCAATAATATACTTCTTTAAGGCGCAAGAACATTTCGACTTCGCTCAATAGGAGATTTTCAGCAAGTTTGTTTCAGTTAAAATTCAACAGAATTAAATTTTATCAAAGATAAAATCCTTGCGCCTTAAGGCATATTTAAAGGAAAATTCTTGCGTCTTTGCGTTTTCCAATATCTCAAACTATCCCATTGATTCTTTAATTTTTTCCCTATGGATTATTCCCCAATTGACTAATGTTTCCGTTACAGGAAATACAGATTTTCCATATTCCGTCACAGCGTACGTTACTGTAATCGGTTTTGTATCCTGAATGGTTCTGGTGATCAGAAGATTGGTTTCCAGTTCTTTTAATTCTTTGCTCAGCATTTTCGCAGAGATTCCTTCAATACTGCGTTCCAGCTTTTTAAAATGAATCATCTGATCCGGTCTGTTCGTCAGATACCGTAAAATCATCAGTTTCCATTTTCCTCCCAAAACATCCAGACTATCGCGCATTGCGAACAATTCTTCCGTGCAACTCGCTTCTCTTTCGATACCGTTTTCAATGATTTTTGCCATAATAGTTTCATGAAGGTAACTAGTTACCATTGGTTAACTAGTAGCAAATATAAACTATTCCCTTTTTACATTTGTGTATCAAATTAACAATAATGAAAGCAATTATTTTAAATAAGAACGGAACACTGGAAAACGGACTGGCAGAGCAGCCTCAACCCAAAAGTAATGAAGTTTTAATCCAGATTAAAGCAAGCGGTTTCAATCCCATCGATTACCAGATGCTGGAAAATGAATTGGAACGGAAACTGATCAGTTCCCCTATATTAGGAAGAGAATTATCCGGAATTGTAGTGGATAAAGGTTCAGAAGTTACAGAATTTAATATTGGAGATGAAGTCTATTGCGGCAGCGGTTCTATGGGAAGCAACGGCACTTACGCTGAATATATTGCAGTTCCTGAAACCATTGTTTCTTTTAAACCCAAAAATAGTTCGTTTGAACAGGCAGCTGCTATTCCTTCAGCAGGACTTACTTCTTTACAAATCTTTAACCGTTTGAAACTAAACCCCGAAAATACAGTTTTGGTAACAGGAGCAACCGGAGGCGTCGGTTCATTTCTGATCAAACTTTTATTAGCACATAATATCCAACAAATCACAGCCACAGTGGGCAGCGAAAAAAACAGACAGATTCTTCTCAATCTGGGATTGAAACATCATCAGATCATCAATTATAAAGAAGAAAATCTTATTGAGAATATTGTAAAAGCCAATAATAACCAGCCTTTCGAATATGGAATTGACCTGGTGGGAAACTCCATGTCAGAAGTGACGGCAGAAGTTTTGAAAATTAACGGAATGTATGTGGATGTAACGGCTTTGGTTACAAAAGATGCTCACGAAACCCTCTTCAACAAAGGAACTTTAATCATGAATATCTCCAATTACACGTATGGAATGGTTAAAAAATACGAGTACTATAAAAACAGTTTGCTTACCATCAAAACACTCATTGAAAATGAAACGATTCTCCCTCCACAATATAAAACCGTTGGAAGCCTTTCTTTGGATACTGTTCTGGAGGCACATTCCATTCTAAAAAATAATCAGACCCAAGGTCATAAACTTATTATGAAACATTAATCTATGAACAAAATACCAAGACGAATCGTAACAGGAATGAAAGACGGAAAATCTATCATTATTGAAGACATGCAGGTAGAAAATGCTGTAGAACACTTCCCGGGGCTTATCATTTCCGATGTGTGGAATACCCAGACAATGCCAGCCAGCCTGGACTTTGAAACCAGAATTCCCAATACCGGATTTCCGCAAACACCTAAAAATGGTACTTACTTTCGATATGTAGTCGTTCCACCAGATAAAGATTTAGGTATAGAATGGAAAAAGGATGAACCTCATCCGATGATGCATCAAACTCCCACACTGGATTATATCATTATTCTTTCCGGTGAGCTCTATCTCATCATGGAAGAAGGAGAAACCCTTCTGAAACCGAGCGATATCGTTATTCAAAGAGGAACTAATCATGCATGGAGTAACCGGTCTGATGAACCTTGCATTCAGCTGGCTGTTTTGATAGATGCTGATGGTCAGCATTAAATAATTGAAAGATTTAATGATTTAAAAATTTAAAGACTGGAATAGTTCTCACAAATTTCAAAAATACATTAAAGAAAAAATCTGTGTAATCTGTAAAAAATAAAACCTTTTAAGGTTTGACAAACGCAAAGGCGCAAAGAAAAATAAATAATATATTGTTTTTAAGACGCGAGAAAATCAAAGATTTTCAGCAAGGAATTATTTATAAAGTATTAGGGATATACAATTTTATCAAAGATAAAATCCTTGCGACTTAAAACATAAGAAAGAAAAAACTTTGCGCCTTTGCGTTTTTCCAACAAAACTCAGAAACATAAAAACATTCCACTGATCTAGCAGATTTTACACAAACATCTGCGCAATCTGCGGGAAACAAAATATAAACAGCATTCAATTTTATCGGAGATAAAATCTTTGCGTCTTAAAAAAGCATCAAACAAAAACAACTTTGCGGCTTTGCGTTTTCCAACAAAAATCTCACACCTTACAAAGCAGAAATCTCCAACAGTTTCTGCTTCATTTTCTCAGGTGTCATCTGTCCTTCCTGATAATACACCAGATTCTGATGCTTATCCAGGAATACCCACAAAGGATAAACAGGCTGGTTTTTATTCTTCGATAAAGCCAGTGCCAACTCATGAATTCCGGAATTTCCATTCTGCAGATATTCAAACTCCTGATTTTGGAAATGAATTTTCTCTTTCGTCTTCTCCGCCTCAAAATTGACAAAATAAAAATGATCATTAATCATATCAACCAACTCTTTATCCTTACTCATACGGAAAGATTCAATCTTACAAACTGAGCACCAGTCTGTGTAAAGGTGAATAACAACAGGCTTCGGATTTTCTTTCTGCTGAACTTCAAGATCAGAAAAAGTGCCTGTCTTCATCTGAGACAGATAAAAACAGGGCACTAACATTAAAAATAAAGCTATTTTTTTCATTTTAAAGTATATTTTACTCCTAAGAAACCTCTGATTCCCTGCATCGGTGCATAGCCGTATGCCGTATCAAAAGTATAATGATTAGGATTATTGATAGGATCATCAACATGCTTATCAAATGGGTCAAATGGTCTCATCAAAGGATCTTTAGGTCTGAAATTGAATAGGTTTTTCATCCCGCAATACACTTCAAATCCGGATTTGAAACTCTTGGACACCTGAATATTAGCCATAGAATAAAAAGGAGAATATTCAGGGCGGTAATCGTTCACTAAAACAGGAAGTCGCATGGGTCCGTAAAACTGTCCTGTAAAATCGATAGTCAGGTTATTTTCAAACTTATACGTCAGGTTATAGGTACCACTCCATTTTGGGGCATGCAGCTGTTGTGTTTTTTGATTTTCATTATCAAATTTCTGATAGACATCCAGATAAGTCACTCCAAGATTAACACTCAAAGGAAACTGAAAACTGAAATCCACATTTAAAGAAGCACCTCTTGAAATTCCGTATCCATGGAGATTATCATAAATAATTTTGTTAGGATCGGAATCAAAATCACCAACAATTTTATTACTGAAATACGTATAAAATGCAGAAGCATCAAGATTCACCATTCGGCTGCCTACCGGAATTTTCCAGATATAATTAAGGTTTCCGTTGATGGATCTTTCCGGTTTCAAATCTGATTTTACTACCACTTCCCTCGAACCCGTCAATGCCGCATGATCTTCTGTAAATAAATTAACCACTCTGAACCCTGTTCCAAAGTTGAAACGTAAAGTGTGATATGGATTAGGGTTGAATTTCCATGCAAACCTCGGTGAATGTACAGAATGATGTACTTTATCATAATCATATCTGTAACCAAGTAACAACGTATTTTTATCGTTGATTTCCCACTGATCCTGGATAAAAGCTCCCCAGATAGGAGATTTCATCGGTGCATTCGTGATGCCGTCTGAGGCTAATGTTCCCGGAGTGTTATCATCATAAAAAGTTCTTTTGAAAGTAAGTCCGGCCGTGATATCATGTTTCCCGAAGTTTCGGTCCCAATACGTCTGTACGAAAGCCACTTTTTGTGTAGCATTGAATGGATTGGATCCATAAAATGAATTCTGGTCATGATAATTATAAGAAAACTGAGTCACGATATGTTCTTTCATAGGCCATTCATACAATCCGAAAACCTCTGCTCTGTTCGTATAAATACTTTCTCCATATACTTCATCACTGCCACGGAAAGATTTATTCCACTGCATTTCTCCCCCGAAACGGTCTTCATACAGATACCTCAAAGCAAAACTTGCCTGTCTGTTTTCTTTTCTCTTAAAATTCCACTTGTTAAATACGGAAATTCTGCTTTGTAAAGTGGTATCCGTGAAATTATCTTTATTCTGATCTATTCTTTCCTGAAAACTGAAATAATTTAAACTTAATAATGAAGCTGCATTCTTTCCTACATTGAATTTGGTTGAAAGATCCAGATTATTTTCAAACCAACTCGATGTCATCAGATCAACACTTAATTTAGGAGCGGTCAGTGCATTTTTGGTGATAATATTAATCACTCCTCCCATGGCTTCAGAACCATAGATTGAAGAAGCTGGCCCTTTTACTACTTCAATTCGGTCAACCAAACTATTCGGAATTCCACTTAGTCCATAGACGGTTGAAAGTGAACTTACGATGGGCATTCCATCAATCAGAATCATGGTATATGGACCTTCCAATCCATTGATGTGGATATCTCCAGTATTACAAACAGAACAGTTCAGCTGAGGTTTTACCCCATTCACCATCGCAATGGCTTCAAAAATGCTGGGAGTAGGATTTTTCTGAAAAAATTTCTGACTGTAAATCTCTACGGCAACAGGACTTTTAGACCTGCTCATCGGTTTTATGGTACCGGTAACCACTACATCCTCAATGTTACTTGTCTTGATTTCCCTCTTCGTAACTCTCGCAGAATCCAGATTTTTAGTCTGTTGTAAACTCAAACTATCGGTCTCCTGCGCAAAACAATAGGTTGATAAAAAAGTAATAGAAAATAATATTCGCTTCATGAAATTAAAATTGTTAGACAAATCTAACAATTATTTTTCAAATACAAAACTTAATCCAAAAAATATAGGTTGAGCCAATTCATGAAAAATGATTAAATTTGAGAAACTACATATGAAAGTAAAATGAGATATCATCACTTGGGAAATATCCCACCAAAAAGGCATACGATCTTTAAGTCTCCGGAAGATAAATTTTACTATGAACAGCTTTTCGGTACAGAAGGCTTCCATGGTATTTCTTCTCTGTTATATCATATCCACCGCCCTACGCAGATTAAATCTATCGGTGAGCCGAAAGATGTCACTCCAAAAATCGCTGTGGAAAAGAATGTGGCTCCGAGAATGTTTAAGGGAATGAATGTCACTCCTGAAGACGATTTCATGGACAGCCGAAAGATCCTTTTGATGAATAACGACCTGAAAATGGGATTGGCAAAGCCAAGAAAATCGATGGATTATTTCTACAAAAATGCGGAATGTGATGAGCTTTTGTATGTTCATAACGGAACCGGAATTTTAAAAACATTTGTAGGAGATCTTGAATTTGTAACCGGAGATTATCTGATCATTCCGAGAGGAACCATTTATCAGGTGGAACTGAAATCTGATGATACAGTCTTTTTTGTACTGGAAAGCCACTCTCCTATTTATACTCCAAAAAGATACAGAAACGAATTCGGACAGCTTTTGGAACATTCTCCATTCTGCGAAAGAGACATGATTGCTCCGACTTACAGAGAACCCATTGATGAAAAAGGAGAATTCTTAATTAAAGTAAAAAAAGAAAACCAGATTACCGATTTCATCTACGCTACACACCCGTTTGATGTAGTAGGCTGGGACGGCTATTTTTATCCTTATAAATTCAATATTAAAAACTTCGAACCGATTACCGGAAGAATTCACCAACCACCACCGGTTCACCAGAATTTTGAAGGACATAATTTCGTGGTATGTTCATTCTGCGCAAGAATGTATGATTATCATCCACAGGCTATTCCTGCACCTTACAACCACTCTAATATTGACTCTGATGAGGTACTGTTCTACACAGAAGGTGATTTCATGAGTCGTAACCATATTGACCTGATGGACTTCACCCTTCACCCTGGTGGAATTGTACACGGACCTCACCCTGGTGCTATGGAAAGAAGTATCGGTAAAAAATTCACGGAAGAATATGCTGTAATGGTAGACCCTTTCCGTCCATTAAAAATTACAGAAGAAGCTTTAAAAGTAGAAGATCCTTCTTATAAAACTTCATGGTTAGAATAAAACAGTAAAAATTATCAATAAAGTATTACTGAATACATACAAAAGACGCTTTAAATCCTTTATTTAAAGCGTCTTTTTTCGTAAATTTGTGAGGTATGGTTAACATATTGACCATCATTATTTTTCATATCGCATCCTAAGTAATGGTGGTTTAAAACAAAATCAATATTACATGTTAGAAAGAATCAGATTAGAAAGTTTACACCAAAAGGTAACCACAGCTGAAAATGCTGTAAAAATCATTAAAGACGGTATGACCATCGGGTCCAGCGGCTTTACAAAAGCAGGTGACAGCAAAGCCATTTTGCCCGCACTGGCAGAAAGAGGAAAAACAGAAGACCTTAAGGTCACTTTGATGACCGGAGCTTCATTGGGACACGGTACCGACGGAAAACTGGCAGAAGCCAATGTTCTGAAAAAAAGAATGCCGTTCCAGGTAGATCCTATCTTAAGAAACAAAATCAACAACGGTGAAATTCTCTTCATCGACCAGCATTTAAGTGAAAGTGCCGAGCTTCTTCACACTAAAAATCTTCAGAGCATTGACGTAGCCATTATTGAAGCTGCTTACATTGAAAGAGACGGAAGTATTGTTCCTACCACGTCTGTAGGAAATTCAGTGACATTTGCTGCTTTAGCTAAAAAGGTTATTATTGAAATCAATACGGAAGTTCCCGAAGAAGTCTACGGAATTCATGATATCTACCAGGCGGAAGATTATCCTTACAGAAATGTGATTCCAATTGTTGCGCCATGGAACAAAATCGGGAGAAAAAGTATTCCTGTAGATCCTGAAAAAATTGAGGCTATCGTATTTACCAACCGTAAAGACAGCCCGGCAGATATTGCAGAACCGGACGAAAAAACAACAGCCATCGCCAAACATCTTCTTGCTTTCTTTGAAAATGAAGTTCTTTTGGGACGTCTTACCGACAGACTACTTCCTCTTCAGGCAGGTATCGGTAAAGTAGCCAACGCTGTTCTGACAGGATTCAAAGACAGTAATTTTTATGACCTGACGATGTTTTCCGAAGTGCTACAGGACAGTACATTCGATCTGATCGATTCCGGTAAGCTAAGCTTTGCTTCTGCATCATCCATTACCGTTTCTCAGGAATGCTACGAAAGAGTGTTAGGAAATCTTTCAAAATATAAAGACAAATTCGTTTTAAGACCTCAGAATATTTCCAATACTCCAGGGTTGATCAGAAGACTGGGAGTAATTGCCATCAACACCGCCATTGAATTCGATATCTATGGAAATGTAAACTCTACCCATATCGGAGGAACCAAAATCATGAACGGAATCGGAGGTTCCGGAGACTTTGCAAGAAACGCTTATTTAAGTATTTTTGTGACGCAGGCAGCATCAAAAGGCAACAATATTTCCCACGTTCTTCCAATGGTATCTCATACCGATCATACAGAACATGATGTAGACATTCTGGTAACAGATGTTGGATTGGCTGACTTAAGAGGATTAGCACCGAGAGAAAGAGCCCAGAAAATCATTGATAATTGTGTTCACCCGGATTATAAGGAAGAACTACAATCTTACTTCGACAGAGCTTGTGAAAAAGGAGGCCATACTCCACATTTACTTCAAGAAGCATTCAGCTGGCATTTACGATTTGCAGAAACAGGAAGTATGAAGCAGAAAACAGCTGTAGAAACTGCTAATTAAGATTTTCATCAAAATAACAGATAAAACGAAAGGACTGAATGCCAACACATTCAGTCCTTCCTATTTTAAACCTAAGCTGGTTTATTCATATGATAAAAGTCTGTTCAATATCCTCAAAATATTTAGATGAATATAAAATTATAAAGATTATCTTTGAAAGAATAGAAGTATTTTATGAGCTCTCCTCAATACTCTTAACACCTTTTAAAAAAGACAAAATATGAATAATTACATCAGCGCAGAAGAAGCAATATATACGATAAAAAGTGGTAACCGTGTCTTTTTCCACGGTAGTGCCTGTACCCCAAATTACCTTATTGATGAACTGGCAAGACAGTCTAATCGCTTGCAAAATGTGGAAATGGTTTCCATTACCCAGCAGGGAAATGTGGAAATTGCAAAACCTGAGTACAAAGACAGCTTTTTCATCAACTCTTTATTTGTTTCCACTCCTGTACGTGATGCTGTGAATTCTGACCGCGGAGACTTTGTTCCCGTTTTCTTAAGTGAAATTCCTATTTTATTCAGAAAAAACATCCTGCCTCTTGATGTAGCTATTGTTACAGTTTCCCCTCCGGACAAACATGGTTTTTGTACTTTGGGAACTTCTGTAGATATTGCAAGAGCCGCTGTAGATACAGCAAAAATCATCGTTGCCATCGTTAATCCAAGAATGCCAAGAACCCATGGAGACGGGATGATCCACATCAGCAGAATTCATAAATTGGTTTGGCATGAAGAGGAACTCCCGACCGTAGACTATGGTTCTAAAGTAGGCCCTGAAGAAATGCTCGTAGGAAAGAATGTAGCAGAGCTTATTGAAGACAGATCTACCCTTCAGATGGGAATCGGAACCATTCCTGATGCTGTTTTGAAATGCCTTACCAACCACAAAGACCTTGGAATTCACACAGAGATGCTGAGCGACGGTGTCATTGACCTGATTCAGGATGATGTCATCAATAATAAATACAAAGGTTACAACGACAATAAAACCATCACAAGTTTCTGTTTCGGGACTCGAAAGTTGTATGATTATGTAGATGACAATACAGTTTTTGCGTTCAGAGATGTAAGTGAAGTCAATTTCCCGATCAATATCATGAGAAACAAAAAAATGGTAGCCATCAACTCTGCCATTGAAATAGACCTTACAGGACAGGTATGTGCCGATTCCATCGGAACGATGCAGTACAGTGGAATTGGAGGGCAAATGGACTTTATGCGTGGCGCAGCTTTAAGTGATGATGGAAAACCTATCATAGCTATCACCGCAAGAACCAAAAAAGGAATTTCCAGAATTGTTCCTTTTCTTAAACAGGGAGCGGGTGTAGTGACCACAAGAGGCCATATTCATTATGTAGTAACCGAGTATGGAACTGCTTATCTCTATGGTAAAAATCTCCGCCAGAGAGCACAGGAACTGATCAGTATTGCCCATCCTGATGACAGAGAGATGCTGGAAAGAGCTGCTTTTGAAAGATTTAAACACTGATAATCAAATTATAAACTCCTTACAACTTCCTTTTTTAATTGAAACTTTAAAACAAATTTTGAACTCATCATCATAAAATGATAAAAAAATATTAATTTTTTGGCAGTATATTTGATAAAACTCTTTCAAAAACAAGGAAATTGAAAACTATATATAATTCGATACGAGACGAAGTGGTAAAACATTCCAAGGTAAGGAATTCTGTTTTGGGGAATGTGAATGAATGGAAGAGAAGCCATTATATTATTCTTTCCGAAATTATTAAAGACGAGCTTTCTGAAGCTGAAGAACTGAAAGGAGGAAAAAAATTTGAAATCGGAAATACCATTTCTCATGTTACTCTTCAGCGTTTTTTTGAAAATGATTATCAGGATAAAACCCATAGTGACCTCAGATTTCTTAAAACACTTGATAAAATATGCATCTTCTTAGGATATAAAGATCTTAATGATTACATCCTTACCATCAGATATAAGAAACAGGAAGAAGAGGAAACGGATGATCAATCTTATCTTACGCAGATGGTTTATGATTATTGTGCATCCGCTTTTGAGTTTTATAAACTTTTTCCCACTCACAACACCGAGCTGTTAAAAGATCTGGTATTTGATGATTCTCCTTTCCTGGAAAGAGCATCACAATTCAGTAAGGAACTGTGTGAAAAGGATTTCCATCTGGTTACCAAAAACAACAGATCCAATTACGAGGTATTTGATATTCACGTTGTTACTGACGAACCAGACAAAAAAATATTAGAATCTCAGGAATTCTGGAACCTTCTGTTCAAAGTAGGAAAAACCGGAGAGGAACATTTTGTCAATCAACTGAGTACACAAATTTATTTTATCAAAAAAATAAATAACACCTGGAAGATCTGGGACAACTATAATCCCGACGCGGGAATGCTCAACAGAAAAATTGAAACAACCTAAAATAAGAAAGCCGTAGAGAGTATCTACGGCTTTCATGTTTCGAAATATTTTTTTTCACTTGTCTTTTGTATAACAAATGTAGGCAGATGATTTTAGACTTATGAAACTTAAATATACTTAAGTAAACTCTTCTTTAACGTTATGTTAAATATATTCAATGAATCCTTGGGAATATTTTCGCCATATCTAAGAATTTTGTAATTTGCATACCAATAAAATAAAAGTAAAAGAGAAAATATGTCAACACTTACATTTGCCGAGAAAATAGCTCAAGCAGAAAATTTCTTACCGATTAACGGTACAGATTATATTGAGTTTTATGTAGGAAATGCAAAACAGGCTGCCCATTATTACAAAACCGCTTTCGGTTTTCAGTCTGTAGCTTATGCGGGTCCTGAAACAGGAGTAAGAGACCGTGCATCTTATGTGCTTCAACAGGGAAAAATCAGATTGGTATTAACAACAGGACTTAAATCTGAATCTCCTATCAGCGAGCACGTAAAAAAACATGGTGACGGAGTAAAAATTTTGGCACTTTGGGTAGATGACGCTTATGCAGCTTTCGAAGAAACAACTAAAAGAGGCGGAAAACCTTATTTAGAGCCTGTAACGTTAACTGATGAGCATGGTGAGGTAAGAATGTCCGGTATCTATACATACGGAGAAACTGTTCACATGTTTGTGGAAAGAAAAAATTATAACGGTGCTTTCATGCCTGGTTATGAAAAGTGGGAAAGTGATTATAAGCCTGAAGAAGCAGGTTTATTATACGTAGACCACTGCGTAGGAAATGTTGACTGGAACAGAATGATCCCAACTGTAGAATGGTATGAAAAAGTAATGGGATTTGTAAACATCCTTTCTTTTGATGACAAGCAGATCAACACAGAATATTCTGCATTGATGTCTAAAGTAATGTCAAACGGAAACGGATATGCAAAATTCCCTATTAACGAACCTGCAGAAGGTAAAAAGAAATCTCAGGTAGAAGAATACCTTGATTTCTATGAAGGTGAAGGAGTACAGCACATCGCTGTGGCAACAAAGGATATTATCCACACTGTAACTGAATTGAAGAAACGTGGTGTAGAGTTCCTTTCTGCTCCACCGGAAGCCTATTACGACATGGTTCCTGAAAGAGTAGGTCATATTGATGAAGATCTTAAAAAACTTCAGGAGTTAGGTATACTTATTGATCATGATGAAGAAGGATATTTATTACAGATCTTTACGAAGCCTGTAGAAGACCGTCCTACTCTATTCTTCGAAATTATTGAAAGACACGGTGCACAGAGTTTTGGTGCCGGAAACTTCAAAGCATTGTTCGAAGCATTAGAAAGAGAGCAGGAAAGAAGAGGTAATCTTTAATTTTACATTAGAAAATATAAGTTTTGTCAGAATACAGTATTCTGGCAAAACTTTTTTATAAAACACAGTATATGAGAAAACTTTTAATCGGGATTTTTCTTCTGGGAACCTTAGGGCTTAAAGCTCAATATGGAACTTTGAATGAAATCCTTAACCGACTTGAACAAAGAAAAGGCATCAATCAACATCTTGAAAATATAAATATTGATAACAAAAAGTTTGTTCTCATTAAAGATGAAGCCGACCATACGGAGAGGGACTTTATTATTATCAAAGGGAATAATGCCACTTATGTAGAAGTTTTCGATGATAAAGCAACTGGAGAAAGCAGTTCCAATGTTTTTACCGGTGATATCATCAGGAAAAAAAATATTATTTCTTTAAGAGCAGATATGCTTGAAAACAAAAAAATCCCAATGCCTGTCACCAAGACTTTATTGCTGACGCAACAGGACAATATTTTGTACCTTATCGATGTCAATACCAGAGACAGATGGATTGATGAAGCCTCTTACTCAAAAAAGACCAAATAAATGTTCCGGGGAATTCTCCGGATGATATTGAATCTAACTAAAATCTAAACTTATGAAATCATTTGTAGACTATTCCTCAAATTCGGATTTTTCTATACATAATATTCCTTTCGGAGTCGCAGTTTTTAACAAAGAATATATCGGATGCTGTACAAGAATCGGAGATCAGGTCATTGATCTTGCTACGTTGTACGATCTTGGTTATTTTGAAGATATTGAAGGATTAGACGACAATGTTTTTGAAGCGTATACCATCAACGAATTTATCGAACTGGGTAAACCTGTTACCAATGCTGTTCGTACTAAAATCCAAACTTTATTACAGGAAGGATCAACTTTATCAAAAGATCAGAAAACCATTGAAGAGGCTTTCTATGACCTGGATAAAGTAAAAATGATGATGCCTGTTCACATCCCGAACTACACCGATTTCTACAGCAGCATCGAACATGCTACCAACGTAGGAAAAATGTTCCGTGATCCGGCAAACGCTTTATTACCCAACTGGAAACATTTACCGGTAGGTTACCACGGAAGAGCATCTTCTATCGTAGTTTCCGGCACAGAAATCAACCGTCCTAAAGGTCAGACAAAACCTGCAGATGCAGACAAACCGGTTTTCGGAGTATCTAAACAATTGGATTTCGAACTGGAAATGGCTTTCATCATCAATAAAAATACAGAGATGGGAGAAAGTATCTCTACCAAAGATGCAGAAGATGCGATCTTCGGAATGGTTGTTTTCAATGACTGGTCTGCAAGAGATATTCAATCCTGGGAATATGTTCCGCTAGGGCCATTCCTTGCGAAAAATTTCGGTTCTTCCATTTCTCCATGGGTGGTTACGCTTGAAGCTTTGGATCCATTCAGAACAGCTTCTCCAACTCAGGATCCTGAAGTTTTAGAATATTTAAAATTTGAAGGTGATAAAAATTACGATATCAACCTTGAAGTATATATCCAACCTGAAAACGGAGATCATAACCTGATCTGTGAAAGCAATTACAAACACATGTACTGGAATATGACTCAGCAACTGGCACACCACACCGTGAACGGATGTAACGTGGAAGTAGGTGACCTATATGCCAGCGGTACCATTTCAGGAAGTGATCCAAAGTCTTTCGGTTCTATGCTTGAGCTTACATGGAGAGGACAAAATCCTTTATCATTAAGCAACGGTGAAGAAAGAAAATTCATTGAAGACAATGATACCGTTACCATGAAAGCTTGGGCAGAAAAAGACGGTGTGAGAGTAGGTTTCGGGGAAGTTTCCGGTAAAATCATTCCAACACTTTAATTTTTATCTGAATTTTAACTCTGCACAATACTACTATTAAACCTTATAGGTTTTGAAAACCTATAAGGTTTGGTGGTGAATGACATCGCTAGAAATATGCTGTAAAACAGTTAGTATTAGACGTGTCATGCTGAGCCGAGTCAAAGCATCTTTTAATATCATTTGAATACTTAAGTTGAATTAAGTGTTAAAAAGAAAAACATGAAAACAGTAATCCCCTCCGAGATAACCTCCGTACAATTGCAGACCATTATGCAGACAGCCGTTTCACCACGTCCCATTGCATTGGCTTCTACAGTGGATAAAGACGGTAATAATAACTTATCTCCGTTCAGTTTTTTTAATATGTTCAGTACAGTTCCTCCGATTTTGATTTTTTCACCATCGAGAAGGGTACGTGACAATACTACAAAACATACACTGGAAAATGTTCTTGAAGTACCTGAAGTGGTAATCGGAACGGTAAATTTTCCGATTGTACAACAGATCTCTTTAGCTTCTACAGAATACGAAACCGGAGTCAATGAATTTATCAAATCCGGTCTTACCATGAAAGATGCAGATCTTGTACAACCTAAGCTTATTGAAGAATGCCCTGTTAACTTTGAATGTAAAGTTTTAGAGGTAAAATCATTGGGAGATCAGGGTGGTGCCGGAAATCTGGTGATCTGTGAGGTTCAGAAAATCCATATCAGAGAAGAATATCTGAATGAAGCCGGAAATCTGGATCAGAAAAAGCTGGATATGGTAGCCCGTTTAGGCAGCAACTGGTATTCCAGAAGCAATGAAAACAGTCTTTTTGAAGTACCCAAACCTTTGGTAACAAAAGGAATCGGTTTCGATCTGCTACCAGATTCTATTAAGTACAGTAAAGTGTTTACAGGAAATGACCTTGGAATGCTTGCCAATACGGAAGTATTACCTGCCGGAGACTTTCATGCCGATGAAAATATCCATCTTGATGCCCAGAAATTACTTCTGGAAAGCAAAATTGAAGAAGCCTGGAAGATTTTAATTAAATAAACTGAATTTATTGATGAAAAAATACATCTTCTTCCTTTTTCTCTTCATCACATTACAATCATGCTATTATCCTGTAAAAAAAGATTATGGGATCTACAGCAAGTCATTGGTATTTTCAAAGGACAAAAAGTGGCTGATTAACAACATCAAAACAGATGTAGATTCGCACCACCGGGAAATGATGAGCAAGGAAGCATTTCAACTATTCCAGAATTTAAGCAACGGCAATGCCTTTGACTTAAAAACAGCAAAAGCAGAAAATATAATTCAAAATAGTATTCCTTTTGATCCGGAAACTGAAGATCTTGAGGTATTGAAAAGCAACTCTGATTTCAATTTCCTGGTAAACATCTACACCATGAAAGTGCGAAACGGTTTAGACAATTCAATTGGAACGCAATATGAATATAAAAAAAATGAAACTTTTGCAATGATGGATGTCTATGATATCAGCACTATGAAGAAAATATATTCACTCAAAGCATACTCAGAAGTTTCGGTGGAGAAAGATCAAAAGGTGACTATCTTCGATCCTTCAACAGAAATGATGACTATGAAAAACTTTCGAAGTCTTTTAAAGGCAGTAAAAAAGAATGCTGTTAAAACGAACTAAAAATATCTATTGATCATCAATAAAAAAAGGAGTGAAAGTTTCACTCCTTTTTTATTATTTGGATTTAAGCGATTCTGAAACAGTAATTTTTCCTTTTTCAGCAAATTCTGTTGCTTTACCGTTTTTATCAATAGAAACATTCAGGTTGTCATTTTTAGCATCGTAGTAAATGCTTGTCGCATATCCCGGACAGTCGTGCTGTTTGCATCCGGTCAGTTTGTAGATTCCATTTTCAGATACAATAGGACTCTCTACGTTGAAATTCTTTACCATTTCATCATACTGAGCTCCAGTAAGTTTTTTTAATCTTTCTGAAATACCTTTATCTTCAAAGAATTTAATATCATGAGGATATTTTCCGGCGTTTTTGGTAATAACATTATCCGGAGCAGGAGCAGAAGGAGCTGCAGTTGCTGCTGAATCTGTTTTTGGAGTTGTTACGGAATCCTTAGGCATTACGGTTGCCAAAGTATCACTGCTTACAGAAGATTCTGTTTTTGTTTCTTTTTTACATGAAACAACACATAGTGAAAGCGCAAATGCGCCTGCAATAATTTTTTTCATAAATATATTTTATGGTGGTTAATGTATAATAACGTAGTTTTAAACGTTTTATTTCAATTTTTCTTTGATAAAATCAATACATTTTTCAGTTACAGTATTGAGATCTTTTGGTAAATCATTTCCTTCCCATGGTTCTTTTGCTCCGAAAGTATGGTTGGCATTTTCAATCAGAAAAAGTTCAGAATTGGGGTGAAGGATATGAAGATGTTCTGCCTGCTTCACCTCTACCGCTTCATCCTCTGTTCCATGAATAATCAGCATATAAGCTTTAGCCATTTCTGTAGCTCGTTCTACATCAAAACGGTGAATATCTTTTTCATAATCTTCATAAAACTGATAATAATGAGGCATTTCCTGTTGGGTACGTCCATTTAAAGCATAATAGACACCATTATTCTTCCAGTTTTCAAAAGCAGTATCTTTTGGGAAACGATCTAAAGTATCCACACTGGCCAATGTAATCAAACCGTTGATTCTTTCGTCTTCAAAAGTTTTAATAATAGAAATTCCTCCTCCTCTGCTATGCCCGATCAGGACAATCTTTTCATCATCCACATGGGGATCTTTACTAAAATGATCAATCACTACGCCAAGATCTGAAAGTTCTTTAGAATAATTATTCTGCCCAAAAGCTTCAAGATCTCCGAAGTTAAACGGATCATCTGTTGTGGTTCCGTTATGAGAAAAATTAAACTTGACAAAGAAAAAACCTGCTTCCGCAAACTTTTCAGCCATCAGATTCCAGGCTCCCCAATCTTTATACCCTTTATATCCGTGAACAAATATGACCAAAGGAAGTTTTTTTTGACTGTCTTTATAAAAAACATCAGCAAGAAAACCTTTTGTTTCTTTATTTTCTAAGTATATATTCTTTTCTATAATCAAATTCATAAAACAAATGGGCTTTACTTAATATTATTTATATTTATAGGATTAATTCAAACTGAAATTTATGAAAAAAACTCTACTTTTTTTATTTTTAATTACTTTTTCTTTCATCCTGAGCCAGACGACCAAAAGGGTCTTTTTTATTGGAAACAGCTATACTTACGTTAACAATTTACCCGGCCTTATTCAAAGTATTGCCACATCTAATGGCGACGTATTCGAACATCACAGTCAGACTCCGGGAGGCGCTACCCTGCAGGATCATGCCAACAATCCGAATATCACTTCAGACATTAATCAGGGAAACTGGGATTACGTGGTATTACAGGAACAGAGCCAGCTTCCTTCGTTTCCCGATTCACAGGTACAAAATCAGGTGTATCCTTATGCTCTTCAGCTTTCCAATTTAATTAAAACAGCCAATCCTTGTGGAAATGTTATTTTCTATATGACCTGGGGCCGTAAAAATGGTGATGCAACCAATTGCCCGGGACTTCCCACAGTCTGCACGTATCAGGGAATGGACACTCAAATTTATAACCGTTACATGGAAATGGCCATGAACAATGAAGGAATTGTTTCTCCGGTAGGCAAAGTATGGAGAACGATCAGAGAGCAAAACCCGGCAATTGAATTGTATGATCAGGATGAATCGCACCCGAGCTATATTGGTTCTATGGCTGCTGCGTATACATTTTATACTATTATATTCAAGAAAGATCCTACACAGATTCCTTTTAATGGAAATCTTACTCCTGCACAGGCTCAACTGATCAAAGATATTGTGAAAACAGAGGTCTATAACCAACCTGGTAAATGGTATGTAACCAACAATGATGTTCACAGCAGATTTACCTATCAGCTTACCGGAGCAGGAACTGTTCAATTTACGAATACAACCCAGAATGCAGCCAACTATTCATGGGATTTTGGTGATGGTACGACTTCTACTTTACAAAACCCTGCCCATACTTATACTACGGGAGGAAATTATAATGTAAAGCTTACAACAGATGCTTGCGGAGCAACTACGGCCAAAACAAAGCTGGTTGTTGTCAGCACATTACATACAGCAGAAACAACGATAGAAAATGGAATTCAAATCTATCCAAATCCTGTTCAAAATCTTATCAACATTGCTTCTAAAAATAAAATTGAGATACTTTCTCTTACAGATGTATCAGGAAAAATCATTCCTTATCAATTGAATAAAACAGAGACTGGCTACAGTATTTCACTTCAACATTTGACCAGCGGAGTTTATTTCCTGCAATATAAAACAGGAGAAAAGGAATTCACTAAAAAAATTATTAAAAAATAAGCTTATTTTTGCTGCATGCAGAATTTAAGAACTGTAACCGTGATGCGTTACATTCTGCCCCTGAGAGAAGGAGGATCTCTTCCGGCTCTGGCAGAAGCTGATGATGATTTCAAATATGTATTAAAATTCCGTGGTGCAGGCCATGGGGTAAAAATGCTGATTTCCGAACTTTTGGGTGGGAAAATTACCGAAGCTTTGGGACTTAAAATTCCTGAACTTGTTTTCGTTAATCTTGATGCTGATTTCGGAAGAACGGAAGCCGATGAGGAAATCCAGGATCTTCTGAAGTTTTCTGAAGGTCTGAATCTCGGGTTACATTATCTTTCCGGTTCTATTACGTATGATCCGGGAGTAAGTGTGGATCCGCTTCTGGCTTCAAAAATAGTATGGCTGGATGCATTCATTACCAACATCGACCGTACTTTTAAAAATACAAATATGCTGATGTGGCATAAAGAACTTTGGATCATCGATAATGGTGCTTCGTTCTACTTCCACCACTCATGGCAGAATTTTGATGCAGCGGCCAAAACACCTTTCAAATATGTGAAAGACCATGTGCTCCTTCCTAAGGCGAAAATGCTTGACGAAGCTGATAAATTTGCCCATGAAATTTTGAATGATACGCTCTTCAGAGACATTGTCAACATGATTCCTGAAGACTGGTTACACTGGAATGATGCGGATGAAACACCGGATGAAATTCGTGAAATCTATTTTCAGTTTATGAAAACCAGATTAGAAAATTCTCAAATCTTTGTAAACGAAGCGAAAAATGCAAGAGGATAAAATATATGAATATGCGGTAATACGCCTGGTGCCTAAAGTTGAAAGAGAAGAGTTTTTCAATATCGGGCTGGTGATGTTTTCCAAGAAGGAGAAATTCATCAGAGTGGAATTCTATTTGTGTCCGGACAAATTCAAACTGATGCACAGCAAACTGGATTACGATGATATTATCCACAATCTGGAAAGCTTTAAAAAAATTGCTAATGGGGAGAAAGATGGCGGTCCTATTGCTTTTTTTGATATTCCGGAGCGCTTCCGATGGTTGACAGCGGTAAGAAGTTCTGTGATACAGACCTCAAGACCTCATCCGGGAAAATCAAAGGATCTGAATGCTACTTTTGGTAAGCTTTTTGAGGAGTTAGTAAAGTAACACTTCCTTAAAAAATTTATTATGAATTTATCGACAAACAACATATCAATCTACAGGTTTTTTACAAACCTGTTTTTTGTTTTAATAATAGGTTTTTCTAATTTATTTTTTTCACAGAACTTCTCACAGGTACAGGTTAAAACTCCTCCTGTAAAAAGTACATTACTTCCGGAAATAGCCAATTTATCTGAGGACATTGTGTATAAAACCAACAGAAAAGGAGATGCTGTAAAGCTGGATGTTTTCACACCTAAAAATGTGGCTGCAGACCAACTGCTTCCTGTACTGATTTATGTTCACGGAGGTGGATGGATAGAAGGAGATAAAATAATTCATTCTGATAATTATGTTGAAACAACCATTGCAAAGTTGATGGCCAAGCAATATGCTGTAATCAGTATTAATTACACCCTTTTGAATGACAGCACTCATTTCCCGTTGCCTTTGGAAGATACGAAAGATGCTGTAAGATGGGTAAGAAAAAATGCCGGACAATATCATTTCGACACGAATAATATCGGGTTATTCGGGGCTTCTGCCGGAGCTCACCTATCCCTGATGGCAGCCTATACTCCAGACAATACTTATCTGGGTAATCCGGAACTCTCTTCTTATTCGGCTAAAGTGAATTATGTGATTGATCACTATGGCCCTACAGACCTCAACAAGCTTTTTCATACAAAATTGGGTACCATCCCGGTAGCACTCATCGGATTAATGTCCAAAAAAATTGTCGGTTTACAGGAAAATCTTGTCAAAGGAATTTCCGGATATGATATCAGAAAAGATCAGGACAGCGCTATTGATTATCTTAAAACCATGTCTCCTGTCTATTTTGTTTCCGGAGGTGTACCAACTTTAATTGTTCAGGGGAATAATGATAAAATTGTTCCTTTAAACCAGTCTAAAAAGCTCCACAGAAAATTAAACAGAGCCAAAGTACAGAACTCACTCATTATCGTAGATGGCGGAGTGCATGGCTTTGGCACGACTGATAAAGCTTATCTGGATCAACTTACGGATCAGATGGTGGAATTCATTCTTTCACTGAAGAAATAATATACATATCCCTATTTAACAATAACACAAACAACTATTAATCATAACGATAAATAAAAAACAAATCACAAATTTGCTAGATTGATATACATATTGATATTTTTTCATTGAGAATTAATTACCTTGGTCTTTGTTTAAATTATTTATAACAAAAACACCAATACTTTAATTTTTTATCAATAAAAATAAGCAATATGGAATCTTTAAACAATATCAATGCGCTTACGCTCATCTTTGTATCTGTTCTTCTTTTTGCGCTAGCTTACCGTTTTTATGGTATTTTCATTGCCAATAAAGTTCTCCGGCTCAATGATCAGAATACAACACCTGCTGTAGAATTTACAGACGGTAAAGATTATGTGGCTACCAATAAAAATGTACTTTTCGGACATCATTTTGCGGCTATTGCTGCTGCCGGGCCTTTGGTGGGACCTGTTCTTGCTGCGCAGTTCGGATATCTTCCGGGAGCTTTATGGATATTGATAGGATGCGTACTGGGAGGTGGCGTTCATGATATGATTGTGCTCTTTGCTTCTGTGAGACATAAAGGACAAAGCCTTGCGACGATTGCTTCCAAAGAAATCGGGAAAGCAACGGGTACTGTGGCGGGTTTTGCGATCCTCTTCATTTTGATTCTTACACTGGCAGGTTTATCATTGGCTTGTATCAACGCGATGCATGAAGCTTCATGGTCTCTTTTTACCGTTGTGATTACTATGCCTATTGCAATCATTATGGGATTGATTATGCGCTATAAAAAGAACAGTGTACTGTTTGCCAGTATTTTGGGAGGTATTCTTCTCGTGGCAGGGATTATCGGGGGACACACTCTGATGCAGAATCCTACGATGAATGGTTTGTTTTCCTGGGATATTAAAACGATTTCTATTGCAATACCTTTGTATGGCTTTATTGCTTCTGTATTACCGGTATGGCTTCTTTTGGTTCCAAGAGATTATCTTTCGACTTATTTAAAAATCGGTACTATTATCATGCTGGCTATAGGGGTAATTGTTATTCATCCTACGATACAGATGCCTGCTATTACAGCTTTTGTTAACGGTGGCGGCCCTATTATTGGTGGTCCGGTACTTCCTTTTATTTTCATTGTAATTGCATGTGGAGCGATTTCCGGATTCCATGCTGTGATTGCTACAGGAACCACTCCAAAAATGCTTAATAAAGAAAGAGAAATTCTTTTTGTAGGTTACGGAGCAATGCTAGTAGAAGGATTTGTAGCATTAATGGCACTTATTGCGGCTTGTACGTTGATGCCGGGTGATTATTTTGCCATCAACACTCCCAAAGAAGCCTATGATTCATTTCTGGCAGCACATCCTTCCCTGCACGGAGTAGATATAGATTATTATTCACAAAAAATAGGTATTGATCTTTACGGCAGAACCGGAGGTGCGGTATCTCTGGCTGTAGGAATGGCTCATATCTTTAATAAAATCCCGTATATGGATCAGCTGACGGCTTATTGGTATAATTTTGCGATTATGTTTGAAGCGGTATTTATTCTTACTGCCATTGATGCGGGAACAAGAGTTGGAAGATTCTTTTTACAGGAAATGCTGGGTTCTGTAGTTCCAAAATTCAATGATAAAAACTGGATTCCGGGGATTATTATCAGCAGTCTTATTTTCACTTTTGCCTGGGGATATCTGGTGTATACCGGAAATGTAAACAGTATCTGGCCATTATTCGGGATCAGTAATCAGCTGTTGGCAGCTTGCGGACTTATCGTCTGTACAACAATGCTAATCAGAATGAACAGAGGAAAATATGCTTTATGCTCAGCTATTCCGGGTGTATTCATGGCTGGAATTACCTTCTGGGCGGGTTATATTCAGGTGACCGCCATTTACATTCCTAAAGGACAGTATTTACTGGCAGCTTTAGCCGTAACAGCCATGGTTCTGATGCTTATTGTATTTGCAGGAGCTTTCAGAAAGTGGTATCAGCTTCTTCAAATCAAAACAACTGAAATTGACCATTATGGTGAACCAGTGAAAGAACTGGTAGAAAGATAAAATTCAAATTTTATAAAGAAAAACCATTAAGAAATATTGAAGAAATAGAGTATAATTAAGATAAATCATTCTGATTTTTAAGCTTAAAGCGAAGCTTATCTTAATACTCTTAAACTCTTATTACATCTTAATGGTTCAAAAATAAAAGTTTAATTCATATTACATAAAGAAAAAACAGTTCAGGATTTCTGAACTGTTTTTTTATAGCATTATCTTTTGTTTTATTTAAAAATTGAAATTCAATCTTGCAAAAACATACCTTCCGTTCTGTCCAAACTGTGAAGTCGATCTTGAATAAATGAATTGGTCATTATTGGTAGAAGCAGTAAGGTTTTTCGTTGGATAGATATCAAACAAATTGTTTACTCCCAAAGTCAATCCTACATTTTTAGTAAACTGATAAGCAGCAGATAAGTCCGTAATGATCTTATCTCCGATCTGTTGGTGTTCATTAAAATCAATAATTCCGTCTCCGTTCACATCAATAATATCAGCGCCTGTTACTTTCCCGAAATAGGTATTTCTCAGATATAAACTTGCATTCTTCCATGAAAGCGTATGAGAAAGACTGGCTTTCACTCTCGGTACGGCTTCTTCCAGATACACTCTTGATTTCTCAGAAAAATACACTTTCTCCAATTGTGGCGACTGTAAAAGACCTGCAGAATGGATATCCCCAACCTGTTTTGTTTTATTCAGATTAATGGCAAAGTTATTATCCAACTTAAATCCTGAGAATCTGGCATTGTGTGAAATCACTACATCTAAACCTTTTGTTTCTGTATCAATGGCATTCGTAAAGAACTGCGCTGCATTAATTCCAAGCTGGTCATAAGCTTCCTGTGCTTTTTGAGGAACATTCGCTTTTAAGAACTGGTCTGTAAGAATAATACGGTTATCAATTCTCGTGAAATATCCGTCTGCTGTAAAGGTAAGACTAGCCGAAGGAATTCTGTACGTAAATCCTACGCTTGCTGATTTTGATGTTTCCTGTTTCAGTTTTGGCATATCCAGTAATCCCGCAAGTTGAGAATCATTGCTAAAAGTTCCTACTTCCAAAAGTTGATTATTGGTGAACAATGTAGACGTTACATTATAATAAATCTGGTGGATAGATGGCGCTCTGAATCCTGTAGAACCAGCAAATCTCACATTGAAATTAGGCGCTACTTTGATTCTTGAAGCCAATTTATAATTGAATGTAGATCCGAAATCTGAATAGTTTTCATATCTCGCTGCAGCATCCACTAACAACCAGTTGGTAAAGTTAAATTCTACATCTGCATATGCTGCTACCGACTGTCTGTTTTTATCTACCGCATTTTCAGGTTTAAATCCATTGAATACCTGCGATCCTCCCGGAAGTGCTACTCCGAAGAAATCCGTAGGTCTCACAGAATTTCCGTTCCATATATTTCCGGAAGCATCATAGGTTGCATAAGAAGCTTGCTCCCCTTGAGTAATTTTAAAATTCTCATAACGGTGTTCTGCTCCAAACGCTACGTTGATTCCTTCCCATACGTCATATTTTTTAGAGAAATCTAAATTGATCGTATTTTGAGAAAATCTTAGCCCTCCTGCATTAAATTCTCTTGGAGAGGCAAAACGCAAAGAGGTATTTCCTGTATTCTGGATGTTATAGGTAAATGAATTCTGTCCGTACGTATTACTGAAATCAATATTCCAACCTTCCCATTTTCCTTTAATTCCAGCAGCTAATGAGATATCCTGAATATCTGTTCCAATCTGTGGAAGGTAACCATTAGGATATAATCCTGTAAAAGTTCTGTTTTCAGTTGGTCTTCTGTAGAATCCTCCGGAAGTTCCGTGTCTTATGCTATAACCACCAAAAGTATATACTTTCCAGTTGTCACTTACAGGGATCTCAGCATTCACAAAAAGCTGATGATTGTTAAGCTTAGACTGTCCAACCTGCATATTAAAATCCTTCCTTTCCTGCCCTCTGTAAGCCAATTCCTGATCCGTAAAGTAATTAAGCTGATCTCTAGTGAAGTTTGCAGATTTCAAAACATTCTGTAGCGCAGAGATGGTATTCGCTGCCTGAATATCATTTTGTAAACCCTGAGAAAAATAACTTACATTCTGTGCATACTGATGGATATAATTTACAATCTGTTGTGAATTGGGAGTATTGTTGATATTCGTAAAAAGAGAAGAAAGGTTCACACCGTCATTCAATGCACGCTGTTCGATGGCATTGTAAGCATTGTAAATAGGACCACTTTCTGTTCCTGCTCTATACGTTGGGTTTCTGAATTGTGAAGACCAGGTAATATTAAAGAAACCTCCTTTGGTTCCAATTTTATTCCCATAGTTTAAATCCAGCTGAATATTTTGTCCGTCAAAATCTCCGGTATGATCATTTGCTGTTGGCGTAAGATTTCCTCCATAGCTGATCTGTCCTGCCAGTTTTCCTGTATCTCTTTTCAGATCAAGATTGATTACGCCGGCAATGGCATCAGATCCATATTGTGCGGAAGCTCCATCTCTTAATACTTCAATTCTGTTTAAAGCAAAAGAGGGAATAGCATTCAAATCAGTTCCTACCGTACCTCTTCCTGGTGTTCCGTTGACGTTCACCAATGCTGAAGTATGTCTTCTTTTTCCATTCACCAAAACCAACACCTGATCTGGTCCCAAACCTCTCAGCTGTGCAGGATCCAGGTGATCTGTTCCATCTGAATTCGTTTGAATGGTAGAAGTAAATGAAGGGGCAACCGCATTTAGAATTTGTCCGATATTAGTCTGTGGAAGAATAATTGAAGATTCTTTTACATTGAATACATCTACAGGAACAGGGCTGTCTACTTTAGATCTGGCACCAGCTCTTGAACCCAGTACTACTACTTCTTCTACATTATTGGTTTTTATGGTGTCTTTATGTGCTTGTATGCTGTCTTTTTCCTGTCCGTAAGTAAATACGCCGAGGAAAAATAAAACTGAGGCCGAAAGAATAGTTTTCTTATTATTCATAGTTTAGAATTTGATTAACATTTATGTTTTTACAAGGTGCAAATGTAAAATTTATTTATTAGTCTACAAAACAGATAGACTTTGTTTTTGTAAAAAACTATTATCGTTTCTTTCTATCCCTCATTTAAAGTTATGATAAATTAAGGAAACATTCATAAAAAACATTGTTTTATAGAAGGTTAACAGTAAAATAAATATTAAAAAACGCTATGTGCGCAAAGGAATGACTTGCTTATCGATTATTCTTTCGATCGCAACGGCACTTCGTTCAGCAAGGAAAATCATCTATACTAAGTGAAACGCCTTTGCGAACAAAAATGAAACAGATCTTAATAGAAACTTTGCGAACTTCCGTTAAAATGAATGCAATAAAAACGCTACGCACGCAAAGAATGACTTTCTTATTGATTATTTTTTTCGATCACAACGGCACTTCGTTCAGCAGAGGATTCATCTTAGCTAAGTGGAACGCCTTTGTGAACGAAAATGAAACAGATCTTAATAGAAACTTTGCGAACTTCCCGTTAAAATGAATGCAACAAAAACGCTACGCACGCAAAGAAATGACTTGCTTATTGATTATTTTTTTCGATCGCAACGGCACTTCGCTCAACAGAACATTTGTCATAGCTAAGTGGAACGCCTTTGCGAACAAAAATGAAACAGATCTTAATAGAAACTTTGCGAACTTCCCGTTAAAATGAATGCAACAAAAACACTACGCACGCAAAGCTTAGCTAAGTGGAACGCCTTTGCGAACGAAAAATAGCAAATTCAAATAATCACATTGCGAACTTCGTGTTTAAATAAAAAAACGGATCCAAAAATTGAATCCGTTTCTTTTATATTTTTATTTTGAAGTTAAATCTTAGTCAGTTTAGCATATTTCAGGATCAGATTTTTCTCTCCTTCATGCATGAAAACAACCTTTGCTTTGATGTTCTGAGGATCTGTTCCGTCTAAGAAAGTAACTTCACCTATTCCAAAACGATCGTGTCTCACTTTATCTCCTACTTCAATATCCTGAGAAGAAGCTCCGCTTGGGTTGATAATTTTAGCCGTACTTACTGGTTTCAGCTTTCTGACTTCAGGAGCAGGTTTTGAAGTATCACCTCTGTCAATAGTTTTCTTTTCAACCTTTTTGAAAGATTTCATTTCTGAAGGATGCTCATCAAAGATATTGGATTTCACTCCTGAATTATTGATAAACCTTTTTTCCAAAGCAGGATTAAGGAATTCAATATATTCATCATCAATTTCGCTTAAGAATCTTGAAGGCTCAGCATCGGTAATTTTTCCCCATTGAAAACGGGAAACAGCATAGGAGAAGAAGGCTTGCTTTTCTGCTCTTGTCAATGCCACATAAAATAATCTTCTCTCCTCTTCCAGATCTTCTCTGGTTGCCGAACTCATAAAGCTTGGGAAAAGGTTTTCTTCAAGTCCTACTAAGTGTACTACCGGGAATTCCAGTCCTTTAGAAAGGTGAATGGTCATCAAAGAAACCATATCATCTTCCAGTTCTTTATCCTGAGTATCTGCAGAAAGTGCAATGTTTTCAAGGAAATTGGAAAGACTCGGATCACCATCTTCAAGCTGCATCTGCTCTTCAATGAATCCCTGCATAGAGTTCATCAATTCCTGTACGTTTTCTACTCTGGAAATTCCTTCAGGAGTCTGATCATCTTTTAAAAATTTGATTAAGCCGCTTCGTTTTGCTACTTCCATAGCCACACTATAAGCTGTTTCTGTTTTAAGCAATACCTGAAAAGCTTTGATCATGGACCAGAAATCGTTCAATTTGTTTAAAACACCATTGTTCAGACCTAACTGAGGAGCATACATTGGAAGATTTTCTAATACTTTTGAAACCGCAATATTGTGGGCATCAGCAAAAACAATCAGTTTATTCTGTGTTGTTTCTCCAATTCCTCTTGCTGGATAATTGATAATCCTCATTAATGCTTCAGAATCATTTTCATTGATCAGAAGACGAAGGTATCCAATAAGGTCTTTTACTTCTTTTCTTTGATAGAAAGAAAGACCTCCATATACTTTGTACGGAATATTTTTACGTCTCAGCGCATCTTCAAAAGCACGTGTCTGAGAGTTGGTTCTGTATAAAATAGCAAAATCGCTGTACTTTCTCTGGTCACGGTTACGAAGTTCCCAGATATTTCCTGCCACGAAATTGGCTTCATCAGCATCGGAAAGAGATCGGTATATTTTAATCTTATCTCCTTCTTCATTATCACTGAATACATTTTTCTTAAACTGCTGCAGGTTTTTAGCGATAACAACATTAGCCGCATTTACAATATTCTGTGTGGAACGGTAATTCTGCTCCAAGGATACTGTTTTGGCATCCGTATAATCTTTTTTAAAGTTTAAGATGTTATAAATATTCGCTCCACGGAAAGAATAAATAGACTGTGCATCATCTCCTACTACACAGATATTCTCAAATTTTGAAGCCAAAGCTTTCACAATAAGATACTGAGAGTGGTTGGTATCCTGGTACTCATCTACCATAATGTATCGGAATCTGTCCTGATATTTTGCCAGTACTTCCGGAAAACGTGTCAATAATTCATTGGTTTTCAACAACAGGTCATCAAAATCCATAGATCCGTTTCTAAAGCACTGATCCACATATTTCTGGTAAATCTGTCCGATGAATTTCATATTTGCTTTTTCATCCGTTTCCATCAGTTCAGGATTGTTGAAATAAGCTTTTACCGTAATCAGGTTATTCTTGTAGGTTGAGATTCTTGCCTGAACTTTCTTAGGTTTATAAAGATCTGCATCAATATTCATATCCTTCAGAACTTTTTTAATCACATTCAGGGCATCCTGCTGATCATAAATGGTAAAATTGGAAGGATATCCAAGATAATGAGCCTCAATTCTCAGAATTCTTGCAAAAACCGAGTGAAATGTTCCCATCCAAAGGCTTCTTGCATTGCTGTCTCCTACTACTTTGGCGATACGGTCTTTCATTTCACGTGCCGCTTTATTGGTGAAGGTAAGAGCCAGGATATTGAAAGGATCTATTCCGTTGTGTATTAAATGGGCAATACGCATGGTAAGCACACGCGTTTTCCCGGAACCAGCTCCGGCAAGCACCATCAGAGGTCCCTGTAAAGAGGTAACGGCTTCATATTGTGATTCGTTGAGTCCTTTCAAATAGTCCATACAGCAAAAAAATTTTGGGAACACAAAATTAAGGTATTCGGAGGAGAATTCAAACTTTCATAGAGAAGTTAGAAATTGTATACTTAAAGTGTGAATCCTGAAAACTATATATTAACCTTTAATTTTATATAAAAAATACATTAAACGCTAATGTTCGCAATGATTATCTCTAAACTTATCTATTTCGTTCGCAAAGGCACTTCGTTCAGCTAGAAAACCATAATGCCTATTGCTGAGTGAAACGCCGTTGCGATCGTGCTTAAAAATTATAAAATTTCTTAGCGAACTTTGCGTTAAAATACGAATTGATAATTTATCAATATCTATCTCCCATATTTTCACTTTTAATTTCTGGAAATTTCCCCAAGCGATCATATTTTTCTATAAACTCTGTAACATTTAATTCACTTTTCATACTAATTGATAAACAATTTCTAAATTTTATGAAAAAGCGACTTCTTTCTGCTGCTGCCGTAGCTTTCTTCGGGCTAATGCTGAACGCACAGCAAATCAAATTCGAAGAGTATGACCTTCCCAATGGTCTTCACGTAATTCTTCATCAGGATAACTCTGCACCGGTTGTAACAACAGGTGTAATGTACCATGTAGGTGCAAAAGATGAAGTAAAAGGCAGAACAGGTTTTGCTCACTTCTTTGAACACCTTTTATTCGAAGGAACTCCTAACATCAAGAGAGGAGACTGGTTCAAAATCGTTTCTTCAAACGGAGGGCAAAACAACGCCAACACCACCAATGACAGAACTTATTATTACGAAACGTTTCCTTCCAACAACGAACAGCTTGGACTTTGGATGGAAGCGGAAAGAATGCGTCACGCTGTTATCAACCAGATTGGTGTAGATACACAGAGAGAGGTTGTAAAAGAAGAGAAAAGATTAAGAATGGATAACCAACCTTACGGAAATCTTTTCACGACTATTCAGAAAAATTTATTTACCAATCACCCATACAACTGGCCAACAATTGGTTCTATGGAAGATTTGAATTCTGCTAAATTAGAAGAGTTTCAGGCATTCTACAAAAAGTATTATGTTCCTAATAACGCTACTTTAGTGGTTGCCGGAGATATCAAACCTGAGCAGACTAAGAAATGGATTGAAACCTATTATGGAGGAATTCCAAAAGGAACGCTTTATCCAAAAGATTTCCCGAAAGATGCTCCTATCACACAGGAAAAAGAAGTGACTGCTACGGATCCGAACATTCAACTTCCGGCGTATGTATTCGCGTACAGAACTCCAGCTAACAAGGAAAAAGATGCTTATGTGTTGGATATGCTTTCTTCTTATCTGAGCAACGGTAAATCTTCAGTTTTATATAAAAAATTAGTTGACCAGGATAAAAAAGCACTTCAGGTAGCTGCTTTCAATCAGGGACTTGAAGATTACAGTATTTTTGCCTTCTTCGCAATTCCAATGGGACAAACTACAAAACAGACTTTACAGACTGACATTGATGCTGAAATCAAAAAAGTACAGACTACTCTGATTTCTGAAGAAGATTATCAGAAACTTCAAAACCAATACGAGAACCAGTTTGTTAATGCAAACTCAAGCATTCAGGGAATTGCTGCTTCATTGGCAACCAACCACGTATTGATGGGTGACACGAATTTGATCAACAAAGAAATTGACATTTACAGATCTATTACCAGACAGGATCTTCAAAATGCAGCTAAAAAGTATCTTAATTCCAACCAAAGAATAATCATCAATTACGTACCTGAGAAAAAGTAATCATTCAACTTTTTAGGTGATAACATGATTATTAAAAATTAAATTTTTACAAATGAAAAAGCAATTAACATATATAGCTGCAGCGTTTTTCTTTACAGGAATGGTTTCAGCACAAAAAATAGATCTTAATGCAATGCCGAAACCGGGACCTACTCCTGCGATTAACATTGCGAAGCCAAAAACTTTCCAGCTAAGCAACGGTCTTACGGTAATGGTGGTTGAGAACAACAAATTACCAAGAGTAAGCGCGAGTCTTTCTATGGACAGACCTCCATACAACGAAGGAGCAGTAACCGGAGTAAGCGAAATTATGGCTGAACAGTTCGAAAACGGAACGACCAACATCAGCAAAGATGATTTCAACAAAAAAGTAGACTACCTTGGAGCGAACCTTAATTTCTCTTCAGGAGGTGCTTCTGCCAATTCACTTTCAAAATATTTCCCTGAAGTTTTAGGTTTAATGGCTGATGCTATGATTAATCCTAAATTCTCTGCTGAAGAAATTCAAAACTCTAAAGAAAGAGCAATCGAGGGATTAAAGTCTGAAGAAAAAAATGCTTCTTCTATTGCAGAAAGAGTTTCTAACGCTTTGATGTATGGAAAAAATACTTCAAGAGGAGAATTTGAAACGGTTGAATCTATCAACAAAATTCAGTTAGCTGACGTACAAAATATTTACAAAAAATACTACGCTCCGGATAATGCTTATTTAGTAATTGTTGGAGACGTAAAGTTTGACCAGGTAAAACCTTTGATCGAGAAAGCTTTCGGAGGTTGGAAAAAAGCAAACACTCCTATTGCACAATTAGAACCTGCTTCCAATGTTGCTAAAACGGAAATCAATGTAGTAGATGTCCCTTCAGCTGTACAGTCTGTTGTTTCATTAAACAACCTGAACACCCTGAAAATGAAAGATGCCAACTACTTCCCTGCAACAATTGCCAATTACATCCTTGGTGGTGGTGGTGAAGCAAGACTTTTCATGAACCTTCGTGAGAAAAACGGATTTACCTATGGGGCTTACTCAAGTATGGTTGCCAGCAAATATTCTCCGCAATTCTCTGCAAGTGCAAGCGTAAGAAACGAGGTTACAGACAAAGCTGTTAAAGAATTCATGAATGAACTTAACGCTATTTCTACAGTAAAACCGGAAGAATTGGCCAATGCTAAAGCTAAACTGAAAGGATCTTTCATTATGTCTTTGGAGCAGCCGGCTACAATCGCAAGATTTGCTTTGAACCAAAAAGTTCAGGATCTTCCTGCTGATTTCTACACCAATTACTTAAAATCTATCGATAAGGTAACTGCTGCAGATGTTTCCAATGCTGTAAAAGCTACTATTTTACCTAACCAAAGCAGAATTTTCATTGCTGGTAAAGCATCTGACATTTCTGAAGGATTGGAAAAATTAGGTTACCCTGTAAAATATTTCGATAAAGAAGCGAATCCTGTTGCGAAACCAACTGTACAAAAAGTGGATGCTAGCGTAACGGTAGCTTCTGTAGTTGATAAATACATCAATGCTATCGGAGGAAAAGCTAATCTGGCAAAGATCACTTCTTATACTACCAACGCTTCAATGTCTATGCAAGGACAGAACATCGATTTTAAAATCGTTAAAGCACAAGGTGGAAAGGAACTTACCACTGTAACAGCAATGGGACAGGTTGTTCAGAAGCAGGTTTTCGATGGAAAAACCGGTTATTCTATGCAAATGGGACAAAGAGTGGATATCACTCCGGAAGAAATTGCTGAAAAACAAAAGAATCCTGAGCTTTTCGAAGAACTAGGTTTTGCAAAATCTGCTGATTATACATTAGGCGGAATTGAGAAAATCGGAGGGGAAGATTCTTATGCTATTAAAGGTGGAGATACAACCTATTACTACAGCGTTGCAACGGGATTAAAAACCGGAGAAACTAAAAAAGTAAAAGCTAAAGGTCAGGAAATGACCATCCCAACAACATTCTCTAATTACAAAGAGGTAAACGGAGTGAAAATGCCTTACACAATTTCTGTAAGCCAAATGGGAATGGACATGACGATGACGGTAAAGTCTTATGAGATCAATAAGGCTACAGATGCTGATTTTAAATAAGAACATCCTATTTTTATAGAAAAAACGGCAACAATTGTTGCCGTTTTTATTTTTATCAACATTTGGCGACATCTTTCTTTGTCATTCAGTAAAAAAAGATTAAATTTGCCCATTCAAAAAGATATAAGAATTAATGGATACTATATTTACACTACTAATGGTTCTTGTTATGGTTGCCAGTGTTTTATTGGTAATTATCGTTATGGCACAAAACCCAAAAGGAGGAGGCCTTTCCAGTACATTCGGAGGTGCATCATCTGCACAGTTCGGAGTACAGAGAACCAATGATTTCATGGAAAAAGCAACATGGACTCTAGGCGGAACTATCATCGTTCTTATCCTTTTAAGCGTTGTTATTACAGGTAAGCCGTCTCAGACACTTCCTGCACAACAACCTGCTAAGAAAGAAGCTCCAGCTAAACAGTCAGCTCCTGCTTCTTCTACAACAACTCCGGCACAGACTCCTGTAGCTCCGGCAAAATAAGAAGAGAATATTATCTTACATACAACAAAAGCAACTCAAATTGAGTTGCTTTTTTATTTTAGTTTGATCTTTTCAATCTGATGCCGAAGTTTTAATCCTGCCTTTAAAAATGAGTATTGCATAGGCTTAGATTCTTTATAATATTTATCAATAAAGATCTGCATGGCTCCATAAAATCTGTTGAGATAGACTTCATCTTTGATGGTACTTTCTCCTTTATGGTGAAGGATAGAAACTTTTCCATAATAGAAATTCTTATATCCGTTTCTTAAAAATGTATAGCAGAGATCAATATCTTCTCCATACATAAAATAAGCTTCATCCAATCCTCCTATTTTTTCATAGACCTCTTTTTTAGCCAATAAAAATGCTCCGGTGATCACATCCACCTCTGCAATGACATTTTCTTCTATGTCGTTCCTGTAATAGGATTTCGAATTGTTCTTTTTAAAATTGGTAAACAGCTTTTCAAACGAGTTGAACATATCCGGAACCGAGCGTTTGCTTTCAGGAAGGAAATTCCCTTCTGCATCATGCATTCTCACTCCCAGACATCCGAATGAAGCTTGAGCATCTGCAAAATCTAACAGCTCTTTCATATAAAACCCTTCCAACTCCGTATCAGGGTTCAAAAGCAATACATATTCTCCTTTTGCTATCTGGACAGCCTGATTATTGGCTTTTGCAAAACCGCCATTCGTTGCAGATGATATAAAATGTACATCGGAAAATTCCGAAATAAGGTCTCCCCATGAACCGTCTGTAGAAGCATTATCAATAACAATCAATTCGTAATCTATGTCCTGTATATACTTCTGGAGCGACAGGAGACAGCTTCTGAGCAATTGGGTAACATTGTAATTAACAATAATAACGGACAGCTTCATATTAATCCTTTTCGTTGTACGGCAACCTGTTGATAATAGATCTTCCTAAAGAAATTTCATCCGCATATTCCAATTCATCCCCAACCGAAATTCCTCTTGCAATGCTTGAAAAATTCACATTGAAACTTTTAAATTTCTTGTAAATATAATAAGCTGTGGTGTCCCCTTCCATGGTGGCGCTCAGTGCGAAAATAAATTCCTTTACCTTTCCGTCATTCAGTTTCTTTTCAATACTTGGAATATTCAGCTGACCTGGCCCTACTCCTTCCATAGGAGAAATTTTCCCACCAAGAATAAGATATTTCCCTGTATACTTTCCCGTATTTTCAATCGCAATCACATCACGTACATCTTCAACGATACAGATCAGTTCACCATTTCTCTTTTCATTACTGCATATTTCACAGATATCAAAATCCGAAAAATTGTGACATTCTTTACAGTACTTTATTTCATTGACAAGGTTAATCAGGGAGTTTCCAAGGCTTACAGCTCTTGAATTGGGCTGCTTCAACAAATGGAGTGCTAACCTCAAAGCCGTTTTTCGTCCAATCCCAGGCAATCCCGAAATCTCATCTACTGCTTTTGCCAATACTTTACTAGGGTAATCCATAGGTACAAAAATAAGGATTAAAGTTGATAATTGATAGTGAATAGTGGATCGTCAATTCGCTTCGATTATGAATTTGTATAAAGTGATTATTGACAATTGACTTTGCGCAGCAAAAATTGACAATTGACTATGAGATTAATGTCTCATGATGATATTTTAAATTTCTCCCATACCTGAGAACACTAAAAAAAACCTTTATATTTGCGGCTTAAATTAAATATGAAAAAAATAAACTGACATGGTACTTAACAATCTTAATTATCCTCTGGATTTCAAATTCAAAATCACTACTTTAGCAGGAGACTTCAACATTACTGACAAAAACGGAAATTATGTAGCGTATGTTCGTCAGAAAATGTTCAAGTTGAAAGAGGATGTTATCGTTTTTAATGATGAAAGCAAGTCTAAAGAACTTTTCAGAATCAGAGCGAATCAATGGATTGATTTCAATGCGTCTTACTCTTTGAATGATCTTATCGATAATAAAAACTTCGGTAGACTGGCGAGAAAAGGAATGCGTTCTATCTGGAAAGCAAGCTATGATATTCTGGATGCACACGATCAGCCTAAGTTTAAAATTCAGGAAGACAGTGCATGGGTAAGATTCTGGGACAGCTTTGTAGGAGAACTTCCTATCATCGGAATGTTCACCGGGTATTTCCTAAATCCATCTTACACAGTAACAGGAATTGATGGAAAGGCTTATTTTAAACTGAAAAAAATGCCTTCATTCTTTGGAAGAAGATTCCAGCTGGACAGACTGATCGATATTGATGACGAGGAAGAAAGCTTAGTAATCCTTTCTCTATTAATGATGACACTTCTTGAAAGAGCAAGAGGATAAACAAATAATAAAACCACAAACACATGAAATATTTAATCATTTTATTTTCCGCATTTCTACTGGTAGCCTGTAAAAAGGAAAAAGAAACGGTTTCAACTTCTGCTACTGCCGATTCTTTGCATGTGGCTAAAGATACTGCATCAACAGGTCATTCTTCAGGAAATATTCTGGTGGGAACAATCCCTTTTCCAAAAGAAATCAAAGAATGCTCCTGCTATTTTGCAGCAAGCAAAACTGATTTTGAAAATGAGAGATACATTTATGCAGATGATGCCGGAAAAACAGCTTATATGATGCTGGATGGCAAAAGACTGGCTATGAATCTTATTTCATCAAGTGATATGGAAGTAGATGAATTGCTTACCAAGGAAATAGAAAATGACGATTACAAAATTTCTGTAAAAGGTAAAAAAATAAAAGGCGAGGAAGCTTTACTGTTTGAAGGTACTCTGACTATAGAGAAACCAGACGGAACTACATTTACCACTCCCATCTATGGAGAATGCGGATGTTAATAAAAGCGAAATCATACAAAAATGCTTCTGTAACTCAACAGAAGCATTTTTTATTTCGTAAATTTGAGAAAAATAAAATTCAATGGAATTATCTAATATAGAACCGCAGATTATCTGGAAAAACTTCTCCAAATTAAATGCAGTTCCAAGGCCTTCAAAAAAAGAGGAAAAAGTGATTGCTTTCATCAAAGGATTTGGTGAAGATTTAGGACTGGAAACTACGGTAGATGAAGTAGGAAACGTTATTATTAAAAAACCTGCCACTGCAGGAATGGAAAACCGTAAATCTATCGTGCTTCAATCGCACCTTGATATGGTTTGCCAGAAAAACAATGATGTGAATTTCGATTTTGAAACGGAAGGAATTAAAATGGAAATTGATGGTGACTGGGTAAAGGCTAAAGGAACTACTTTAGGAGCTGATAACGGTTTAGGAGTAGCTACCATTATGTCTATCCTTGAAAGTTCAGATATTCCACACCCTGCATTGGAAGCTCTTTTCACGATTGATGAAGAGACAGGAATGACAGGTGCTTTAGGATTAAAGCCAGGACAATTGACAGGACAAATCCTATTGAATCTTGATACTGAAGAGGATGATGAAATTGATATCGGCTGTGCAGGAGGTGTAGATGTAACCATTACTCAAACGTATTCAACAGAAGCTTCAAAAGGACAAATTGTAAGACTTGAAGTAAAAGGTCTTCAGGGTGGACACTCCGGAATGGATATCCATAAAGGTTTTGGAAATGCCAATATTATTTTAGGTAGACTTCTTTACAGTGGACTGGAAAACCAGAATATTGAATTAATCTCTATCGATAGCGGAGGGTTGAGAAATGCCATTCCAAGAGAAGGAGCTGCTGTTATTTCTGTGAGAAATGCTCAGGAATTTATAGACCATGCAACGGCTCTTAAAAAAGATATCTTAGAAGAATTCGCGACTGTAGAACCGGGACTTCAGATCAATATTGAGAACTCTACTTCTTCTGATAAAACTATTTCAGAAGGTGATTCCAAAAAAGTGATCTTTACTTTAAAAGCTCTTCACAACGGAGTATACAGAATGAGTCCGGATGTAGCTGATCTTGTAGAAGCTTCCAACAACGTAGCAAGAGTAGAACTGAAAGGCGGAGAACTTAAGATTTTAAACCTTACAAGATCTTCTGTAGATTCTTCCAAATATTCAGTAGCAGAACAATTAAAATCTGTAGCAGAACTAGCTGGAATGAATGTTGAATTCAGTGGTTCTTACCCAGGATGGAAACCAAAACCAGGTTCAGAGATTGTACAACTAATGGAGAAGCTTTATATTGAAAAATTCACTGAAAAACCTCATGTAGTAGCTTGTCATGCTGGTCTTGAGTGTGGAATCATCGGTGCCAACTATCCTGAAATGGAAATGGTAAGCTTTGGACCAACCATCAGAGGAGCTCACTCTCCTGATGAGAAGGCAAACATCCCTTCTACTCAGAAATTCTGGAGCTTCCTGAAAGATATTTTAGCGAATATTCCTCAGAAATAGAACATTAAAATAACTATATTGAATATCCAAAGTCTTATGATTTTGGATATTTTTAGTTTTAATCTGAAAATATTTATTTAATTGAAATAAAAAGTGCTTCGACAGGCTCAGCATGACCTCTCTAATACTAACTGCTTTTTTAGAGATCAATTTTTAGCAGCGTCATGCTGAGCTTGTCGAAGCATCCCAACAATAGCATAAAAAAACAAATCTTATACAATGAAAAGTATCACCGTATTCTGCGGCTCAAGTTTTGGTTCGCACGACATTTACAAAGAACAGGCATTTTTATTGGGACAAACTTTAGCTCAACAAGGTATACAGCTTATTTATGGCGGTGCTGATGTTGGTTTAATGGGAACCATTGCAGACGGAGCATTAGCCGAAGGAGGTAAGGTCATTGGAGTCCTTCCCCACTTTTTACAATCCAAAGAAATTGCTCACAAAAATCTGACAGAACTCATCATCGTTGAAACTATGCATGAAAGAAAAACCAAAATGAATGAACTTTGTGATGGAGTTATCGTTCTTCCCGGTGGTTATGGAACGCTGGAAGAGTTTTTCGAGATGATCACATGGGCACAGCTCGGACTGCACAAAAAACCGATAGGAATTTTGAATATTGACGGATTTTACGATGATCTTATCAAACTTGTTCAAACCATGGTCGATAAAGGATTTTTAAAACAGGTAAACAGAGATATGCTACTGATCAGCGATACCATTGGTGATCTGTTGGAAAAGATGAGAAATTATCAGGCTCCTACGGTTGGAAAGTGGATTTCTAAGGAAGAGATTTAAATGGTAAAGTTTTATAAAAAACAAAACCCGTCCGAATAATCCGGACGGGTTTCTTATTAAGATTAAAAAATATTTTCTAAGGATAAGGAGCAATTTCCACTTCGAGTCCTTCCATGGCATCGGCAATATGCAACTGACATCCCAATCTGCTGTTGTCTTTCACGTGGAAAGCTTCAGCCAACATGGCATCTTCTTCATCTCCCATCGGTTCCAAACCGGGATCATTGATTACATATACCTGGCATGAAGCACACATCGCCATTCCTCCACATACCCCAATAGTACCTTCTTCTGCCAATTCGTAGGAACGGATAATTTCCATTAAGTTCATGGACATATCCGTAGGAGCTACGACATCGTGGGTTACACCTTCTCTGTCGGTGATTTTAATATTAACGTCTGACATAATTCTGCAAAATTAGTCAATTTTTTTCACAACTGCCTTCTCTGCTTCTTTACGGCTTCCGTCAAATCCGTCAACACCACTTACCGTTGTATATTTTAATACGAATTTTTTACCAGGATTTAGTCTGTTATACACACTCTGACACATTAAAGTAGCTTCGTGGAAACCACAAAGGATTAACTTCAGTTTTCCAGGGTATGTGTTGATATCTCCGATAGCGTAGATACCATCAATATTGGTTTGATAATCAAGAGCATTGTTTACAACAATTGCATTTTTCTCGATATTCAGTCCCCAGTTTCCGATCTCTCCCAATTTTGGAGTCAATCCGAATAATGGAATAAAATAATCTGTTTCAATATCGTAAGCTTCCTGCCCTTCTACTTCTACAGTGATCGCTTCTACTTTTCCGTCCCCTTTAATACCGGTAACTTCAGCAGGAGTAATTAATTTGATTTTCCCCTGGTTTTTCAGATCCTGAACTTTCTCTACAGAATCCAAAGCTCCTCTGAACTCATTTCTTCTGTGGATCAAAGTCACTTCACTTGCAACGTTTGAAAGGAAAACACTCCAGTCCAAAGCAGAATCTCCACCTCCGGCGATCACTACTTTTTTGTTTCTGAAATGTTCAGGTTCTTTAACGAAATATTCAAGACCTTTCTCTTCATAATCAGCAAGATTATCGAAAGTAGGCTTTCTAGGCTCAAAAGTTCCTAATCCACCTGCAATGGCAATCGCCTTACATCTGTGAACAGTTCCTTTATTTGTGATCACTTCAAACCACTCATCATCTACTTTTGTATAGGAAACAGCTGTTTCTCCTAAAGTAAATCCAGGTTGAAACTGTTTGATCTGCTCCATTAAATTATCCACCAATTCTCCAGCATTTACTGAAGGATAACCAGGGATATCGAAGATCGGTTTTTTAGGATAAAGTTCCGCCAATTGCCCTCCCGGCTGTGGAAGCGCATCAATAATATGACACTTCATTTTTAATAAACCAGCTTCAAAAACTGCAAAAAGTCCTGTAGGTCCCGCACCTATGATCAATATATCAGTGGTTATCATAATCTTTAAGATAATTTAATTATACATGTAACTGCAAATTTACTAATTTTAATGCGAAGCATATTTAATTGATTCTAAATAAAAACCTGAGATTTGTCAAATATCTATCAATTAAGATTTTAAATTTGGCAATGTTTTTGTAAATGTCTTGTTATGAAGAAAATTTCAATCCTTTTTGCATTATTAATATTCTTTTTTGGCTCAGCCCAGATTGATAATATCGCGGATGGCGAATCTATTACTTTAAGAATCCATTACGGCTTCCTTAATGCCGGAACAGCCAATCTTACAACTAAGCAAACCACCTACAAAGGAGTTCCTCATCTTTATGTAAAAGGAACAGGACAGACCACAGGTGCTGTAAAAGCGTTCTTCAAAGTAGAAGACTTATATGAAAGTTTCATCAATACACAGACGGGATTACCAAGTTTTTATGTCAGAAATGTACGTGAAGGAAGTTACCGCCAGCATTTTGAAACGGTTTTTAATCACGATAATAATACTTTAATATTAACTGATAAAAAGACTCCGGCCAATGGTTCTAAGGTTTTAAAATCAGTAAAAGGCGTTCAGGATATGCTTTCCTGCTTCTATTATTTAAGAAGTAAAAGCCCGGATGAACTGAAAGTGGGAACTGTTATTAATATGAATGTATGGATTGATGATGAAATGTTTCCTTTTCAGCTGAAGGTAACAGGAACAGAAAATTTAAAGACAAAATTTGGGACGATCAATTGTTTGAAGATTATTCCATCGGTAAAAAGCGGAAGAGTATTCAAAGAAAAAGAAGGCGTAACCATGTGGGTTTCCAATGATGCCAACCACGTTCCTATGTTATTGAAAGCAGAACTTGCAGTAGGATCACTGAAAGCAAGTATCGATGATTATAAGAATGTAAAATATCCTTTAAAGTTCAGTAATTAACAATCGTCAGTTTTAAAGATACAGCCTGTAAATTTTACAGGCTTTTTTTATTTCTTATGTAATATATTCTTAATACAGATTGTCTTTATAATAGAGGCAGACAAAGAGCTGCAGCATGTCAATACTTCATTTGAGGTACCTAGCGGATTCGAACCGAAGTATGGGCATAAGAAACAGGCACGTGTAAATTTTTCAATAAGATCAGTTTTTAATTACGTTTTGTTTCTTAGGTCAGTAATTAAAAACAAAAAACCTCCGGAGCTCCGGAGGTTTGATTTTTTATAGTGTTTTGAACTGTTCCAGTGTTCTGATATCATTTTCGAAGAACATTCTGATGTCACTCATCTGGTAAAGAAGCATGGTAATTCTTTCAATACCCATTCCGAATGCATATCCTGAATATTTCTCAGAATCAATATTCACATTTTTCAGTACGGCAGGGTCTACCATTCCACATCCCATGATCTCCAGCCATCCTGTTCCTTTCGTAATTCTGTAATCTGTTTCAGAGTTTAATCCCCAATACACATCAATTTCAGCACTTGGCTCTGTGAACGGGAAGAAAGAAGGTCTCATTCTGATTTTAGATTTTCCAAAAAGCTCAGTTGTAAAGAACTGAATAGTCTGCTTTAAATCTGCAAAGCTTACATTTTCGTCAATATATAATCCTTCAATCTGATGGAAAATACAGTGAGAACGTGAAGAGATTGCTTCATTTCTGAACACTCTTCCCGGAGATAAAATTCTAATAGGCGGCTGATTTTCTTCCATATAACGGGTCTGTACGGAAGAAGTATGCGTTCTTAAAAGAATATCAGGATTCTGTTCAATAAAGAATGTATCCTGCATATCTCTTGCCGGATGGTATTCCGGAAGGTTAAGCGCGGTAAAGTTATGCCAGTCATCTTCAATCTCTGGACCGTCTGCCACAGCAAAGCCAATAGATTTGAAGATTTCAATAATTCTGTTTTTTACCAGATTGATCGGATGTCTTGAACCCAATTCCAATGGAAAAGCGGGTCTTGTAAGATCTTCTTTTTCAACCACAACAGAAGATGCTGAAGCATTTTTCAAATCCTCCAGTTTTACAGCAACTGCCTGTTTTAAAGTGTTGATCTTCTGTCCGAATTCTTTCTTTTGGTCGTTAGGAACTTCTTTAAATTTTTCAAAAAAATCATTAAGAACCCCTTTTTTACCATTGTACTTGATTCGGAAGTTTTCGATATCTTCCTTAGAGGTAGCATTGAAGCCATTTACTTCGACCAGTAATTCTTCTATCTTTTCTATCATTGTTTTACCCTTTCAAAATGTTTTGCAAAAATACGATTTTAAGTTGAATAATAAGTCCGTCAAAAAAAAATCTGCCTCTTTTTCGGGAGGCAGACTTCAATCACTTATTTCACTTAAATAAAAAAATTATTTCTTTTCTAAAGCTTTAACGCTGATCTGAAGAGTTACCTCGTCTTTAATCACGCCGTTTTCAGCCGGAGCCTGGAACTTCACTCCAAACTCTTCTCTCTTGATATCTTTCGGTTCAGTAGCTACACTTACTTCTCCATCTTTCACAGAAACATTAGCCTTAAACTGAACAGGTTTTGTAATTCCTTTAATCGTTAAATTACCATCTAAAAGAGTATTATAATCACCTTCTGTAGCCGGAGTAACTTTTGTAATCTCATAAGAAGCTGTTGGGAATTTTTCAACTTCAAAGAAATCTCCACTTTTCAGGTGGCCATTTAATTTTCCTAAATCTTCCGGGCTGTCTTTCAAATCCACAGAAGTTAAAGAGTTCATATCAGCAACGAATTTTCCGCTTTCCAGTTTTCCGTCTTTCACCGTCACATCTCCACTTTCAAACCTGATTGTTCCAAAATGACTTGTATTCTCAGATTTAAATACTTTATATCCCTTCCATTCAACCTTACTGTTTAGCGTATCCAAAGTGAACTGGCTACCTTCTTTAGTAGTCGTCACCTCATTACTTTCACTGGTAAGTGGTTTGTCTTTTTTACAAGAAACCATTACAGCAGCAATAAATAATGCAGGAATAGCTAACGAAAACAGTTTTTTTCTCATTTTTGATTTATTTTTATTAGTTCCGCTAATATAATAAAAAAAATTATGTTTTCATAAAAACCTTACATTTGTAATATGCTATTAGAAATAAACAATTTATTTTTCTCTCACAACAAAGAAAATCCCCTGTTTCAGAACCTTAACCTAAGGTTTGAAGAAAACAGAATTATAGCTCTTGCAGGTGAAAGCGGATGTGGAAAATCTACTCTTCTTAACCTTATTTATGGTCTTTTGGATTGGGAAAGCGGAGAGATTATTTTTAACGGAACAAAGCTTTTGGGACCTAAAGGAAATCTTGTTCCAGGAGAGCCTGAAATGAAATTCGTAGCACAGAATTTTGATCTTATGCCTTACGCTACAGTGGCTGAAAACGTAGGAAAATTTATTTCTAATATCAATTTAAAACAAAAAAAAGAAACCGTAACGGAGCTTCTTGAAGTAGTAGGGCTTCAGGAATTTGCGAATGTACTTCCAAAATACCTAAGCGGCGGACAACAGCAAAGAGTCGCGATTGCCAGAGCATTGTCCGTACTTCCCAAGCTTCTTATTTTAGATGAACCCTTCAGTAATCTGGATTTTCCGAGAAAAATTGAACTTAGGGAAAGGCTTTTCAGATATGTAAAACAGCATGGCGTTTCTCTGATTATTTCCACTCATGAACTTCAGGATATTATGCCATGGCTGGATCAGATTGTTATTCTGCAGGACGGAAGACTGATTCAGAATGACAGCCCGGAAGAGACCTACAGAAATCCTTACAACTCTTATGTTGCTAAATTATTCGGAGAAGTGAATATTTTCAGTGAGGCTGAAGCGGAAGATTTCCAGCTTCAAAAGTTCTCTTATTATCCAAAAGAAATCAAAATTACAGAAGCAGGTCTCGAAGCCGAAGTTCTGGAAAGCAGATTTGCAGGAAATTATTATTGGAATAAATTAAGAGCAAAAGGAAAGGAGCTTGTTGTGTATACGTATGAGAAAATTTCAGGAACCATAAATATTTCGTTTATTTAAGCGAAAAGACTTAGCAGTAAAAGTGAAACAGACCATTCTCTATGAGCCCGTTTTAACTTTCAATATTCGTTGCATAACTTATACATTTACTTACACTTATCAATAAAAAAATACAAACATAAGAATCTGTATATGAAACTTTTTCTTACATTTGTATTTCTAAAGTATAAGGAAATTTTTGGTTAATTCTCTTTCTGCCTTCCGGACGGACATTAGCAATCTTGCAATTAAGTCTTTCGAAAGATTACACTGTCCAATTTTTTCCTTTTCTTATTTTTAGGCATAAAAAAACGAAGTTTTCTTACGCTTTCTTTACAAATTCTGACTTAAGAGCCATTGCTCCAAAACCATCAATTTTACAGTCAATATTGTGATCACTTCCCGGTCTCAGACGGATATTTTTCACTTTAGTCCCTGCTTTTACCGGTTTTGGTGCTCCTTTTACCGGAAGATCTTTTACTACCACTACAGAATCTCCATCCTGAAGTTCATTTCCGTTGGAGTCCAGAATTTTTCCTTCATTGGCAGCCTCAGCAGCTACTTCTGCCGGATCCCATTCATAGAAACATTGGGAACATACCATCATATTATCGCTCGGATAAGTAAACTCGGAGCTGCATTTTGGACAAAGTATTGTATCACTCATATTCTTATTTTTCGCAAAGGTAGAAATTTTTAGAGGTTGAAGTCAAGAGATAAAGTTCAGTATAGTAGATAATAAGCGTACATTACTATAACACGACATGGTGAATTAACATAAATTAAATAAACTTGCCACAAAGAAAATAAAGTATAGTAATGAACAGTGTATATTTTGTCAGCAAATATTTTTCATTAAGCAAAAACATAGGCTTATTCATTTGAAAGGGAAAGGCTATTGTCAACAAATAAAAAATATAAATATTCGGAAAATCTTTACAAATTCAGCATTAAAATGTATTTCTACCCTTTAAAAAATCAATAAACAGATGGACCATTCACTACTGAATCTCAGATTGTCAATAGTCAATTTTTGCTTTGCAAAGTGAATGGTGAAGGCGCAGCCTTCCATTAGAAAACTGATCTGTATAATATATAATTAGTCATAACCTCTCAACCGGAAACCCAAACCCCAAAATTCACAAGCGAAGTGGATTCACCATTCACCATCCACAATCCTCCTTCATCGCTCCTATTCTCAAACTCTCCCACCCAAATCTTCAACTCTCAATTAAAAGTCGTATTTTTGCAGATTCAAACAGCGAAGCAAATTTATGGAACTTATTCACAGAAACTTGGCAATCGGAATTCACGATGCCTTACAGGAGACATTTTTTGAGAAAAACAAATATGCCGATAAAGTTATTGAAAGACTTTTGAAAGCAAACAGAAAATGGGGAAGCCAGGACAGAGCCGTTGTTTCTGAAATTTTTTACAATATTATCCGTTGGAAAAAACGCCTTGAATACTATATGGGTGAAGGCGTGAAACCCAACAATATCTACAAACTGATCATTGCGTATTTACTTTGGAGTAAAACCAATTATAAGAAATTCGAAGAATTTGACGGAATCAAAATCGCCGATATTCTTACCAAACTTAAAAAGAACACTGTTCCTACAAAAGCAATAGAACACTCTATTCCTGAATGGCTAGCTGAAACTCTTGAAAAAGAAATAGGTGCTAATTGGGAAAAAGAAATGGCTGCTTTGAATGAGCAGGCTCCTACGGTTTTAAGAGCAAACTCTTTAAGAACAACAACTAAAGAACTTATTTCCGACCTTTCAGATGAAGGAGTTGTTTCTTATCCTATTAAAAATTATCCTGATGCCGTTCAGCTGGAAGAGAAGAAAAATGTTTTCCTTACTACGGCTTTCAAAGAAGGGTTATTTGAAGTTCAGGATGCTTCTTCTCAGAAAATCGGGTATTTCCTTGATGTAAAAGAAGGACAAAGAGTAGTAGATGCTTGTGCTGGTGCTGGTGGAAAAACGCTTCACCTGGCAGCATTAATGAAAAACAAAGGTCAGATTGTAGCATTAGATATCTTCGAATGGAAACTTGCCGAACTGAAGCGTCGTGCCAAGAGAGCGGGAGCGCACAATATTGAAACCCGTATGATTTCTGACAACAAGGTAATCAAACGTCTTCATGAAAAAGCTGACAGACTTCTGATTGATGCACCATGTTCTGGTCTTGGCGTTTTGAAAAGAAACCCGGACAGTAAGTGGAAAATTGACCAGGACTTTATTGACAGAATTAAAAAGGAGCAACAACAAATCCTTCAGGACTACTCTAAAATGCTTAAAAAAGGAGGAAAAATGGTATACGCTACCTGTTCTATCCTTCCATCTGAAAACAATCTTCAGGTAGATGAGTTCATCAAAAATAATCCTGGATTCAAGATGGTTAAAGATGAAAAAGTAATGCCTAGCGAAGGCTATGACGGATTCTATATGGCTTTGATTGAGAGAGTTTCTTAATCCAAACCCCACAAACAATACATTAAACTACTCTATTTTCTGGAGTAGTTTTTTTATTTTAAACCCTTTCCGAAAAAATGTAACAATTTTTGTAACATTTCAACCCCATTGTCTACTAACTGTATAGATTAAAACCGGTTTGATGCTGTAGAAAGTTTAGAATACCTTTGCAGCAAACTCACTTATTTATGCATACAAGAATCATTTTCAATTTTCTGGCTGTTTTCGCGTACTGTCTGTTTTCTGCACAGACCTATGAAATCCAGTACACCAGTTCTTATAACGGAAAGGTATCAACGGATCAGCCTTCTACCATCGTTTGGGTCAATGAGAAGGAAAATTTCATTCTCAACAGTACCATCAAAGAACAAAAAAGCAGCTATCCTTATGAGATTACTAAGGTAGAAAAGCCGTCTAACACGATTGTTTCTTATGCATTCTTAAAACCGGCATCCATTATTTCAGCATCAGATGCAGAGTCGGTGGGAAAACAAAATTTTGAACTCACCAATGAAACAAAAAAGATCTTAGGATACAACTGTAAAAAAGCGGTTACAAAAGTCAATTCAAATACTATTGAAGTCTGGTACACGAATGATTTAAAACTGAAAGGTGGCCCTTCTGTTTTAGGACAGAATTTAGGGTTGGTTCTGGAAGTAGAGAGAAATAAAAATTCTTTAGTTACAGCCAGTTCAATCAAAAAAATCAAAAATACCGGAATTGAAAGCATTGTAAAAGGAAACATACAGACAACCGATCAGCTGGGATATAAAGACCTCCTTTGGAAAAGCAGATTTACCACACTGAATGTTTTTGAAAATGAAACCATCAATTTCTCTGATGCCTCAAAATCTGATGACAAAATAAAAAGATACGCCAACGGAACCATCATTCTGAAAAAAATACAATTTCCTGCCATCACAGAAGGAGAAAATATTTTTGTTGAATTGAAACAACAATCCAACGGAGATGCCTATGACAGAACCGGAACTGTATTTTTCATTCCACAGGATAAAGAAAAGTCTTTTTTTGACGGCCTGGAAAAGGGAGCAAAAACACTTCCTCTTTACGAAAACGGAAATGGAAAGCAATATTACGGAGTAACCGCTACCAACAATTATAGTCCTGCCATGGAAATGATGAGATTCTTTACTGCTTTTGGCATCCAGAAATTCAATCATATTCAGCTTAAAGGAAAAGACTGGCAGACCAGCAGTCCTTACCGACAGGATATCACAGAATTGAAACCAGCTTTATCAGGAAAAGAACTTTGGATAGGTACATTTATCGGCAATTATGATAAAGGAGGACATAAAGTGAGCCTTGATATTACGATTCATAAAAGTGATCAGACCGTTAATAAAAACAATATCGCTATTCCTTTATTCAATACGTTAAATATTATGGAAATGGCAGGACAGGATTACTCTACCATGTTCAATCAGGATAAAGGGCTTCTTGTTACTTTCACTTTGGATAAAGATCTGAAAAATGCACAGCTAAGATATACCACAACAGGACACGGCGGTTGGGAAAATGGTGATGAATTTGTTCCTAAAGCGAATTCTATATTCATGGATGGAAATGCTGTATTTTCATTTGTACCCTGGAGAACAGATTGTGGCTCCTACCGTTTATACAATCCTGCCTCTGGAAATTTCCAGGATGGGCTTTCATCCTCAGACCTCAGCAGATCAAACTGGTGCCCGGGAACGGTTACCAATCCTAACTTCATTCCTCTGGGAGATTTGAAAGCAGGTAAACACACGATACAGGTAAAAATTCCGCAGGGACCTACAGAAGGAACAAGTTTCAGCTCATGGAATGTTTCTGGAACATTACTGGGAGTACAATAAAAACAAAACCTTCTTGCATGAGAATTGCAAGAAGGTAAAAACACAAATGATGAAAAAAAATTATTTCGAGCCACAAAGTAAGGGGTAAAATTCATATAATTAATTACCATAGATTAATAAATATGTCATTTTTATTTCGTATGGAAATCACATTCATTTCGGCTCAACGAAAAAAATTAATCAAAAACATGCCAATTTCAATAAATAGTTAAAATTTTTAACTTTAAAATATTAATTGATTAAAAATTTTCGTTTTTAAATATTTTTCATTGTTATTTATAAACATCCCTTCTACTTTTGTTCCATAAATAATAAAAATCATGTGTGGAATTGTATGTTTATTCGACGCCAAGCAAAAAACTGAAGTATTAAGACCTCAGGTATTGGAAATGTCAAAAAAAATCCGTCACAGAGGACCGGATTGGAGTGGAGTTTTTCAGGACGAGAAAGTAATTTTTTCTCATGAAAGACTTGCCATTGTAGATCCTACTTCTGGAAAACAGCCTCTATTTACTAAAGATGGAAAAGTAGTATTAGCGGTGAACGGTGAAATCTATAACCATAGAGAACTTAAAGAAGAATTTCCGGATTATGAGTTTCAGACTCAGTCGGACTGTGAGGTGATTCTTGCACTTTACAGAAAATACGGAAAAGATTTCGTAGAGAAACTTAACGGAATTTTTGCATTCGCTTTATACGACACCGAAAACGATATTTATCTTATTGCCCGCGATCATATGGGAATCTGCCCGCTTTATCAGGGTTGGGATAAAAACGGAAACTACTATGTTGCTTCTGAATTAAAAGCTCTTGAAGGAATCTGCAAAAAAATAGAAACTTTCTTACCAGGGCATCTGATGTACAGCCCGGACGGAGCCGAACTTCAGCAATGGTATACAAGGGAATGGGACAGCTTTGATCATGTAAAGGAAAATGAAACCGATATCTCAAAACTGAGAAAAGGTCTTGAAGATGCCGTTCACAGACAACTGATGAGTGATGTTCCTTATGGAGTACTTCTTTCAGGAGGACTAGATTCATCCGTTATTTCAGCAATCACGGCAAAATTTGCCCGCCAGAGAATTGAAAGTGGCGATACTCAGGAAGCATGGTATCCAAGACTTCACAGTTTCGCAGTAGGATTGGTTGGCTCTCCGGATCTGGCAGCTGCACAAAAGGCAGCAGAGCACATCGGTTCTGTTCACCACGAAGTTAACTTCACTGTTCAGGAAGGACTGGATGCTGTACGTGACGTCATTTATCATCTTGAAACCTATGATGTAACCACTATCAGAGCATCCACCCCGATGTATCTTTTAGCAAGAGTCATCAAATCGATGGGGATTAAAATGGTTCTTTCAGGAGAAGGTTCCGATGAATTGTTCGGAGGTTATTTATATTTCCATAAAGCTCCTAACGCAAAAGAATTCCACGATGAAACTGTGAGAAAACTGGGCAAACTTCACCTTTATGACTGTTTAAGAGCCAACAAAGCGTTGATGAGCTGGGGAATTGAAGGTAGAGTCCCTTTCCTTGACAAAGAATTCATGGATATTGCTATGACTGTTAACCCTCAGGATAAAATGATTAACACTGCTGAAGGGAAAATTGAAAAATGGGTATTGAGAAAAGCTTTTGAAGACTTACTTCCTGATTCAATTGTATGGAGACAGAAAGAACAGTTCTCGGATGGTGTAGGCTATTCATGGATTGACACTTTAAAAGAGGTGGCTGAAAAAGAAGTGACAGACGAAATGATGACTAACGCAAGATTCAGATTCCCGCTAAACACACCTCAGAACAAAGAAGAATACCGATACAGAACTATTTTTGAAGAACATTTCCCAAGTGAGACCGCAGCTGCTACCGTTCCATCGGTTCCATCAGTTGCCTGCTCCACTCCTATTGCTCTGGAATGGGATGAAGCGTTCAAAAAAATGAATGATCCGAGCGGAAGAGCTGTGAAGGTACATGAGACTTCGTACTAGAAAGGGATATTGATGAATAGTCAATCGTCAATTCGTTTCGCTTGTCAATTTGTTGCGGGATTCGGGTTACGGGATTACAGGTTTATTATTCACTTGCGAAGCAAAATTCACTAATGACATGTATATTTTTTTCATTCAAACATATAACTCCCTCAGTTATAATTTATCAATCCTGTAGCAATACAGGATTTTTTCTTGAATTAACAATAACAATATGGCATAATTTAACTCACAATCCAAAATAATATCTAATAAATAATTATATTTGGAAAACGAAAATATCAATTATAAAAAAATGAGAAGAAACCTTACTGTTTTATTTGCCTTATTAGCCATAAGTTTTGCTTTTGGACAAGGAAAATATGGCAAATATCTGAATTCAAAGAAGCTTGCTTTGGCTTATAAGAGTGTGAAAGACCAAGATAAGGATGACTATTATCAACAATTCTATTGGCTTGTAAAGGCAGAGCAACTGAAAACTTATCCTCACCTTAAAGACATTAAACCTGTTGTTTTATATGAATTTGTAAAATATGTAAACCCACAGAATCCTACAAAAAAACTGGATGCAAGAGGTAAAGAGCTGAGAGCAACTGCAGAATTATCTTTAAATCAATATTTTAAAAATAAAAAATTCGAGAACAATTCTGTTTTAATGTATAACCTTGAAACGTATGTAGATCCTTCAAAAGGTCAGTATTATACGAAGGTTGATCCGGAGAAAATCAAGGAACTTGTACCGAAGGAATTATTTGCTTTCAACTCATTCAACAGAAATATAGGAGAAGAAAAGACGTATTATCTTTGGATTGACAAGAAAAAAGATGATCTGAATATTGTAGATATCATTCCTAGCGAAAAAGAAGACAAAGCTTTCTACACAAGATTGAAACAGTATCTTCCAAGCTATAAATTCTCAAAATACGTTCCTTCTGTAAAAAAAGGGAACAAATCTGATAAAACGGATATTGAATACTACTACATCATGCCGTTTGAACAGAATACCGATAACATCGAATATAAAACGAAGGATTTCAAAACTTTCACCTTAAGCCAGTATAGAAAAGCCGGCGATGAATGGAAAGGAGTAGAAAAACCTAGAAAATAAATCAAAAAGTCCTGTGAAATCTCGCAGGACTTTTTTAATTTTATATGGATTTCATGATCTAAGGATCAGACCGCTTAAAGCAAGCAAGTTCTTCAAATAAAAATAAGCCTGGATATTTTCTATGTCCAGCCTATACAAAATGACAGAAACAAGCCCACAACAGACCTCCATAAAGAAAATACTTCCCTTAATTCTGGCCACTGCTATTTTCATGCAGATGCTGGATTCAACCATTCTGAACACTTCCCTGCCTTCCATTGCAAAAGACCTGAAAGAGTCTCCGCTTAATATGCAGAACGCCATTATCAGTTATGTTCTGACATTAGCTGTTTTTATGCCCGCCAGTGGATTTCTGGCAGACCGGTTTGGAACAAAAAAAATATTTATATTTTCTCTGGTATTGTTCAGTCTGGGCTCGCTGTTTTGTTCTTTATCCCAGAACCTTACCCATCTCGTTATTTCAAGAGTCGTTCAGGGAGTGGGAGGAAGTCTGATGACCCCAGTCGGAAAACTAGCACTCATTAAAACATTTGACAAAAATGAACTGCTCAAAGCGATGAACTTTGCCATCATTCCTGCTCTTATCGGGCCAGTACTCGGGCCTTTGGTAGGAGGTTATATGGTAGATTATCTTTCATGGCACTGGATATTCCTGATCAATATTCCTATTGGAGTTCTGGGAATTCTTTTAGGATTAAAATTTATGCCCAATTATAAATCCGATGATGTTGATTTTGATTTAAAAGGCTTCTTGATTTTTGCAGCAGCCTCTCTCCTACTTTCCGTTTCCCTGGAACTTTTTGGTGATATGCAGAATATTACGCCGGTTCTTGTGGTCTTTATCCTTGGGTTCTTATTCCTTTATTATTACTACAAACATGCAAAAAAAGGAGGACATCCTATTTTTCCTTTAAACTTGTTTCAGGTAAGAACTTTCAGAGTAGGTATTGTGGGAAATCTGGCCACCAGATTAGGAATCAGCTCTGTTCCGTTATTGCTTCCGCTGATGATTCAGATTGCTTACAAACAATCTGCAGTAACTTCAGGCTGGATCATTGCTCCAATGGCTTTGACGGCTATCTTCGGGAAATCATCCGTTATTAAGATTTTAGATAAATATGGCTACCGTCAGACCTTAATGGTGAACACCTTCATTATCGGAACACTGATCTGCCTTCTTGCCATTCCTAACATTCACACTTCCCTATATTGGTTTGTTCCCATCATTGCTGTATTAGGTTTTTTCAACTCGATACAGTTTACCTCTATGAACACCATTTCTATTGCTGATCTTCGAAACTTTCAGACCAGTAGTGGAAACTCATTAATCTCAGTCAATCAACAATTAGCAATCGGTTTTGGAATTGCCTTCGGACTGATTGTTTTAAAGCTATTTGAAAATACAGATCTGATCAAAGGAGAAATTCACAACGCATTCCGATATACTTTTCTCACGGTAGGAATATTAACCATTTTATCAGGATTCGTGTTCAGGAGACTGCATATTTCAGATGGAAAGAATATGAAGTCGAAGGAAGATTAAACAGATCTGATCCCAGTTTCATCCCTTCCTACGAACTTAACACAGATCAATGCTTTTCGCATATAACAATGGTAATTTTGTTTACATAAATCAACAATGTGATGGCAACTAAAAAAATAGAAATCGTAGTATCTCCAAAACCTGCACACTTTGTAGGCGATGGATTCAGGGTTCACAATTTCATTCCGGGAGTACCTGGATTGGATATGAAAAGAATGGATCCGTTTATTATGCTGGATTACAATTCAAAATTTCATTTCAATGGATCAGACAGACCAAGAGGTGTGGGAGTACATCCACACAGAGGCTTTGAAACAGTAACTATAGCATATAGCGGAAAAGTAGAACACCATGACAGCGCTGGCGGCGGCGGTGTTATCGGAGAAGGTGATGTTCAGTGGATGACTGCCGCTAAAGGAGTTCTTCATAAAGAATATCATGAAACCGAATGGGCAAAAGAAGGAGGAATTTTTCAGATGGTTCAGCTTTGGGTGAATCTTCCTGCAAAGGATAAAATGAGCTGCCCAAAATACCAGGCTATAGAAAACTCCAAAATGGAAAGAGTGGATCTGGGTGAAAATGGCTTTGTGGAAGTAATTGCCGGAGAGTATGATGGTCACAAAGGACCTGCCAGTACTTTCACACCGGTTCATATGATGAATGCCAAACTTAAAGCTGGAGGAAAAGCAGAGTTTAATTTCCCGGCTCATTTCAATACGGCAGCTTTGGTGATTGAAGGAAGTATGATCATTAATGGAGAAGAAAACGTTAAATCGGATCATTTTGTATTATTTAAAAATGAAGGCGAAACATTCACCATTGAAGCCAAAGAAGATGCTGTTATTTTAATAATCAGCGGTGAACCTATCAACGAACCTATTTATCCTCACGGACCTTTTGTGATGAATTCCAGAGAAGAAATCATGCAGGCTTTCGAGGATTATAATACCGGAAAATTCGGATACCTGGAAGATTAAAAGATTTAAATTTATCTTAATCTTTGATTATTCCTTTTTTTATTAACTTTATATAATGGCAAACCTTATAGGTTTTATAAACCTATAAGGTTTACTTGTCTTAACACGCAATTTCCTGCATTTATAGGAAATGCAGCACCCTTAGTACAAATATTATGAAACCAGAATTTGAAAATATACCTCTTGTAAAAGCCGAAAAAAGATTTGAAATAGAATTCAACGGACATTTTGCATTTATTGATTACCGTGAAACCATGCATCAGATTTCTTTGATCCATACTGAAGCAGAACCGGAACTGGCCGGAACTGGCGCAGCGGCTGCGGTAGTAGAGAAAACTTTGAATTTTATTGAAGAAAGCGGAAAAAAACTTCTTCCCTTCTGTCCTTATGTTTTCGCTTTTATTAAGAAACATCCTGAATGGAAACGTATCGTAGATGAGAGATTTGAAGGCTATGACAAACTTTAAACCTTCATCAGTACTCATCAATTTATTTAAATAACATTTTAAAAAGTATCACATCATCATGTCAAATATTGGACTTATTATAGAAGAAAAAGCAGCAGATATCGGAAATTTCCTGGTAGGAAGACTTCTTCCTTTCCGTGAAAAAAGAGCAGTTGGCCCTTTTGTTTTTATTGACCACATGGGACCTTCAGAATTAAAAGATTATCAGAATCTTGATGTTCCTCCTCATCCGCATATCGGCTTATCTACATTGACTTATCTGCTGGAAGGCTCTATTTTCCACAGAGACAGTATTGGAAGTGCTATAGAAATAAAACCGGGTGCTGTCAACTGGATGACTGCCGGAAAAGGAGTTGTACATTCAGAAAGAACCCCTGAATATTTAAGACACAGTGATAAAAGACTTCACGGATTTCAGATTTGGGTGGGTCTTCCAAAACACCTTGAACAGTCTGAGCCTACTTTTCATCATATTGAAGCGGATGAAATTCCGGTGTGGGAAGAAGATGGTATTCAGTATAAATTAATTGCCGGTGAAGCATTCGGAAGAACGTCAGCAGTTCCGGTACACAGCAAGTTATTTTTCATTGAGATCAAAACAAAAGAAGCAAAGAAAATCAGCATCGGAAAAGATCTTTACGGGGAAGCAGCCATGTATGTTCTGGATGGAACGGTGACCACAGAAGGAAATTCTTATGGTTCAAAACAGCTGATGATTGCTAAAGATACCAAGCTTTGCGAATTTGAGATGAGTGAAAACGGAACGGTTTATCTTTTCGGTGGCGAGCCATTCGATGAAGAACGTTTTATTTTCTGGAATTTCGTGAACTCTGACAAGGAATTAATTGATCAGGCAAAGGTAAACTGGAATGACCAGAATCATGAAGCATTTCCTTTGGTTCCTGGTGACGAAAACGAATATGTTCCCCTACCTAAGGCTATTTTAAACAGAAAATAATTTCAGTCCAGTTTTATCAACCATGAAAATATTAGCATTTGCGGGAAGTACGTCTTCCACTTCTATCAACAGAGAGCTTGTAAAATTTGTTCTGAAAGATTTTCAGGATGAAGAAATCAATCTGATTGACCTCAACGATTTCACAATGCCTGTTTTTTCTGTAGATCTTGAAAAGAAGGGTTTTCCGGATGAAGCGCATCAGTTTTTAAAAGCAATTGAGGAATGTGATGTGATCATCTGCTCTCTTGCAGAACACAACCGTTCTTACAGTTCGGCCTTTAAAAATGTTTTTGACTGGTCATCGAGGATTAATGTAAAAGTATTTCAGAATAAACCCATGCTTCTGATGAGCACCTCTCCCGGAGGTTATGGAGGCGGAAATGTGATGAATACAGCAAAAACATTTTTCCCACAGTTTGCAGCAGATATCAAGGATACTTTTTCACTGCCCAAGTTTTATGAAAATTTTGATATGGAAAGCGGAGTCATCAATCCGGATATGCTGAATGATTTGAAAGATAAGATACAAAACTTTAAAAATCAGATAAAGTAAATGAACAAAGGAAGACTGGAGGCGTTCAGTGATGGTGTCCTTGCTATTATTATCACCATTATGGTACTTGAACTGAAAGTACCTGAAGGAAATAGCTGGGCCAGTGTCAAACCTCTTCTTCCTAAGTTTCTGGCTTATATTTTCAGTTTTATTTATGTAGGAATCTACTGGAACAACCACCATCATTTGTTTCAGACGGTAAAGAAAGTAAATGGCAGCATTCTCTGGGCCAACCTTCACCTTCTGTTCTGGCTTTCTCTGATGCCAATCGCTACAGAATGGATCGGGACGACAAATTTTGCAAAAAATCCCGTTGCAGTCTATGGTATAGGGCTTATTATGTCGGCCATTGCCTATACTATTCTGGAACATGTGATTATCCGTTGTGAAGGAGAAGATTCAAAACTGAAAGAAGCCATCCATTCGAAATATAAAGAGTATATCTCAATTGTATTTTATGTCCTGGGAATCGCTACTTCATTTTTTTATCCTTATATTGCCATAGGTTTTTATTATATCGTGGCTCTTATATGGCTGATTCCGGACAGAAGAATCGAAAAAACATTAAAAGAAAATTGATATGGAAACACACGAATATCCTAACGGAAACATTACTGTCATCTGGCAGCCTCAGAAATGCATCCACTCTGCCATATGTGTAAAAACACTTCCCAAAGTCTACAATCCTAAAGAAAGACCTTGGATAAAAGCAGAAAACGCAAGCCCCGAAGAACTAAAAAATCAGATCGACCTATGCCCATCAGGTGCATTAAGTTATAAATTCAATACAGCAAAATAATGGCGGTAACGGTAAAAGCAAGTTTAGGAAAAACAAAATATTATACAGAGGTAACAGCCGGCGAAAATACAATCATTACGGATGAACCGATTGATAAAGGCGGACAGAACAAAGGCCTGAATCCCATGGAAATTCTGGCTACATCATTGGCAAGTTGTACAGCAGCTACCTTAAGAATGTATATTGAAAGAAAGGAATGGGATGTGGAAAACATCAATGTAGAAGTAGAACTTGAAAATTTTCCATTAACAAAAAGAGCGGTCTTCAAAAGAGATATCAGCTTTGAAGGTATTCTGGATGATGAGCAGCGTAAAAGACTGCACACCATTGCAGATGCATGCCCTGTTCATAAAATATTAACCAACGACATAGAAATACTAACTAAATTCTCATAACATGATCGAAGTAAAACAAAACAACGACGAAAAACACGGAAGTTTTGAAGCTTTCATAGATGGAAGACGCGCAGGAATGATGACCTATACCTGGGCAGGAGAAGAAAGATTTATTATAGACCACACCGAGGTGGAAGAAGCTTACAACGGAAAAGGTGTAGGCAAGGAAATGCTTCTGGCAGCCGTAGATTTTGCCAGAAAAAATGACAAGAAGATTATTCCCCTCTGTCCTTTTGCTAAAGCAAGTTTTCAGAAAAGTGAGGAACTTCAGGATGTTTTGGTGAATTAATCACGGTATAACACCCTTACCATACAAACCTTTCAGAGCGATCTCTGAAAGGTTTTTTTATGCAGTTATTTTATTTTCAATACCAGATCTCTATTAACGTAAAGTTTATTTTGAATTATATTAAACTTTAAGCATGCAAAGAGTGAATCAATTAAAAATTGATTTGATGAAGCAAACTGTTACTATTAACTCAGAAAACAGTACCCAGCTTTAAGACAGAAGAGTAAAGTTACTTTTTACCCGTTGTCACTATAAAAAGATGAAAATATAGAGAATAATTTCTTTTATCAGCTTTATAGCTTCCAGCTCCTAGCTTCAAACCTTTCTGAAAATACAGGTTTTATCCCGAACTTAGATCAATTTCAAAAAAGTAATTGTTTAAAAATTGTGTCTGAACTAAATTCATGATTCACGACTGATCTTTTTTATATATTTGCTAAAATTTAAAAATCAAGAATGAATCCAGGAACTATCCTTTTGTTATTTGTTTTCGTCTATTTTATCGGTCTTTTGGTGATTTCTTATTTCACCAGCCGAAATTCTGATAACCAGTCTTTTTTTATCGGTAACAAAAAGAGTAAATGGTGGCTCGTAGCATTCGGGATGATAGGAACCAGCTTAAGTGGGGTTACTTTTATTTCCGTTCCGGGAACTGTCGGAAAGATGACCGGCTCCGAATATATTTACGGAGGTTTTGAATACTATATGATGGTGATCGGGTTCTTCATCGGATATTTCATTGTGGCAGCGATATTATTACCACTCTACTACAAGATGAATCTGACTTCTATTTATACCTACCTGGGAAAAAGATTCAATGTAGAGGCGCATAAAATCGGTTCTATCTTTTTTATTATTTCAAGAGCAATTGGAGCTACCGCAAGATTATACCTGGTAGTAAATGTTTTACAGATATTTTTACTTGAAGGATTGGGAGTTCCGTTCTGGGTAACTTCTCTTGTACTTCTGCTAATGGTACTTCTGTATACTTTTGAAGGCGGAGTAAAGACCATTGTTATTACAGATACGCTGCAAACTTCTTTTATGATCATCAGTCTTGTGGCTTGTATTGTTTATATTTTATCCAACCTGAATCTGTCGTTTGGAGAAGCCTATACGATTCTTGAACAGAAAAACTATACTCATTTCATCAATTTTGATCCGAATTCCAAAACCTTTTTCCTGAAAACCATTCTGGGCGGAATTTTCATTACCATTGCTATGACAGGATTGGATCAGGAAATGATGCAGAAAAACATCTCTGTGGATAATCTTCAGAATTCAAAGAAAAACATGCTGACTTTTGCAGGAACGCTTCTTATTGTGAACCTTGCCTTCTTATTCCTGGGAGGATTATTATACCTTTTTGCCCTACAGCATGGAGCAGAATATGGAACGATAAAAGCTGAAACAGTAACGAACATTTTTGGATTTAAAGATGCAGCAGGAAATATTAAAAATGTAATGGGAGACGATCTTTTCCCGGCTTTATCGCTTCAGGGATACTTCCCGATGGCTATTTCTGTTATTTTTATTATTGGATTGATTTCAGCCTTATTCCCTTCTGCAGACGGGGCTTTAACAGCTGTAACAAGTTCATATTGCGTAGATTTATTAAACCTCAATGAAGACAAAACCAAAACTGAGAAAGAGAAAAAACGTCTTCGTATGAAAGTGCATTTGATTTTCACCGTAGTTTTCTTCATCCTGATCATGGTTTTCAAAGCATTGAATGACAAATCTATTGTTTATCTGATCATGGAAATTGCAGGATATACTTACGGACCACTATTAGGACTTTTTGCTTTTGGAATTTTCACCAAGTTCCAGATCTCCAGAAAATACTCCATCCTTACGGTTACCCTTTTAGCACCTGTATTAACTTATTTAATCAATCTGGCTGTTACCACTTATACCGATTACAAAATCGGAGTAGAACTCATTGTTTTAAACGGATTACTAACCTTCATTGGTCTGTGGCTGGTAAAAAACAAACAACATTTAAGAGTTGTTTAAAATAACATACATTACAAAAAAGGCTGTCCTCAATTGAAGACAGCCTTTTTTTATTTAAATCAATGGAATAGATTATTCTTTAATCCACTTGATTGTTTTCTCCAGATTCTTAGATTTAACTTTAATCAGATAATCTCCCTGAACAAGGTGTGACAAGTCAAAAGTACCTGTTTTATCATGATTCAGTTTATTATCAGCCTGAGTGAACACTAATTTTCCGCTTACATCGTATACTGTAATATCATATACTTCATTTGAATTGGTAAATTTCACATTCAGAAGTCCTTTACTTGGATTAGGATATACCACAAATACATCTTTATTGGCAGCGGTTTCATTCACGCCCAATGTCTGGGTAATGGTAAAGTTGATTGGATTAATGTTGTAGAAAACATTTGTTTCTGCGGCAACCATAATTCTTGCCTGTGTAGTATTTACGTTAGGAATGGTAACGGCTTCAGAACCATCGTTCGGAGTGGAAGCCAGAATCAGCGTAGGATAAGTAAGTCCACCATCTGTAGAAAGATAAATATTTACAGTAGCAGCATTCACCGGAAATGCAGTTGTATTGGCTACATCCCAAGTTACTGTCTGAGTAGAATTACCTGCCCAGTTTACCGCTGTAGTAGGTGCAGTTACGTTAAAAGGTCCTGAATTTCCATCAACGGTAATAATTGCATCATCATTGGCTACTCCTGCACAACCTGCGTTATTATCTCTTACAGTCAATCTGAACTCCATTGTTCTTGCATAAGAAGGTCTAACTTCTCCTTTGGAAACAGTTCCATTGATTACATCTGTAAGTTTTGGAAAATATCTGTAAGGAACGGTTACAGGTACGTACGATCTGAACAGAGGTGCATTTAATGTTGGTGCATTCCAGTCACCCGCAGGTCCTACATCATTCTGTTCCCAGCTGTAAGTAAGAGGATTGTTATCTAAATCTGTAGCAGATCCTTCCAATCTGAACGGTGTACTTTTAGGAATGGTATAATCTCCTCCGGCATTGACTGTAGGAGCGAAATTGTTGCTGGGAAGTGTCACCTGACAAGTTGTTGACTGAACTTTTGTGGTGATAGACTGGTATGATTTGGTATGGAAAGTAGGGATACTGTTAGGGGCTAAGTTATTTACACTTCCGCAAATTCCTGCATACGCCATAATCGTAATTCCGCTTCCAGGTTCTACAGCGTTGGCTGCACTACGGTTTCCTCCACCACAGCTTCCTGTTGTTGCATTAAAAGTATGCGGACCTCCAAACTGATGTCCTACTTCATGGGCAACATAATCAATATCATAAGGATCTCCCACCGGGTTAGGTGAACCAGTGATTCCTCTTCCTTTATTGGAATTGTTACAGATTACTCCTAATCCGGCTAATCCGCCACCTCCGGTACTGAAGGTATGTCCGATATCATAATTGGCATTTCCTATCAGTAAGTCAATCTGAGTCTGGCTTTCGTTAATTAATGTTCCGGCACTATCATTTCCTGTAAAAGGATCTGTCGCAGCACTGGTAAAGATCACATTGGTTTCTGTACCTACTAATACCAATCTTGAAGCAACTTCCTGTTCATATACTCCATTTACTCTGTTTACAGAGGTTACAATGGCGGAAAGAGCCTGCGCTACTGTAGGTGTTGCAGAACCCGTTGCTGCAATTGCATACTGATGGGTACAAGCCACTGCGAATCTGAAAACCCTAATTTGAGTTCCTACGCTTGGAGCTACGGTTTTTTGTTCGCTTTTTTTTTCTAGTGGAGAATCCTGATCATCTTTCAGCCCACAAGTTCTTGGATTTTTATCAATTAAATCACTTTTTTTGTAAATGATATAATTGTTGACATCCTGTTTTGCATAAGGATCTATATAAGAATCGCCTGCTACTATAGATTTTATCTGCGCATGGAATCCTAACTCTGTAAAATCAAGTTTTAGGGTTGCATACTTGTCATCAATTCCCTGTCCTGTAAAAGTGACAATCTGGGGAAACTTGCTGGCTAATTCGGGAGCCATCACTGAAGATTTCCAGATTCTGAATTTTGCTTTCGTACCATCTGGCATTGGAAGAACAATAATCGGAGCATTTTCTTTGCGGTCACTGTCTTTCAGTTCCGGAACAGAATTGAAATAACTTTTCATTCCGGCCACATCCAAGGTGTAAGTAAGTGACTTTTCCGGTTGTACAGTTCTGTTTTTCGGATCTGCTTTGATGGACCTCTCACTGATTACCGTAAAAAAGTCCTGTGCTTTCCCGGAGGAAACGGATATAATAAATATCCCCAGATAAAATAATTGTTTAATTTTCATATATAATGGTATGTAATTTTATTTATTCAAACATTATAACCAAAAACAAGAAAAATAATTCGTTAAAGGTTTATAATTCATAATTATTTGAATTATAAAATTAGTTAAATTAATCTAATTATCACAAACTAAAATTCAAAAAAAAGCGGTGTTTAGTAGCAAAAAATCAATGATCCTGCTACCACAAAGCATTACCGTTAATAAATATTTTTTATTTTTTTGTATTTGCTTAAATAACTGATTTTATAGACTTTTGCATTTTAATTATCTTTGACATGAATGATATAAATTAATTTTAAAAATCATCGAAATAAAAAAAACAAAAATTAAAAAACTATGAAAAAAATTATCACGATTTTCACATTTCTATTGACTTTTAGTTTCATGAATGCTCAGGACAACTTTGAAGTCTCAACATTACGAATCGGTCCCTTTAAAGTTTTCATGCCTAAGGTTGAAGCCGAAAAAATAGCGGGAGTTAAGCTGATCAATTCCAACGGAGAGAAGAAAAATATAGTGAAATATAATGGGGAAGCCATCCAGATTGATCTTTTTGATAATTACATTAATGAAGCCAATCCAAGTGTCCCTTCCATCACCTATATGACAACAACGAGTAAAAAATTCAAAACCAAAAGCGGAATCGGGGTAGGAAGTACCAGAGATGATCTGATTAATGCGTATAGAAATTATACTAACTTCAGTGTACGCCCGGATTGGGATTCCAATGGCAAACCTATTAAAGATACCGGTTATTTTAATCTTGAAGACAGCCAGGCAGGAACATTATTAAGTTTTAAATTTGTTAATAATATCGTGACGGAAATCTCCGTTTACCTCAACGAAGGCTGTTAAAAGCAGAAAAATATTCAATTCAATCAAAATCCGGGTTTTTATATCCGGATTTTTGCATTTCCATAAGCCGGTAAAAAATTGTAAATTCGCATGCAAATAAATCAGATATAATGAGTAAAAGTATCGAAGAGTTAAAAACTCTTACTACGCAGATCAGAAGAGACATTTTAAGAATGGTTCACGCTGTAAATTCAGGACACCCTGGTGGTAGCTTAGGGTGCACAGAGTTCTTTACAGCCCTTTACGGAAAGGTAATGAACTATAAACTTCCTTTTACAATGGAAGGTAAAAATGAGGATCATTTTTATCTATCAAACGGACACATTTCTCCGGTATTCTACTCTACTTTAGCAAGATTTGGTTTCTTCCCTGTAGAAGAACTAAGTACTTTCAGAAAATTAGATTCAAGATTACAGGGACACCCAACAACTCATGAAGGACTTCCGGGAATCAGAATCGCTTCAGGTTCTCTTGGACAAGGACTTTCTGTAGCACTTGGAGTGGCTCAGGGTAAAAAATTGGATGGTGATCAATCTCTTGTTTACTCTCTTCACGGAGATGGTGAGCTTCAGGAAGGTCAGATCTGGGAAGCATTGATGTATGCAGCTGCCAAAAAAGTAGATAATATCATCTCTACTATCGACTATAATGGTCGTCAAATTGATGGTGATACAGATGATGTATTAAGTTTAGGAAATCTTCATGCTAAATTGGAAGCATTCGGATGGATTGTTTTGGAAGAAAAAAATGGTAATGATCTTGAAGCTGTGATTGCAATCCTTGAGAAAGCAAAAACAGAAACTGGAAAAGGAAAACCGGTAGCAATTCTTCTTCATACAGAAATGGGTTACGGCGTTGATTATATGATGGGATCTCATGCTTGGCATGGTAAAGCTCCTAATGATGAGCAGTTGGAAACAGCAATCAAGCAATTATACCTGGAAGCTCCGGCTGACTACTAATATCTTAACATCTCGATTAATAAAATAAAAATGAAATATACATATACAGAAAAAAAGGACACGCGTTCAGGATTCGGAGCAGGATTAGCTGAACTGGCTGACAAAAATCCTAATGTAGTAGCACTTTGCGCAGACCTTATCGGTTCTTTGAAGATGGAGAAATTCATTGAGAAAGCTCCTGAAAGATTCTTTCAGATTGGTATTGCAGAAGCAAACATGATGGGAATTGCAGCTGGTCTTAGCATTACAGGAAAAATTCCTTTTACAGGAACTTTCGCTAACTTCTCTACTTCAAGAGTATATGACCAGATCCGTCAGTCTATCGCCTATTCTAACAAAAATGTAAAAATCTGTGCTTCTCACGCAGGTCTTACTTTAGGAGAAGATGGAGCGACTCACCAGGTTCTTGAAGATATCGGTATGATGAAAATGCTTCCTGGAATGACCGTGATCAACACTTGTGACTACAACCAGACTAAAGCTGCTACCTTAGCGATTGCAGATTTTGAAGGTCCTGTATATTTAAGATTCGGAAGACCGGTAGTTCCTGTTTTCATTCCGGAAGATATGCCTTTCGAAATCGGAAAAGGAATTATGCTTCAGGAAGGTACTGATGTAACGATTGTTGCAACAGGACACCTTGTATGGGAATCTCTTGTAGCTGCTGATGAGCTTGAGAAAGAAGGTATTTCTTGTGAGGTTATCAACATTCACACGATTAAGCCTCTTGATGAAGAGATCATTTTAAAATCTGTTGAAAAAACAGGTAAGATTGTAACAGCTGAAGAGCACAACTACCTTGGTGGTTTAGGAGAATCTGTTGCAGGTATGTTGGCAAGAAAAAGACCTACAAGACAGGAATTTGTGGCGGTAAATGATACTTTCGGAGAGTCTGCAACACCAGCAGAATTGATGAAGAAGTATAAAATTGACGCTGCTGCTGTAAAAGAAGCTGTAAAGAGAATTTTAGCTTAATAGTTTAAAATAAACTATTTTATATAGACAAAACCCGGCGGTTTCTTCGAAACCGCCGGGTTTTTTGTTATTGTGTATCAACCACCCCGGCAAAAATTCTTTGAATTTTTGCCCCCCCTCCTCTGGAGGGGAATGGTTATACCTCCATTCTTCATCGTATTAGTTTTTACCCTGCTTTTCGATATTTATTTTATTGTTCTTCCTGATTCAAGGGAATTCCTACGGCAATGAGAACAGGACATAAAACTTCTTTTATATATTCGTCCTCTCTTCTTTCTGAAGCTTTTGAACCAGAAAAATAATTGCTGATTCTGTAATTTTTCACAAACTGATTTCTCTTTTTCCCGATGGAATAATAATATCCGCCTCTTTCATCATTCACAAAATAGGTCATTTCATCAAAGTTCATGAGCTTTTTGGAAAGTAACAGTTTTCTGTAAATACACTTTTCCGATTTATCAAAAATATATTTCACAGGAATTCTGAAAAAGAGGTCAAATAGAAAGTAGATCATATAAACAACCCATAATCCCATGGTAATTTTGAACTGATCTCCGGACATTTTATCTATAAAATAATAGATGATCACAGGAAGTGCAATGACTCCCAATGCCAGCCACCATACCAAAGTGCGCAGGAAACTGTAATTGGGCATAAAGCTGATTTCACTTCCGTTTTCTTCAAACTTATAGCGGTCTCTGATGTCCATTTTCAGGATGATTAATGTTCAAAATATCCTCTGTTTCATTGACCATTTTCTGTATTCCTTTCTGGGTAAGCGCCTGGCCTATTGTAAGCTGTTTTTCTTTACCATCTACTTCAAAATAAACAGACAGCATTACATTGGTGGTAATAAATCCCATATATTTTGTTGCCACCACATGGAAATTTCTGAAATTCTCAATCGGATATGTTCTTGCCGGAACAAAAATCGTATGTTTTCCGGTAATCGTTTTACGATCCATATCGATGATAAATTTCTTGGTAAAGAAGTTGACTACAATAAGTGCTACTACCGCCATAATAATATAGCTCCCGGTTCTTACACTATTAAAAATGAGTCCTGCAATGACCAGAAAAATAATGCAGAGCACTGCAATAAACACTGGTTGATTTTTAAAAATATATTGGTTTCCTTCTTGTTTATAAAATTGATAGTTGTTCATAATAAATGTAATTGTTCTTTATATTTTGGTTGGGAGTTGAGTCTAATGCTATAAAAAGCATTTATAGAGATTGTAATGTATAAGAGGCTTCTGAGACAATTATTTTATCGGGCTTCATATGTATATATTTAAAGTGTTTTTTTTAATTCTTCATCCTTTTAATTGCCCCAGGTAGCCATCCAGTCCAGATATTCATTTTTGTAATCATTATCATTAAGTCTGATGATAAGATTTTTCAGGTCTTCTTGCTCAAACTCATAATCTGAAACCGTAAAAATCAGGAAAATATCTTTGCCTGTGATCTTTGTGAAAAAGTTCTCGTTTTTAAGTTTCTCCAGTACTTCAATACAGGTTGAATATAACTTAGTCTGAAAACTCTCAAACCATTGATCATCGTCATCGTGCTTACTAAGCTCTGCTCTTAACTGAGTGCAGATTACATCAAATTCTTTATCGGCACCTTCCATTTCATAGGTCCATTCTGCCGGTTCATATTTATAATAAAGAGCATCTTCTTCATCTGCATCCTCCATTACTTTCAATGTATTGGCAGCAGGACAAACCGTCATTGCTCCCTCATCGCTATACAGTGCAAAGCTGTATACTCCTTCTGCTCCATGCTTTTCATACACTTCTAAAAAAGCTTTCCTTGCAGCGTCTTCAATCTGCTGTTTCAAAATTTCAAAATCCATACTTCTTTTCTTTTTTAAAATGGGCGGTAAAAATACCTTTATCCTGTCAAATCAGCACCTTATATTTTTATAAAGGCTGTTCAATTTCATGATTATAGCTATCTGTTTTTATTATACAGGACTAATCCGGGAATCAAAATAGCTGCTCCGGCGAGCATAGGAATCAGCTCTCCATATTTAAACAGCCAGGAAGTTTCTCTGGATGGTCCTATTTTAATCACTACTACCAGGCAAAAGCCTATTATTATCAAAATAATTCCTAGTATTTTTTTCATAATATCAAGTTTTAGTTATTGGTAAATCAGTCTACAAAACTGTTATAACGATCAAGGATGTAGCCTGCTTCTCTTTCCAGGTCATCAAGATCACTGTTCAGTTCCTGATTATTTTCATTAAGACTTCGTTGGACAATTCTCATTTTACCAAGAAAATCGTTAACAGAATTATTGAATGCCTGGTAACTGCTTTCTTTCTGTTTTTCCGATGACGGAATACTTTCGTTGATATTTCTGTTGTATAATTTTTCCATCTGCTGATACTGCTGTGAAAATTTGTATTTATACACATTGATATCCGTCACATCATAAGAATCATCGATGATCTTCTGAGCCAGTTCCATCGTTTCTCTGGATTGGATGATCTGTGTTTTAAGCGGATGATCTTTAAGGGTTTCTATTTCTGCCTTATCTGCTCTGGGAGAAAGTTTTGCAAACAAATCGGTGGCAGCAGTGCGGTTTTCCTGGATAAGTTTTTTTGCTTTTTCACTAATCTCAGCTACCTTTTTTCCTTTATCATCCTTCCAGTCTTCTGCTTCTTTATATGTTTCCAGTTCCTTCTTTAAGGTTTCCAGCTGAGTCATTGTATCTTTCATTGCATCAACAAGTACCTGAAAATCTTTCCCCAACACATCCGGAGCCTTTAATGCCTGATGGGCATGCATCATAATCGTAGGAGTAAAAATGGGTGAGATCCCAGAAAACTGTGGATTAGCTTCTTTATTCTTTACATAGTCTTCCATCTGAACCAATGAATTCTGGAAATTCTTGATAAAGTCCGAATGGGCCTCATCCATTTTCACGATTTTGTTATTAAAAGAAATAATATCTCTGTTGGCATCCCCGGAATTGACACTGAAAGGATTTACCTGTTTTGTCTCATTTTGTGAAAGTTTTTCTTTCATCTTTTCCAGTTTGTCACATGATATGACGGAAAAACTCAGGAAAAATACTCCTGTGGCGATTAATGATCTTTTCATAATTCTATATTAAAATTTGAGTAGGTGTTTTCTTATTTGACTTTTACATGAATATCTTCCAGTTCGTTTACAATTTCCTGCATCTTTTTTTGGGTGAAAGATTGTGATACTAAAGGGCGCTTAAGTTTTGATACATTTTTAAAATTAGCATACAAATAACATCCTAAAGGAAGAAAGCCCATCCGGAATGTCTGTAGCTCAAAGCCCTCAAAATCATTCAGATTGAAGATAAATCTCTTTCGGTTCAAGCCGCTGTTTGTTACCGTAAGAAGCTGATTTTCCATATCAAAATTTACCTTTGGCGGAATAAAAGAAACGATGGTGATCAACAATGAAAAGATGAGCAAAACAATTCCTGTTTTCAGATAGTCCGTATAAGTGATGAGCAGTATTGAAATACCAACCCAGGCTATTCCTATAATATGCTGAAGTGCCATATACTGCTTCACCACATAATTGGAACCTTCTTTCTTTACATGTTTAAAACCTTCCATATCCAAGAATTCAGATATTATCCGATGAAAGAGAATTTATCCTCGAACATTTTCCCGATCAGAGGTAAAGGTTTTTCAACATCATTGGCTGCATTAATGATTCCGATGATCATTAATATCAAGGGGATAAAACCAAATATTCCAAGAATTCCAATTTTGGTTACCATCATAATAATATTGAGGATGATGGATAATACGATTGAAAAAATAATCAATCCCAAAGACTGTTTCAAATGATATTTTAAAAGCTTATTCGATTTTTCTTTTCCGATAATGAAGGAAATCAGCCATCCGAAAAGCGTAATGTAAGAAACAATTGATAATGTTTTGTTGTCCATAACTGTAAAGTTTTAAATTAATATTCTTTGATTTTTTTCTGGTTCAAAATTGCAACAGAAAAATACCCTATTCATCATTTCAGCAACTACAAAACATCTTCAACCGAGATTACAGCTGACTACAAAACGTCTACAAAAACAAATAAAACACTGATTTACAAGCATATAAAAACTTAAATCATTTTTACTTTTTTAGGTGGGAAATTGACAGGTGTCTACAATTTTTGTACTTTCACCCTATGAAACTAAAGTACTCACTTTTATATTGTATACTTTTTATCTGCACCTTATATCCCGCACAGAATACATTTATTGATGGTCTTAAAAACCAATTGAGCGAAGATCATATTTCAACTGCAGAAAAGTTCAGAATTTACAATGAGCTTACCGAATATTACAGAGTCAGTGATCAATATACTACCGCAGAAATATATGTACAGCAACAACTGGAGCTGGCAAGAAAGGAACAAAATGATGCCGAGGAAGTAAAAGCACTTACCCAGAAAGGAATTATTAAGCTTAACCAGTCTGAGTACAATACAATTCCACCTATTATTGATGCTGCGAATGAAATTGTTCAGAAGAAGAATAATAAAACTGCCGCGTTATATGCCAGTTATCTGAATATCTACTATAGGAATGCTCTTGGTGAATCTGAAAGTACAATCAAACTGATACAGAAAGTACTTCCTATGGTAGAAAAACAGCCTTCAGAAATCATGCTGAATGCAAAACTCAATTATCTTCTCTACGGAATCTACACTGAATGGAATGATGCTGAAAATGCTACCAAATATGCAAAAAAATCCATTGAGCTTGCTGAGAAATCAGGAAATAAAAATCTATTAAGCTCAGCCTATTCTGCATTGGCAGTTTGCTACTCTTTCCAACATGAAAAGACCGGAGACTTAAAAGATCTGAAACCTGTGATAGAAATGTGTAAAAAGGCGGTTTCCTTATACCATCAGTTTCCGGGTCATGTTTCTGCTCATGTGCATGCTATGGCATTGCTGAATCTTATCAATTATTATTTGAACTATCCTGTTATGACTCCTGAGATACGGGAGGAAATTCAGAACAATGCTAACGAAATATTAGCCCTTACTGAGCATACAACCCTTAATCAGGGAATGCAGGCAGGAGCACTTGGTGTTTTGAGTAATCTTGCTTCCCGGGATCAAAATGATGCTTTATCAGAACAATATCTACTGAAAGCAGAAACAATTCTTCTTACACAACAGCCTGTTTATTACCATGTCATGATCAATGTAGTGAAAGATCTTGCCCAACTGTATGCAAAGCAAAAAAACTATCAGAAAGCCTATGAATATGAGTCAAAACTAACAGAATACAGTAATCTCCTTTTTGATGAAGGGCAGGCTGAAACGGCCAAAAGACTGGAAGCTCAATACCAATCTCAGAAAAAAGAATCTGAACTCAGATCTCTCACCGAAAAAACAGCCAGTTTGAAAAAAGAGAAGCTTCTCTATATTGGGTTGGGAATTATTGGATTGATTGGGGCATTCTTTATGTTCCGTTCCTATCATTTTAAGCTCAGATATTCTATAGAAAGAGAAAATAAGCTTGATACGGAAAAGCATGAAGCAGAAATACAGATTAAACTTCAGAAGGAAGAACAGGCCAGATTAAAGGCAGAGCAGGAACTTCTTACCCTTCAGCAGCAAAAACTTCAGAGTGAGGTACTGGCCAGCCAGCTTCATATCCAACATAAGAATGAGGTTCTTCAGAACCTTCAGAACCAGCTTTCTGATACTGACATCAATATTCATCAGGTTGTAAAGGGAGAAAACCGTGTTGACAATGATTTTGAAAAGATCAGATTCACCATTCAGGAACTGCATCCGGATTTCTTTAAAAACATCAGTGAAAAAGCCCAACAAAAACTTACCGCTCTGGATCTGAAATACTGCGCTTATATTTATCTGGGAATGGATACAAAACAGATTGCCAACCTCCTCAATGTAGAACCCAAGAGTGTAAGAATGACCAAATACCGCCTGAAAAAGAAGTTCGGGCTGGATGAAAATACCGCCTTAGAATCTTTTTTCCAGGGAGTATTCTCTGAGTAAGCGACCCATATTTTATTTCTATTTCAAATTAAAAGCTTTTTAACCTCATGTTGAAAAGCTTTATTTTTATATCTCAGGTTCCTCTGCACGGATTCAAATTTAAAAAACCCAAGGTTTTCTGCAAAAATTGATAAGATGCTTACCTCGTTTTCGGATTAAAAGATGTGATTTTAAAACAAACAAATTACCAGAAGCATACAAATTGTGGTCAAAACAAGTGACTCAACATCTTATTATCACGCTCAAATCACCTGTTTTCTGATATTGTACAATAGAAAATATTACCATACAACCTAATGTTAAAGCCTGTAGTTTTCTTTTTACAGCTGGCATGCAATTTATACTTTTTCGAATTTCACATATTTCACCAAAATTCAACTTTCATTCCGGGTAAAATTTGCATTTGTGTATCAAGCAAAATACAAATCATTTACACATTTTATCCCTATAAAGTGATCTAAATAGTTATAGTTTTATCCCATCAACGTTGATGAAATATATTCTTCAAATTTAAAATGCAAGTGTACAGTGCATGATAAATAGGTAGAATTATTCACCCAGGTCAGGGTTTATTTGACACAAATGATTTATATAAAAACAATTAAAAATTACACACATGAAAAAATTAAATGGAATGAAGAGAGACTTCTCTTCTTTGGAAAACAAAAAGCTGAAAAATTTACAAGTCATCAAAGGTGGTGAAGGTACAAATGTTAGAACTTCAGAGGCAACAATATGTGGCAACAACTGCTCTGATACAAATTATTTTAAAGATGGGGTTAAAACAATGACCCTAACCGTTGAAGGTCCGAATACTACAGCTCCTTACTAATCAGTTATAATGTGGACTGCATACCGACCTATGCAGTCCTTTTATTTACTTTTTATAACATTTTTTAATTGCATTAGTTCTTAATACCTATCAGAATATGAAACAAAATATAAAGTATTTAATTATATGCATACTTTTCTGTGCCTGTAAAAATCGGAATTATATTCCTTATTATAATAAGGTCAATGAAATCGATAGTATTTACAGAGTGGCTAAACAACCTGAAAAAGCAATAAAATTATACAAAGTACTATTTAGAAAATACCACCCTCTCAATCAGGAACGTATTGAAGAATACGAAACTTATATCAGACTTTCTGATCAACACCAGAAAAAGTTTGGAGGGAAGAAAAGCCTTTATAAACTTATTCCTTTAATTGCTCCTTATTGGGTATACAAAAGACAAAATTCAAAATTTATTAAACTGTATAAAAAATATGATATAGATAGTTTGGATATGGAGCGGAAAGTTGCACAGTGGAAAAAAAGGCTTAATCAAAAACTTGCGGATTCTTTTGCTGTCGCATTTAAACGTGATCAGAGTAGCCGAAATGATCTAAATTATCAGGAGATTACTAAAAATGATAAAAAAAATGCTGAACTCCTAAAATGGATGTTTGAAAATTATGGTTTTCCAAGTATGCAAAAAATTGGTTTGTTAAATGGCGATTTTTTTATGCCTTCAGGACCTATATTACTACATATGGGAGATTATGACGAATACCATCAATATTTTAAAACCAAAATATTAGAATATGTAAAATCCGGTGAGTGTCCACCTCGTGATTATGCTGCAATGATTGACAGAAATAATCTGCATCACAAAGTCCCATACACATATGGGGTTTATCAGGGATATCAAAATATAAAAGATTCCGCAACCACAAACCGAAACCGCAAAAGTATTGGTCTTCCAAGTTTAACATACCGAAACAAATTAGCAAAAGATTTAGCAGATAGCTTAAAAACAAAATGATACTAGTTTTCTCTAATGATAATGAAAGGACAACAATTGAAGTTATCCGCTGGTTGGTCATCATGAATAAAGATTTTCTTCACATTCATGAAGATGAAGTTTTTGAAATAAAAATTATAAAAAAGAGATTTTTATTACAAAGCCAGAAAAATAGTTTTTTTCTTGATGACATAGAAAGTGTATGGTACAGAAGAGGGGGTCTACAATTTAAACGTTTGCAATACAATAATGATTCTATTAATATTCATATGAATGAGGCTCAACATTGGCTTGAAGATTATGTATTAAGTACATTAGAATCTAAAAACCATGTGAATAAACAAACAAAAGTCCATATTAATAAGCTTTTGGTATTAGAATATGCTCAAAAAACAGGTTTTGATGTACCCAATTATTTCCTGGCTGAAAATACAGATGAAATTACATTAAATCAAACTATTACAAAGGCTATTACAGGCAATGTTATATTAGATAGTATATTTAATAATCAGGATGGTATCATGTATACTACTATAGTAGAAAAGCAAGAAAAGCAAAGTTTTTTCATCTCTTTTTTTCAGGAAAAGATAGAAAAGGATTTCGAAATAAGAACATTTTATATTAAAGGAGAATGCATGTCTATGGCAATTTTTTCTCAAAATGATGAACAAACTAAAACGGACTTCAGAAAATACAACAACAAAAGACCTAATAGAAATATTCCATATAAACTCCCACAAGAAATAGAATCAAAGATTAATGAGATTATGCAGGCATTGGATTTAAATTGTGGTTCACTTGACTTTATTAAAAGTGGTGATAAATACTATTTTTTAGAAATTAATCCAGTAGGACAATTTGCTAATGTTGCATACCATTGTAATTATCCTCTATTTAAAAAAATTGCAGAATGTTTATGATGAAAAAATTAAACGAAAAACACAAATTACCTCTCATATTCAAACATATAGAAACCTTTAATAATAATATAAATAGGAAAAGCAAAAACATTATTTATGTTTTAGAGTGCAAAAAATATCAGACCAATTATTATATCAGAGAAAGACCTATGAAATCATTAAACAGATTATTATGAACTTTTATAATATAAAAACACAAAATAAAACCATTTATTTAATCCATATAATCTGCCCGGTTCTTTGCCTGTATCTTTGTGCCTGCAAAAATCAAAATTATATTCTCTATTATAATAAGGTCAATGAAATTGACAGTATCTACAGAATGGCTAATAAACCTGAAAAAGCCATAAAAAAATTCATAAGACTATTTCACAAGTATGAACCCAAAAACCAAGAGCTTACTGAAGAATACAAAACCTACATTAAACTTGCAGATCAATATCATAAAAATTTTGGTGGAAAAAAGAGTCTATACAAGCTTATTACCCTGGTAGCTCCTTATGGTAATGAATATAAAAAACTTTATCCGCTTTGTAAAAAATATGGGATAGACAGTCTGGAAGCAAACCAAAAAGTAGCCGATTGGAAAATGGGCCTGAACAGAGCATTAATAGACTCTTTTAGTATTGCTATGATGCGTGACCAGGAAGGAAGACCTGAAAATATAGCCCTTGTATATAAAAATATTGAAAAAAATATAAATCTTTTTTTCTGGACATTTGAACATTATGGGTTTCCTGATGGACAAAAAATAGGGAGATTAGGAAATGATAATGTTTTCATCGCTATGCCTACATTGTTAAGCCATATGATTGGCTCAAAAAAATATCCTGAATTCAGAAAAAAATTATTCGAATATGTAAAATCAGGCCATTGTTCTCCACAGGAATATGCTTTAATGTCTGATACCTATGATTACTATAAAAATACTGCCGTACGATACAGCTTACGAAATAATAATCAGGATTCTGTCCGGGTTAACCGCAACCGAAAAAGTATTGGACTTCCCAGTATAAAACATTCATCTAAAATTAGAAAAGATAAATTTAAGAAAATATAATGTCCATCATTTATCGAAAGTAATGTAAAAAAGATCTTACCAACATATGAAATACTTCAACCTATTTAGCAATATCCTCATCACCAAAGGAACCACCAGAATCCTGATTTCAGATCTACAGAGAAATGTATCAGAACTGTATCCTCTGGAGTTGTATGAAATTATAGAAGAGTTGAAAAACAAGTCTGTTGAAGATACAATTACAAGTTATGATGAAGAATCCAAAGAAATTGTTCAGAACTATATCAATCTTCTGTTGGAAAAAGAATACGGATTTATTACCGGAAATGATTGGGACAGAAATTTTCCTCCTCTCTCTTACGACTATCATGAACCCAGTACTATAACAGATCTTTTTATAGAAATGGAAGATCTTAGGATCTTAAAGAAAATATATCCGTCAATAGAAAATCTTGGAGTTAAACATTTGGTTATTTACAGTTTAAAATCCTTAACCTTAAAAGATTTTATAGAAATTGATGAAATTTTTAAAACCTCGGTTTTATCAGGAATAGAAATTTTCTCTCCGTTTCATCAGAAAATGGACTTATCTTTTATACAGGCTCTTCAAAAAAACACAGTCAGAATTTACAGTCTTATTCTTTACAATTGTTCTAAGCCTCCTTTCAAAGCTAAAGATGAATACCGTTTCTCGCTGCATTTTCTGAAAGATGACCTGAAAATATCTGCGTGTGGAAAAGTGGAACTGAAGTACTTCAATACCAACATTACTAAAGTGACAGAAGCAATTAACCACAATTCCTGCCTGTATAAAAAGATAGGCATTGATAGACATGGTAACATCAAAAACTGTCCGCTCATGAGTGAAAGCTTTGGAAACATCCAAAAACAAAGCCTTGAAGAAGCCATCAATCAACCTGATTTCAGAAAATATTGGGATCTTACCAAAGACCAAATTGAAATATGTAAAGACTGCGAATTCCGTTATGTCTGCACAGACTGCAGGGCATACACTGAAAATGCTGTTAAAAACAAAAAAGGTCTGAATATATCAAAACCTCTGAAATGCGGCTACAATCCTTATACAGGCATTTGGGATGATTGGTCAAAAAATCCTTTGAAACAGGAAATTTTTAATTCTCTGGAACTCAGATAATTTTTTTTCATAAACCTTGTTATAATTGAAAACCGCTTCTAAATTAGATTTAAAAGCGGTTTGTTATTTTATTGTATTTGAAACTTTATTTAAAAAACTTCCATTTCGGGATAATGGCAAGCATTCCGAATCCTGTAAACAGGAAAAGATTGGTAACATCCGTATACAGAAATGTAGACAGATAGTAATTGTGCATAAAGAAATGCAGCACCAGTAACACCGGAAACATAATGATTCCTACTTTTCTGTAGAAGAACATCAATACCAGCCCGATCATCATCAGTACATCAATAGAAAAAATTACATAGAAGTACCACCTCGGAATCTGAAGGAATTCATGCTGCAGATATTCATCCACATCGATACCAAGCCCCATTATAGTAAACAACATCAAGGCAGCAAATGCCAGTATGAATCCCCATCCTTTCTTCGGGTCTTCGTCAAAATAGCTGTATTCTTCCATACCTACAAAAATAAAGAACTTATGAGAGATTTCATAAGTTCTTTTATAATTATTCGTTTAAAATTTGACTTACACAGAGATTGCGTTAATCAGTCTGTTTTTGTCACTTAAGAATTCCTCCATAGAGATCATACTTTCAGTTCTCATTACATCCTGAATGTCGTCGATCTGGTAAATAATTCTTTTAGCATCATCAGTATTCTTAGCTCTTACTTTACAGAAAATATTATATTTTCCGGAAATAACGCTAGCCTCGATTACGTTAGGAAGAGTTGACAATTCTTTCAATACTTCTTGAGTACGGTTTGATTTTGTCAAAAGGATACCTATGAAAGCTGTAAAGTGATAATCCAGCTTACCATAATCGATGTTAAGAGATGATCCCAAAATAATACCTGCATCTTCCATCTTTTTCACTCTTACGTGAATTGTTCCAGCAGAAACATCCATCTGCTTTGCAATTTCAGTAAAAGGCATTCTTGTGTTTTCTACTAAGAAATCAAGAATCTTCTTGTCTATTTCGTCCAGTTGATAGTTCATATTAGTTAAATTACAATTTCTTTAAAAAATCTATGTATTTTTTGCAAATTTACGAAAAATAATTTAACTAAAAAATATATATCAAATATTAACAATAATTAACACAGATGATAAAAATCATTAAAATATTCTAATTATTTACCATTTGATTTTATAGAATCTGTTTTTATTTCACCTTTTGCGTCTGAAGTTTTTTTGTCTTTTTTCTTCTTTTTAAACAAAGAATTGAAGCTTTTACTCCACACTACCCCTCCACCATAGGCTTGATTAGCAGAACCGTTTGTACTCACCATTCCGATGTTTGTAGGCTTGGAATAAGCACGTATAACCAATGAACCGTCATTCTTTTTAGATAAATCGTATTCTACTGATCCCTCCGTGGAAAGGTAATTGTTTTGGGCACCATCTGTTTTTGATAACGGAATACCCAAACCTGTTTTGATATTAACTCTTGGGGAAAGCGCTACACTCACTCCGGCATTGGCTCTGTCTCCAAAATTTGAGTTCTGGTCTCCTTTTACATAATTAAGGTCAATCTGGAATTCATTACTCATCGTATTAAGAACAGATCCCAGCTGTTTCAGAAGCATATTATATCCGGAAGATTCTGCTACATTACCTACATTTACATCGAATCCACCTGTATTAGATACATTGAAAGTACTTAACAGCAATACAGAACCAAACTGGAGAACTTTCTCTCCTTCCTGACTCATTTTCGCAGCTAGCGTTTCTCTTACCTGACTGGACACATCCATCGCCGTCACATTAAGATCAATCTGAGGGTCTACCAACGACTGGGTAATGTGGGCCTGCAGCAAGATACTGATAGGCTGTAGTTTCCCCATACTAAGATATTCTCCCGCATTGGAAACCATTCTTATATAATTGGCATTGATATCTAATGTAGGTTTCATAGCATCCCCATCCCATCTGATACTACTGTTTCTTTCAATCTGGAATGTTTTATTCAGAATAGCTTTAGAGACAAATGTTCCGTTATCTACTTTATAGGTACCGCTCATGGCAATATTCCCCTGTCTGTTCATATGGAACCTTAGCGGATCCGCTGATCCTTTTACGGTAATATTTCCCACATCATCTCCTACCAGTACATTCACAGTAGTTCCTTTATCTACTGCAAGGTTGAAGTCAATGTTCATATTAGCTCCTGTTTTTTTCTTTTCTTCCAGTGTGATCAGACCATCTTTTCCTTCTTTCAGGAATCTCAGCATTTTAAATTCCTCTACATTGGAAGTAGAGCTGGAATTAAAGGTAAAGGTACTTCCGTTAAGCGCCTTCATATTAGGAGTTGTTATACTTAATCCTGAAACCGGTCCATCCACGTACAGGTCTCCCTGCCCATAAACTCTTCCCCAGAACAGGTCAAAATCTTTTTGCGTAGTATTCAGCATCAACAGGTTATCGGCTCTCATTACGAGAGATACCCCCATTGAAGAAAGCGTTTCAAACTGAATCGCCCCGGAAATATTCCCTTTGGAATTGGTTCTTCCGTCGTGTACTTCAATATTGTTGAGGATAGCAAGCCCTTTAGTTAACTGAATTACTGTATCATCAAATGAATAATCTACTCCGGTAAACAGAAGCTTCAGTCCAAAATCTTTTAAAGCAATATCTCCACTATAATCAAGATTGTTAAGCTTTCCATTGATTTTAAGATCTCCTGTTGCTTTTCCACGAAGGTTTCCAAAAATAGTCTGCACAAACTGCTGTGTAAATGACAAGTCAAAATCACGCATTTCTGCTGTAAGATCAATAATCGGTGAAGAAGTATTATTATTAACTGTTCCCGTCAGATTAAGACTGTTGTTTCCGAGTACTCCGGCAGAGTGAACTTTCACATCAATATCATATACATTCAGTGAGAATCCATTGGTGGCAGAAATAGAGATATCTCCCATATCATTGCCATTCATCTTAATATCATCAATGTTAAGATCTACCAGTGGCTGAAGAGTACTTTTATCCATTTTGATCTTAACACTTCCATTGGCAAGACCTTTAATATCCATGGTATTTCCTCCGGACTGCATTTCCAGAAGTTTTTCTACAGCAAAATCGTTGATATCTGCATCTACATAAAAGTCTTTCGCAGACTTAAACTGGGCTTCTTTAATAAACAAAGCACTTTTATCAGAATAAACTCTCAGATTTCTGATATCAAAATCTCCGGTTTTCTTTCTGTAGGTAATGGAGTGATCCAATTCTGGACTTGTATCTATTGCCCAGGTAACATCATTGAATTTTACCTCGGTAGGTTCAAACCTGAATACATAATCTCCGGCCGCATCAGTAGACTGATCTACATTGATGGCATATTCCTTAAGCTTTTCATTAATCTCATCATCAGGACTTCCATGCTTAAATACAGTGGCTAAATGAAGGGTATTTCCGTTTTCATTATTCCCTTTAAGCTCAAAATCTTTGATCACATTTTTATTATAAATGACTCTGTTGATCTTAGCATACAATTGCTGGTTAAGGTCTCCAGTGTTAATTCTCACTTTAACACTATCCACCATCGCACTATCTCTGCTGAGATTCTTACGGTCATTAATTTTATAATCAGGATTTGAAGATGCCAGCGCCTGATCAGCATCTGTAATCTCTTCCTCCTTAGTCATAATATACTTTAAAGATGCCGCATCAAGATTCAGAATCAGATTGTTCGAATTTCCATCATATTCCCCTTCTACAAGAGCTCCTTGCGGCAATCTCAATTCGGGCAAGAAATAATTGATCAATCCCTGCTGAACATCAAACTTCAGCGCAAAATTCTGTCCACGGTATAATTTTCTTGGCGGCGGACCCACTAATATCTTTCCTACTCCATTTTCTACCATTCCTGCAAGATCTGCAAGACTGTATTTTCCTGAAATTTTACCTGTCGCTGCTCCCGGAGCATCTACATCAATGACACGACCGCCTGCTTCAACAAACGTTTTTAACTTGGCATTCGGAATATTATATTTTTGAGTAGCTGAAGCAAAGTGAAGGTTATTGGCATTCACATCTAAAGTAAGATCGTTGATAGAAGACATGGCCATTTTCCCATCAACCTGACCACTTACCACCTGAGTACCTGGCTTATTGGTAAAGTAGTTCATATTCAGGTAAGTGACGTCTGCATTAACGTCCATAGCAATTCTCGAAGTACTGAAATCTATCAATCCTTTGACCGTAGCTTTAGCCTGTTCATCATTAACAGTGATGAGTCCGTTATATTTTTTATGATCCAATAAACCATCCAGATACAGATTATTGATCGTTTTATCCATAATTTCAATACTTGCAATCTGAGATTTTGTCGTCAGACGCATGGTATTGACATCAAAACTTTGTCCGTTAAGATCAAATTTACCGGAAATTAAACCGACTGCTTTATTCTTTGTAATGACTGAAGTATTGAGATCTTTTACATCAAGATAACCGGAATATTTTGGCATTGCAGTACTGTATCCCGTCAAGGTAAGTTTGGAAATTTTTGCCTGCCCTATTCCTGTCATTAAGTTACCATTATCCACATAGATCTGATCCGGATTCACTTTTGCAGTTCCATTATATTTCAGTTTTCCGAAATCATCGGCAAAGTTCTTCATCTTTTTGGAGATGAATGAAGGCATCATTGCTTTTAAATCCTTGTAGGTAAAATCTGTGGAAAGTTCTTTTGTTTCAATAGCAAAATGACCTTTCAGCAGATTGTCTACCTTCATCGTTTTGGTAGCAATATTAACATCAGGGTTTCTGATCAGAAAATTTTCAAGATGAAATTTATTCAAAGGACCAGTCATAACCCCGGAAAGATTGAAAGGTTTGATATTATCCCAGTTGGTTACAAAATAACTGATATCATAACCACTTAGCTGGCTTCCCTGTTGAATATTCATATCCCAACGTACCTTGTCTGCAAAATCTGCCCAGGATCCGTCGTGAAGATTAAATTTAATATCTCCCTGAAGTAACGTATGATCTGTATTCAGGGTAAGGTCTTTTAATGACAAAAACTGCTTCGTTAGAGACAGTTCTGTTGAAAAAGTATCTACAAAATGAGATTTCCCCCATCTTGAAGTTACAAATGACATATTATTGATTAACGCCGAAACATTCGGACCGTTAACTTTTACGTTCGGTGCTTTTAAGTTGAATTTTGTTGCTGTCAGCCATTTCCCTTGTTCTCCCGGAGAGTTTTCATTAACGATGGAAACTTTAGAATCAATGATCTGAATTCTGGAATTCAGTTGAAAAGGAGGTTTCTTAGGATCTCTTTTCTTTCCATTGTCAAAGAGTTCTACAAACCTGACAAAATTGGATATACTGTCACCTTTATAAGTAATTACTTTTACATCGGCATTCACAAGAGCCAGAGAATTAAAACTAAGAGAATTACTGCTTCCTGAGATGGCATTTACTGCCAGAGATATCCAGTCTGAATCTGCGCGAAACTCACGGGCTGTAATAAAATTAAATCCTTTATAATCTTTTACTTTTAACCCTTTTATGGTGACATCACCAAAGTAATTTACATCTACACTTTCTGTAGAAAAATCAGATTTAAAGTCATTATTAACAAGCTTGAGTGCCTGATCAGCGGCCCATTTTTTCGTTACCGGAAGATTGATGGCAATAAGGATTCCCCCTACAAGGAAAATCCCCAGCCAAAAGAGAATCAAGAGAAGTTTTGCCCACCATGTATAGCTGGTAACATCCTTTACTGCCTGTTTCCCAAACTCTTCAGCCGTTTCCACAGGATGGTGTAAAGCATCCGAAGCAAGCTCTGATGCCTCCTTCACTGTTTCCCGTACTTTTCCCTCTACATTTTCAACAGTTTTCTGTACCTGATCCCCTAGGTTTTCAGCTACTGATTTTTTATTCTCATTCTCGTTATTATTCTCTAACTTTGCCATTATTATGAGCGACTCTATAATTTTAGGTATTGAATCGTCCTGTGACGACACCTCAGCAGCTATCATCAAGGGAAATTCTATTCTTTCAAACATTGCCGCGAACCAGGCCATCCACAAAGAATATGGCGGCGTTGTCCCTGAATTGGCTTCACGAGCCCATCAGCAAAATATTATCCCCGTTGTTGAAAAATCTTTTTCTAAAGCAAATATACAACAAAATGCTATCTCTGCTATAGGATTTACTCGCGGACCGGGACTTTTAGGATCTCTTCTTGTAGGAACATCATTTGCTAAGTCTTTGGCTATGAGCCTGAATGTACCTTTGATTGAAGTAAATCACCTTCAAGCCCACATTCTGGCCCATTTCATCGAAGATGCAAATCCTGTGCCGCCTACCTTTCCATTTTTATGTCTTACCGTAAGCGGTGGACATACTATGATTGTACTGGTAAAAGACTATTTTGACATGGAAATCATCGGGAAAACCATTGATGATGCAGCAGGAGAAGCTTTTGATAAAATCGGAAAGATTTTTGACCTTGATTACCCTGCAGGACCTATCATCGACAGATTGGCGAAGGAAGGGAATCCTGATGCTTTTAAATTCAACAAACCGAAACTGGAAAACTACGATTATTCTTTCAGTGGTATTAAAACTTCCGTGTTGTATTTCATTCAGAAAGAAGTCAGAAAAAACCCGGATTTCATCAAGGAAAATCTTAATGACCTTTGTGCTTCTGTACAGAAATCAATTATTGAAATCCTGATGAATAAGCTTGAAAAAGCAGCCAAAGATCTCAATGTAAATCAGGTGGCGATTGCAGGTGGTGTATCTGCCAATTCTGCACTTAGAAAAGCAATGGAAGACAATAAAGAAAGACTTGGTTGGGATATCTATATTCCTAAGTTCGAATATACAACAGACAATGCAGCCATGATTGCCATGGTGGCAAAGCTGAAGTTTGAGCGGGGAGAATTTACAGATTTAAGAACTTCCGCAACCGCAAAATACGACTTATGAAAATACTCTTAGAAGAAAAAATACTGGGAACACAGTCTAAAAAGAATTCAAAATATTACTGGGTATTAGAAACGATCACAGGAAGACAGGAAGGATCAGAAACTTTTTCAGAGTTTAACGGAGGAAGTTCTGAGACAGGATATATTCAGGATATCAAAGAGGAAGTTTTACAATTAATTAATTCTGAACATCTTTTTAGTTTTCCTTATACACCAAAAGAAGGAGATTATTTATCCATCAAAAATAATTTGAGAAAGCAGGAATATTTAAATCTGATTTTCATTAATAATATCTGGATAGAAGAAATATACATGTGTTCTTACAGGGAGTGTGATACGGATATATACACCACCATCAAAACAGGAGTGGCATTTATAAACCAGGATATATGAAACTATTCTACGGAGACATCAACGGAAATAAAGTTACGATCAACGATGAAGAACAGCAACATATCGTAAAAGTTCTTCGCATGAGAGATGGAGAAGATATTCATGTGACGGATGGAAAAGGGAAACTGGCTTCCGGAAAACTTATTATAGAAGGCAAGAAAGCCGGTATTGAAGTTTCTGAGATCAAAGAAAATCTACCGGAATTCACTCCAAAACTTCACATTGCGATTGCTCCTACCAAGAATATTGACAGAATCGAATTCTTTGTAGAAAAAGCGGTGGAAATGGGCATCTCAGAAATAAGCATTATTATCACTGAGAAAACGGAGCGTAAGAATATTAATATCGATAAAATCAGAAAACAGGCTGTTGCTGCCTCCAAACAAAGTCTGAGATTTCATTTTCCGGTGATCAATGACGCTGTAAAGCTAGGCGATTTTCTGAAAAATATTGATCCGGAACATACTTTTGTAGCCCATTGCCATGAGAATCTGGAAAGAATTGATCTTAAAAATATTCCTCAATTGGAACAGCTTACATTTTTAATTGGTCCTGAAGGTGATTTTTCCGAAAAAGAAATTGCTTTTCTAGCCGAAAATAAAGTGAGAGCAGTTTCACTCGGAAACCAAAGACTCAGAACGGAAACGGCTGGCGTTTTTGTAGCCGCATGGAATTATTACAATATGATATAAATAAAAAGAGAAGGCATGAAACCTTCTCTTTTTTATTTTTGACTCATTATTTCCAGTCAATATTATTCTCTTTAAGGTATTTTTCAAAAATCTGCTGTCCGCTTCTTATTGAATTCACTGCCCAAAGGATTTGCATCCTTAAAAGTTTTTCTTCATTCAGTTTATAATCAATCCCAGACTTTATCAACTTTTGTTTCAGTTCATACATGCAAATGGATGCCGCTACAGAAACGTTGAAGCTTCTGGTAAAGCCATACATCGGAATAGCCAGTGTTTCATCAGCAAAATCTAAAATCTCCTGGGAAACGCCCTCCATTTCAGTTCCGAAAACCAAAGCAATGGGTTCTGTAATTTCATACTCAGGCAACATTTTAGCGTTCTTTTCCAGCGAAACCACCACTATTTTATATCCTCGGTCTTTAATATTCTGGAAGGATTCCATATTTCGGGGAAGTTTTTCCACCTCAACCCAGGTATCTGCTCCTTTTGTTACACGAAGATTGGGTTCAAAACTGTATTCTTCCTGCAAAGCTACTACTTTATGGAAACCACAGGCTTCCACAGAACGTACAATCGCAGCAGCATTTCTAAACTGATAGATATCTTCTACCACCGGAAGGACAAAGTCTGAACTTTCCTGAGAAAAATGTTCAATTTTCTCGAGTCTTTCTTCGGTTAAAAACTGTTTTAAATATTCAAAGGTTTGCGCTAAATCTTTCATCCGCATTTAGTTATTTTTTTCAATAGCCCTATGAAACATCTCTCATTTTCATTTTATTTTTATAAAATTTCATGATAAGCGTTTCATTCATTTTCAAATCTTTGCAAATTAACGTAATTTTGACCTATGAACCCTAATCGGGCTCCAATTCTTAATAAATTAGTACATGAAGCGAAAAGTCCTGCTCATCTATACCGGTGGAACCATCGGAATGGAAAAAGATTATGAAACCGGAAGTCTCCGTGCCTTTGATTTTGGAAATATATTCGAAAAGATGCCTGAAATGAGACTCATGGAATGTGAAGTCTTTGTGCATCCTTTCGCCAAACCACTGGATTCCTCGGATATGGGACCTGAAGAATGGAGAGTGATCGCCAATTATATTCAAAAAAATTACGATGACTATGATGGCTTCCTGATTCTTCACGGAACGGACACGATGTCTTACACAGCATCAGCATTAAGCTTCATGCTAAAAGGATTAAGAAAACCAGTGATCATGACAGGTTCTCAGCTTCCGATTGGTGATCTGAGAACGGACGCTAAGGAAAATCTTCTGACCAGCCTTTATTACGCCAGCCTTTATGAGAATGATGAAGCAGTGATTCAGGAGGTTGCCATTTATTTTGAATACAAATTATTAAGAGGAAACAGAACGTTGAAATATTCTGCGGAGTATTTTGATGCCTATTCAAGCCCGAATTACCCTATTCTTGGGCAGTCTGGAGTTCATTTGAATATTATTAAAGACAACTTATTCCGTTGTGATCCTGAGGTAGAGTTTCATGTGGATGAACATATTTCCGAAGATATTTTATTCTGGAGAATTTTTCCGGGAATGCATCTGAGCCACTTCAGAGAAATCCCTAAAATGAAGGTTCTTATTCTTCAGGTTTTTGGCTCGGGAACTATTTTCAGCAGTGCAAAAACTCAGGAAACACTTCAGGAAATCAGAGATAACGGAACCGAAATTGTGGTGGTAAGCCAGTGTATTTCAGGAGGTATCTCATTCGGAAAGTATGAAAACAGTAATATTTTCTCCAGAATCGGAGCGATCAGTGGAAGAGATATGACAGCGGAAACAGCGATTACCAAAGCCATGCACTTGATTGATAATCCAAGTTACTCCGGAAGCTTTGCTGATAATTTCACCAGAAGCCTTTGTGGAGAAATTACAGATTAATTTGTAAGAATTATTTGGATATTCCAGAAAATACACTATTTTTGCAATCTCAAAAAGAGAGGTGTCCGAGTGGTTGAAGGAGCTACCCTGGAAAGGTAGTATACGGGTAACTGTATCGAGGGTTCGAATCCCTTCCTCTCTGCAAGAAGCAAAAGCCTGTGCTAATGATTAGTACAGGCTTTTTTGTGATTAGGATTTTGATACATTTTCTCATAGGTATTTCTACTCACTCTAATAATTGGTCATTTATACTCTACTGCAGGTGACTTGTTCTTCGTTACTTTGAAATACAATCTAATCACCTAAAAAACAAATCAATATGACATCAACAAGTGTAAATGCAAATTCTTCAGGTCAGTTAGTACTTGGAAACGGAGCACAATTCTGGGTGTATCTTTCCCCACAAAATGATACTTCTAAAATGATTTCTACATGGCGTGTAACTTTTTCACAAGGAGACTGGAGTGATTTCATCTCAAGTGAAAATCCTACTAAACAGATTCAGACTCCTAATCTTTCCGGAATCTTTGAAATCAGAGTAGAATTATTAAGCGGATCTACCGGTACATGGCGCCAGATTCCACCTCAGGCTGGAAGTCATAATGAAATAGGCTGCAACTCCAACTGTGCTTCAATGGTAGGAATTGTTGCAGACAGTACAAATCCTCCTATCGGAGCTATTAATGCCCATTTCTGGACAACATGGGATGCTATGTGCGGAGTAAGACAGAACTAACAGGTAAATCAACCAGTCCATACAACCAAGTTGCCACAATATGTAGATATTGTGGCAATTTATTTTTACACCTATACACTACAATATCAAATAATTAAGAGATTAATTAATCAACACGATATAGATTCCCACAAATTACCAACAAGTTATACACATTTTATCCACAATTGCAATTCAGTTCTAAAATTCAATCTTTCCTTTAGAAAGTTTTATTCCTAAATCTATCCTAAATCGGGCCTTTACTTTGTCTTGTTTTTAAACAGTATTAAAAGATTTTGAATAAACATTCTATGAACAAAGCCTCTAATTTTGCTATTACAAAGTATTCTCTCTGCGTATCAACAGTATTCTCATCCGTTTCATGGTTTCGCAGTTATTTAACAGTAAAACAGTTATCCACACTATTGAGCATGAAGAAATTTTTTGCAGGATTATTTTTATTGGGATGTATAGGAACGTCGATCAAAGCACAGATCAGTCCACCTGGACTGGGAGATGCCAACAATGCATTCTGGGGAGCCTTCGGAGTGAAGCGACAACTTGACTCTTTGGGTAAAAAACAGGCTTTGAGCTATGTAGCCATCGGTAGAAAAAGCAGTCCGGATGATCATAATCTGTTTTCGAAGCAAGCGATCATTGTTTTAAATCATGAAGTTTATCATTCCTTTGCTCCACACCAGCAATATAGCTATGCATTAAGTTACCGACGTCAGCCACAATACGAAAGCACAGCTCCTTATGATCAGGAAAATACAGAACAGGAATTCAGAATTTATGGAAGATATGCCTATACTTTTGATCTCGGCAGGAAATGGAAACTTAAAAGTACCATACGTCAGGAATTCAGGAAGTTTTTTGATGCAGACTTTCATAAAGTTGAAGAAGATTTTCAGTTGAGAACACGGGTCAAGAGTCAGTTAACCTATAATTTATCTCCTAAAAACAATCAGAAACTGGCCCTGAGTGCAGAAGCTTTGTTTTCTATAAGCCACCTCAATGAACCGGATTCTGAATGGAGTTCGTTTGGATACCGTGAAATGCGTATTGCAGCGTATTATATGTTTACGATTCCGAACTCTCCTTTTACCGTAGATATAGGATATATGGACGATCTGATCAGAGACAGCAGAAGTATTCATCATGGAGGCGTTCATTATCTGGCTGCCGATCTGGTATGGAACATTCCTTATAAAAAAAACAAGTAATACACGTAAGCAAGTATTCATACAATTGTAATACAAAATCCCGATCATTACTGACCGGGATTTTTGGTTGAAAACATAAGTTTTCCGCAATATAATTAAGTATGAATGTTTGGTGTAAAATTTTAGTTGCACAAAGTCAAAAACTGACGGCTCAACTGCACATTGAATTTGGCTTCCGCCCTTGAGCGTGCATAAATAGTCTGTTTAAAAGCGTGTACTGTTTTTAATTTCTGATCAATAAACTCTGCAATCTGAACAACAGAAAAAAGAAAGTCTCTGTATACCGCCATATTAACGGTCTGTCCATAATAGGGAAGATAAGCTTTTAAAAAAGGAATGGCTTTCTGATGACGGTTGTAGCTGATACAATACCCTACCCCTTCCATTGAAGTAATAATACTGTAGTTATTAATATAATCCTGAATATTTTTACTGCCGTCCAGAGCATGGGTATTTTTCGAACAGAACTTATTGATCTTGTCCAGAATATGCTGAGCATACTCCATCATAGAAATATTTTTAAATTCAAATACCTGATTCATTCCGCTGGATGGGGAAATTCCGTTTTCACTATCAATACAGAAAGAGATTCCTATTTTTTCATGATAAGGAAAAAAACAGTCTTTCACTTCGATGGAAGCATCGGGCTTTAGCATGTCATCTGCAAAGTTATAATACACATAAGGGCGATAAAGCTCTGCAAGCGCTTTCAGATAATCTGTTTCGCTGGTATTATGATATTCTTCAAACCATTTTTCAAGGTTATCGTAATAATTACTTTCAAAGTCGTTAAAGTTTAAGTAAAATGGCAATTCCATAGCTCTGTAATTTTGATATGACAAAGCTATATCCGTAATGCGACAAAACTTGACGTAATATATTTTTTTGTAAAAAAGATTTGAATGGGTGTTAAGTCAATGGTCAATTTTTGCTTCGCAAAGTCAATCGTCAATTATTATTAACGCTAAGGTTCGCTAGGGTTGTTAGTATACAGAATTTATCAGTTCGCAAAGGCACTTCGTTCAGCTAGGACCTTAGTGTACACATTGCTGAGTGAAACTCCTCTGCGATCGTTCTTGAATAGAAGGAAATGGCTTAGTGTACTTCACGTTAAAATATCCCGAACCACGAAACCCCGAACCACGCAGTAAAGTCACGAGCGCAGCGAATTGACCATTCACCATTGACATTTATTTATCATAATTCTTCATGATGTACTCAAAATAATGAATCATCTTCAGATAGTTTTCAATGCTAAGATATTCATTGGTACTGTGAATACTTTGCTGTTCGGCACTGTTGATCTTAATCGGCATGAATCTGTAGACGTTTTTGCTTACAATTTCATATTTACCGGCATCAGTTCCAGCCATGGTAAGATATGGAGTAACAATAGCTCCGGGATGGATTTCTTTCACTCCGGCTTCTATCATTTTAAAAGCCTTTGTGTTGGTTGGAGAAATAGCAGAAGCTTCTCTTGTATTGTCAATTTCTTCTACCTCAACATCAAAACCTTCAGTCGCTTTAGCAATATGATCTCTTACATCTTTCACCGAATTTCCGGGAAGTAATCTGAAATTAACCACAAATTCCACTTCGGGAGAAAGGACATTGGTTCCATCACTTCCTTTCATCATCGTTAAAGCTGTTGTGGTTCTAACCAAAGCATTGGTTGTATTATTTTTGGTAAGCTGGGAAATCAATACCGGTTTTAAAAGCCATTGATTCGCCAGTGCCATTCTTGTGGTAAAAGGCATTTCACCACCGATATTATTAAAAAACTCTTTGATTAAAGGGGTAATGACAGGTTTCATCTGGTGATCTTCCAGACGCTGCATGATAACAGCAGCTTTCCCGATAGCGCTTTCCATAGGAGGCATAGAAGAATGTCCGCCCAATCCTTTTACTTTTATCTTTGCGGAAAGAAAACCTTTTTCAGCACATCCTACTACGGCAACATCTGTATCAATTCCTGCCACATTTCCTTTTCGCATAATTAACCCGCCTTCGTCATAAACGGCATCGAACTTCAGTCCTTTTTTCTTAAAATAATCGGCAATCTGAATCGCTCCTTTTTGTCCGCCTACCTCTTCATCGAAACCAAAAGCCAGATAGATATCACGCTGTGGAATCTGTTTGTTTTTAATCATAGAATTCATGGATTCCATTAAGGAAAAAAGCATTCCTTTCATATCTATGGCACCTCTTCCGTAGATTCTTCCGTTCGCAACCGCTCCTGAAAAAGGAGCAAATTCCCAATCTTCCGCTACTTTTGAAACGGGTTCCAAAGGTTTATCATCAGGACGGAATACGTTTGGATCATTATTTTTGATATCAGCATCTCCTGGAGGAACTACGTCCATATGGGACAAGAATAAAATAGGTTCCAAAGACGGATTGCTTCCTTTAAGTCTGAACACTAATCCGTATTGATTTACTTCAACATTTTCTGTGTTCTGATAGACTAACGGATAAGATGTTTTTAAATAGGTTTTGAACTGTTCAAACGGTGCATAATCAAATTCACCCAAACTTCCTGTAGAAACGGTAGGTACTTTTATTCCTCCTGAAAGCCTCATGACTGCAGAATCATTTTTTATGGGTTTCCAGCCCTCTCCTGTCCCAATCGTATTTTTCTTAAACGGATAAGTGTAGGTTTTGATCAATACAACAGCAGCCAGAATGACAACGATTCCCAAAAGGATTAAAAGAAATTTTTTCATAGCGGATAGTTTGTGAAGTGATTTTATTCTATAAATATAACAAAGTATTTGGTCATTAACAATTTTCAGCCTGTTCTGCTCATCATCTATAGGCAACTAAAAAGGCTCTCTCTGCAGAGATAGCCTTAATGATGTCATCAAAAATTTAAGATTGGGATTGATGGATTATTTGTTCTTTACCCGCAATATCCAGTGAATAATATCATTCAAAACCAGTTCTGTATTTCCAATATTACAGTGGTTTTCAGCGGAGTCACTTTTAGTATACATTTTATAGCTGAGTGATTTTACATTGGGCAGAGCATCAATTACTTTTTTGTACAATTCCACAGGAATAAAATGATCTTCATTAGAACCCAGCAATAAAAAGTCCTGAGTAATCTGATGTCCTATACTCTGCATTTCAAACTTTCTGGTTTGGTTGAGATAATCATAAGGTGTATCCACATTCATACTGAACATTCCGTGTTGTATGGCCCATTTTATCAAGGGATCAACTTGCATTTTTGCTTGAATCAACGTATTTACCTGATCTTTTTCTCCCATATCCATTAAAAGTTTTAATTGTTCCGGTACTTTACTCAATACCACTTCATAAAAATCCGGCATAATTCCCCATGCGACTACTCTTTTTATACAGTCTTCAAAGGCGGCAGCCCTCGGAGCAAGCATTCCGCCCAAAGACAATCCGATAATCGTCACATCATCCAACTGATAAGCATCCAGAATGGCTTTTACCGGCTTTTCCCATTCGTGCGTAAAATGAATTCCAGATTCTCTTAACGCTCCTCCCTGACCTGGACCGTCAAATAAATAAACAGCAATTCCTTCTGACAAAAACCGTTGAACCAGCGGGAGAAATTCTTCCATATAAGAATCATTTCCTCCGTGAATAATGACGGTATCTTTTATTTCTGTTTCCGGAAAGCCTATCCAGACAGGCAGTTTTCCATGATCATATTCTACCTCATCTCTTCTGATTTTTGTTTTAAAAATATCCTGATACCCTTCGTAGAATAAAGATTTTGATTTTGTATAAAGCTCCGATTTGTCCCATGATCCGTCAGCTTCAAAAAATTCTGCCATTCTGTAATATCCGGCCGCCTTAGATTTCTGCTGACTGGCTTCTGCTTTTTCAGCAAGAGTCTTCATTTCTCTTACCCAGTCTTCTGTAGTATTGATTGCCGGAGCAACACTTCTGATCTCTTCCAGATCTCCTCCTCCCCACATCAGGGTACGATTCAGCTGAAAATTAAAATTGGCCTCATCGTGTAATTGGTACGTTCCTTTTTTCATTATGATTCTTTTTTGGTGAAAAACCGGCTGCCTGTATTTCTTAATTCTTACAGACATGCCTTTATAAGCTTAATTTTTATCGAAATTAAGTTTATGATTTAGCTTTTCTTTTAATCTGGATTAAAAAAGGATCATGATCGTTGAGCTCTTATTTTGCTCAGTTGCTGCCTGGTCATTCCCAGATATCCGGCAATATATCCAAGATTGATTCTCTGAAGCAAACCAGCATTTGAAGCCACAAAATCCTGATAACGCTGATCTGTAGATTTTATCCGGTCATCGATCAGCCTTTCGCCCATTGTGATTAGACTTTCAGCAAAGAGATCTTCCATCAGCTGCTGTATTTCAGGATTTTTTGATTTTAATTTCAGCAGTTGATGATAAGGTAAACGAAATATTTCACTGTTGTCTTCTATGGCTTCAATTCCAAACGGCACCGGTTTTCCAGACAATATACCCGATAAAAGACCAATAAAATGGCCATCTGAACTAAGCCAATGGGTATGGTCCATCGCTTTATCATCGTAATAGAAAATGCGGGCCACTCCTTTTCTGATATAAAATAAATCACGATGAACCTGCTCCACATCCATTATTATTTCTTTTTTCCGATAGGTAGTAGCATCAAATACCTGAGTAAGGATTTCAATTGCCCTGGAATGTTTCTGGCTGATCATAGCTGATGGGATTTACAAAGGATAAAGATAGTTTAAAGGTACTCTTTATCATTCAATCTCATACTATTCATTTTTTTGTCCCCTTAGAGAAGTTTTGATCGTCATGAAAGTAAAATTTTATATTATGAAAAATATTCTGCACATTATCTCCAGCGCAAGAGGAGATCTGTCTTACAGCAAAGGACTCAGCTCAGCTATTGTCGAAAAAATTTCACAACAAAATAATATCCGTCAGATTACGGTACGGGATCTGGTGAAGGATATGCCACCGCTAGCGAATGAGGTATCCATTCATGAGTTTTACAAACATCCGGAATCGTATGATGAACAAAGCAAACAGCTTCTTTCGTATGCCAACAGGATTGTGAATGAACTCCGTGAAGCAGATATTATTGTTATGGGAACACCCATGTTTAATCTGGGAATTTCTACTCCTTTGAAAGCATGGCTGGACCAGCTGATCCGGGCAGGTGTCACCTATATTTTTGATGAACATTGGAATCGTGTGGGACAGTTTAAAGATAAAAAAGTATATCTCGCTGTTGCTTCGGGAGGAAGAAGGACAGAAGGTGCTCCGGATTATATTTCTGCTTATCTCAAAGATGTTTTAAGGATTTATACCGGAATTATGGATGTGGAAACGTATCGTATTGAAGGGACTATGGAAAATGGGTTTAAAGCAGATTACGAAAGTATACTGAAAGAGTTTTGATGGTGCATAGTTTTACGTATTATTTTTAACGCAAAGTTTTCAATTATTAATATTGAAGATAAGGGAGCAAAGAGGGAATCAGCAAGATGATTAGATGAAGCTTGGGTTAAAAAAACACCTATTATTTTGTTTTTAACGCAAAGGCGCGAAGTCTATTACTACCGCTATGTTTTTCTAGGCGCAAGAAAATCAAAGATTTTCAGCAAGGAATGATAATAAAACCTTAGTGCCTTTGCGATTTGCTAACTATGCAATAAACACCCTTTTGTTTAATTCAGGATTTCGTTCATTTCGGTTAAAATGATCGGTTTTCCATCGGTGATTACGATGGTATGTTCATGTTGAGCCATATAGCCGCCTTTATTGCCTACCATTGTCCAGCCGTCTTTTAATTCTACAGCGATATTGGAATCGGTGGAAATAAATGTTTCAATAGCCACCACAGAGTTTTTCTTGAAACGTCTGGAATCATAGCGGTTTCTGTAGTTCAGCAATTCGTCAGGCTGTTCGTGTAAGCTTCTCCCTACTCCATGGCCTGCAAGATTCTTAATAACTTTAAGGCCTCTTTTCTTGGCTTCTGTTTCCATTAAATGTCCTATGTCTGCTATTTTTACACCGCCTTTGATATTGTCGATAGCTTTTCTTAAAATATCTTTGGAGGCCTCCACCAATTTTTGATGTCCGTGAATATCTTCTCCAATCACGAAGGAACCTCCGTTATCCGCCCAATATCCATCCAATTCTGCAGAAACATCAATATTGATCAGATCGCCTTCTTTCAAAATCCTTTGATCTGTTGGAATCCCGTGACAGAATTCATTGTCCACACTGATACACGTCCACCCTGGAAATCCATACGTCAGATAAGGTGCTGATTTTGCTCCGAAACCTTCCAGTATTTTGGCTCCATATTCGTCCAGATCTTTGGTGGTCATACCGGGCTCAGCGTAATCTATCATCTTCTTCAGCGTATAGGCAACAGCCTCACTTACTTTTTGCATTCCGAGCATCTGATCTTCGTTGGTAATTGACATCGTTTTGTTTTGATTGTTATTGAGAACTACAAAGTTAGGAAATTAAAATATTACTGTATGCCCTGTTTCCATTACTTACATCTATTTATTGAAAAAATAGTGATTACCCCCTCCATCAACCCCCTCTACCCCCTTGGGTAAGGGGGTAGATCCAGTTATACAAGGGGCTAAAGGGTGTTCCATAACGGTCTCCAGCTGCTTAAATAAGGGGTGACAGGCACTTATAGAACGGTATAGAGACAGTTAAGGAAGGGGTGACAGGCTTTTCCGAAGAGGCTGAAGAGGGTTCAATAACGGTCTCCAGCTACTTGAATAAAAGGCTACAGGGACTTATGAAAACGGTTGAGACGGTTGTGAAATAGTTATACCTATTTGATAAAGTGTCCGGAAATACTTACAATAGTGTCTGAAGGCATTTCTTAAATGGCTGCAGACAGTTTACAACATGGTTATAGCAAATTAATGAGCGGCTGCAGACACTTACCGGAGTGACTCAAAGCACTTCCGAAGTTGCTGGAGACAGTTTATAAACCAGTTGCCGACACTTTAATTAGTGGATAAAGGATTTATAGAACCGTCTCTAATTCGTTAATCAAGGGGTTTGAGGCAGCCTATAAAGTATTGAGTGTTACTTTAATAACCGAGTAATGACACTTTCCTAACCCATAATAAAAGTACGAGCAATAGTTGTGACTATTATTTTTATCACTAACATACACCAATGAAGGTTAGAGCTATTTCTCAACATACTATTTTTGAAACTTACCGAAAAAAAGGAATAATATCCAAAATAGAACACCAAAAATAATATCCCAAAGTATGTTGAATGATTTTGTATCATGAGGTATCAACCTACTAAAAAGTAAATCAATTATTATGATAACTCCACAAAACTTCAATAAATATATAATTGCTCTAATAATATTTCTACTCTCCATCATTATTTTGTGCTCTGTATTCTATTCTTTTCAGCATTTTCATAATAATTTCTGTACTGGTAAATATAGAAGTTTTTTATTATGCTTTCAAAGTGAGGAGACTTTGTACAATAAAAGATCCATGTAAATGAATAAAACCATTACTTGCGCAGTGGTTTTTCATTCTATTCACGGACACGAGCGAGGCGCTCGCGCCAGCGGGGTGAAATGTATAACTGATTTTCACAAACCATTACCTTCCGTAAAATCTCTTTTTAATTTATCTTTAAAATCTTCAAAGTTAGCATGAAAAAAATAGGGTGGAGGTGTAGCAAACCGAAATATTAGCTCGTCCATAAAAAAAGCAACTCTTTCCCAACAGTTATCTTCGTATTCATCAAAGTTATACTTATGATGTATATTCTTGCTAAATTCAACAAAATCTTTTTCTGTCAAATGATATTTATTTTTGTACAGATTTATGAATTCAAATATTGAAAAGAAGAAATCTCTATACTGATCTATAGTGAGTCTAGAGAGATTTTCTGGGTTAAATTCAATATATAATTTTTCTAAAATTTTTCTTACAATAACATCTCTTTCTTCCATATAATTTCTTTACCATTTTTTATAAACCATTACCTTTCGTGACATTTCTTTTCATTTTATATTTGAGATAATTTCTATACTAGTAAATATAACGGTTTCTCTAGAATAGATAGTAAAAGCCACTGCAAAAACAGTGGCTTTTTGTTTTATTTACAGACACGAGCGAGACGCTCGCGCCAGCAGGGGATCTATTAATAAGGTAAAGTGCCATTACAAATAATGGGAGCTTGCTGATACTCTTCAGATAGCTTATCAATTAAATATTTTTCATTTATTGAATTTACTCCAATTCCTAAATATATAGAATCATTGTTAATAAGAATCATTCCTTTAGGATAATGAGAATTGTTTTTATTTAAGAAATAGAAGTCATATTCCCTGCTGGGATCAGATAAAATAAATGAAAACATTTCAAAATAATCATCAGTTTCAAACTCTATTTTTCCCAAGTATTGAGGATATCTAAAAAATTCATCTTTAGGTTTAAATCCGATTAACCAGTTTTTCATGAAATCATGTATCACCTCTTTTTCGATTTTATTAATGTGTATATAGAGATCTGTTAATTGAGATTCATTAATATCAATAAAGTTTTTAACAATATATAATGTACGATTATCCAATCTAGACAGAATAATTTCCATTATTTTAATATAATAGTCAATAGATTCATATGATAATCCTGCTGTAAACACAACCAGTTTGTCATTTTTTTTTAATAAATAATAAGTAAATACTAGAAAATTTTCTATTGCTTCGCATGAATTTAAATGATCATCTTTAAAGCCTATTATATTTTCAATTTCATCTTTTAGTTTTTCCTTATCTTTTAATTTATCATAATTATTACCATAAATTTTAACTGCATTTTCAATAGGAAAATTAACGGCAGTAAAATCTTTATTATCAATTAAGCTTTGATAATCACTGTCTATATCTATTACTGTTAAGCTCATATTCAATTATTTAGTGTTTAATTTGCTAATTGGTATATTGTAATTTCTCAAATCAACTTTTGTCTTATCAACCCCCTTAAGAATTATTTTTATATTTTTTATATCTCCTGTTTCAATAGCATATCTAATTGCTGCATTCATACTATGATTTCCTTCTGTTAAAACTGTTTTTCCATCAAGAGTTATAAATCCTCCTCCTGGCTTATTAAATGTTCCAGCTTTCATCTGTCGATAATACCCTTCAATTATTTCTTCAGAATTTTTGGCCAAGCTCGATGGTCCACCGCTATAAAAATTAGCTTTCTCAGCAAAATCTGCTATCCTTTTTCTCATTGCTTCTTTAGGTCCAATAAATTTCCCAACATGTCCTGTTCCCATTCCAGAGCCTATCAACCCATGTTCTGCACCCCATCTAATACCTCCTCCTACATTACTTCGCATATAACCTGTCATTTGACCTCTGAGATCATCCATTCTTGCCTGTCCTTCTGCATCCAAAACAAAAGCATTTCTTGTATGGGTATCAAACCAACCAGATAAAGGACCTCTAATATTTTTCTGAACCCAATTTGCTGTTCTTTGTCTAAATCTGCTTAAGCCATTTCCTGGTGGATCTTCATCCCCGGTTTCTTCAGGCTCTCTTCCATCTGGATCAATAAATCGTAAAGGATTATTAAACGCATAATTGTAAGGACTATGTCTTGTCATCTTCTCAGCTAACGGATCTAAAACTCCCCATCTACCCAAATCCGGCATATAAAACCTAGCTCCATAATCATACATTCCTGTCTCTTGCAGTTCCTTGCCGTTGTACTTATATTGATAAGCATTCAGAGTAGTCGCAGTATAATTATGCAGTAATCCAAAAGGATAATAAGTATTTATTTCTACAATTTCTCCTGGTTTCCAAATACTGATACAGCTTGGTGGATTAAAAGGATCCCATGGAATATCTTCACATTGGCTCTGAAAATATTGCCTTGGTTGTATTACACCATCTTTATTGGTATCTGTATAACTTAATCTTACATTTCCTAAATGATCTGTATAATTATAAATATATTGATTCAATAACGCATCAGAATACCCTTCTGAGGTAGGGATAATCCTTAACTTTATTTCGGCAACCTCGCTAGGGTCATCAATAACACTTATATCTGTTCATACAACTGATGATTCTGATGGTTTTGTGCTTTTATACTGGAAGCCATCCAGATAATGCGTCTCCAGATCTCCAAAAAGCTTCTTTACTTTTACCCCGTCTGCTCTGTAAAGATAGCTTGTCAATTTTGAGTTTTGGGTAATCTCATCTGGTAAATTTAAATAATTATATTGGATGGAGAAATATAATTATTAACCAGTTATATATATAAAAGCCACTACAAGAGCAGTGGCTTTATTCTTACCTGCCACACGAAAGATTCGTGCGGTAGCAGGGCATTGGCAACAGCAATTATAATAAGCTGGAAAATGGTCATAGAGAGTTATCTGTAGAGGAACTCCTGAAGCTTTCAAAGCTTTTTAATCTGACTACAGATCAGATCCTGAACTATGAAAATATTATTCCTGAAGAAGTAACCATAGAGGATAAACCGGACTTTGAGAAGCTGCATCTGATTAATCAGCTGGATGAAGAGGATAAGTCCATGATTTTTAAAATGGTAGATAAAATGCTTACTACTAAAAAGTTTAAAGATTTCTTTAATAAAAATGTAGCTTCGCTATAATAAAGAAGTAAGGCCCAGCCTTTTATCTGGTCTTCATAAAAACTAAAAATACTGCCTATTTGATAAGCAGTATTTTTTTATTTGAGAATATCTTCAGGCTGTAAGATGACAGCGTTTAATTTCTTTTATTGGGCTTTAGCTTCTTATTCTCTTCTTCTAAAGCTTCATTCTGCTTTTTCAGCAGTGCAATATAATCATTCAGGTTATCTAAAATATGATTGGGAATACTGCAATAATAGTTATAGTTTCCGGAGTTATCATTGAACGTCAGATTATCATTATTCTGAACAATACTGGAAGGTTTTTCTTCTTTGATATCTTCCACCGGAACATCTAAAGCTTTAGCCAGCTTCTCCCATTCATCATCATAAATCCTTACATCACCACTTTCTGTGCGGCTGTAATTGGATACATCCGTTGATATAATCTTAGACATATATTCCTGGGTATAGCCCCGCTGTTTTCGTAAACTCTTTAGCTTTTCCATCATGATTTTTTATTCATTACCACAAATATAAAAAATTCAAACCTTTTATTTACATTGTTCTGTTTTGTATTTGAAAACAGAACAATACAAAAACCACCACAGTTGCAGTGTTTCTATGTTTTAAGTGAAGACTAATCTGTATAATTCTTTGAAAATTTCACTCCTTTCTTTTTCAAAATATTTTTAATTTCTTTTGATTTTTCTTGGGGTAAAATTTCAACAACTTCGTTTTTACTATTTAACGTAATATGCCAGTTTGTTGTGTTATATGTAATAGCCATTTTAGCTAAATTAAGATTTTCATAAGGAATCTCTTTAAATGTTTTTTCTAACAAATAAGACTTATCTAAATCTTCACTAATAATTAATTTATATCCATTGACTTCATACACTTTAGAATATTTAAAATCCATTAATAATGCTGGATTTACAAAACACAAATCAATCCAGTAATTTCCATTTTTAGCATTATCACTTTGAGCACCGATAATGATGATATTCGTTTTTGGATTTATTACTTTTTGTTGATTTCTAAATTCTATATAGCCAGTAACAATGTTTCTCGCTGTATTATCCTCTTTATTGAAAACAGCTGTACTGCAACTAATTATTAAAACAAAGAAGATTAGTAAATAATATATATTCTTTCTCATTTTTAATTCTTTTTACCTCCAATAAATGTTGCATTTTTTGAGTCATATTTAAAATACCCTTTCCCTGGCGTTGGCCATTTCCAAGTACCATATTGATATGTATTTGTAATTTGAGGGTTATTACTTCTAAAGTTTGCATCTCCTTGCTTTAAACCATAAGTCATTATTGGAACATTATTTATAAACCTATCATTCCAACCTGATGGACCCACGTTTGCACCAGGCGGATGGGAGTGTACATTTTCAAAATGGGTTCCATCTTGTATAATATGTCCTCCAAAACTATATGCTCCCAACATAGCACCTGCATTTACACTTTGATTAACAGAATGGTTAGTACTTACAATGCTTGTACTGTATCCATCACTAAAATTAAATGTATCTTGAGAAAATTCCACTTTTGTGTTTTCTGCTGCAAATTCAAAGAATTGAGTTGCTACATCATAGTTCTGTATTTGCAAATAGCTGTATGTTGAACTTGTGCTACCTTCCAGCCCATCACTTTCTGGCAAATCAAAAGCTAATGATTTCATATTCCCTATCTGTGAATCTCCTGTAGGATTCTTTTCTGTCACATTTGTACGGGCAATCTGGATAGATTTAGATTCATCTTCGTTGGTAATAGTATCATAGGCATTATTGTCTTTTGTTCTTTCTATGTTACCATTGTTAAAGATCTTAATCTTATCTTCTGCCTGCATTCCATCTGGATCAATAAATCGAATAGGATTATTGAAAGCATAATTATAAGGACTAAATCTCCTTGTTTTCTCCGCCAATGGGTCTACAACTCCCCATCTACCCAGATCCGGCATATACATTCTTGCTCCATAATCATACATTCCGCTTTCTTGAAGCTCCTTGCCATTGTACTTGTAATTCTTATAACTTCCCGATCCAAAGAATGCATTTCCGGTTTTCAGATGATTCATCCCAAATGGGTAATAATCATTGGCATCTGTGATTTCAAGAGCGCCTGCGCTATTTCTTGCAAAACTTATCCTTGCATTTCCAAGATGATCCTTATATTGGTAAATATAATAGTTTTTGATGATGAAAGAGCAAACACCACTGCCGCTGCAGTGGTGTTTTGTTTTATTTATGGACACGAGCGAAACGCTCGAACTAGCGGGGACTTTGCTTAGTGGTTTTTTTATTCTAAAATCTTTTTATAACAATTCTCCCCATTATGGTAACCAAAGCAAAGTACAATATTCTTATCTTTTTTTTCAAAAAAAGTAGTATAGGTCATATCAATATCATTCACATCTTCTGGAAAGGCAATTAAATCTTTATCTAAATTTAAATAAAAATCAGAAAACTTTATTGAAGAACCATCTAATTTGTATTTCGAATTGTAATTCAATAATTTCCTCCCTTTTATATTGTAAATCACTCTGTTATAAATCCCACCCTTGTTAATTGTTAGAGTGTCATAAGTATTCTTGTATGACATGGGTGAATATTTTCCATATACATCTTCATTAGTAATATTTTGGCACGAAAATAAAAATGGTAATAAAATTAAACTTATACTTTTTTTCATATTTATTAAATTTAAGATGTTCGATTTAAAATCTAGGTCTTGTTAATATAGATGGTAGTGTTATAGCTTGTTTAAAAACATTCTTTAAGGTTGGGTTAATTACTTTTTGTTGAACTTCAGAATTACTTTCAGTCCATATATAGGTCTGATAAGTTGTACCATGTGCATCATTTGGAACACTTCTTTCGTGACTTTCTGCTATTCTATAAAAAAATGATTCCATAGATTTTGAATCAGTCATTAAAAAAAGTGTTTCATCTCCTAATTTATACCAAGATACATTTGATCTTCCCCACATTTGTTCATATCCATCAAAATTTGCAGTAAATGGATTTGTTTGGAAATAATCCATTTTTATAACTCCTTTTGAATTTTTTGAATTTAGTACATCCTTTCTTGCTAAAGAAGAATATGGAGACGATAACTTATTTAAAGAAGCAAAAGGTCCATTATTTGCATCATTAAAATCACTAAACAAACTGCGAGTAGGTCCTGTTCCATTAAGATACTCATCTGTTATAGTTCTCCAACTTACATCCTTTCCTCTGTGAGTATAACCTCTAATAATGGATTCTCCGCCTTTAATAATATTTGAAGCTCCACTTTGTCGGCTAACCATTTTAGTATCTCCGTTTCTTTGATGGTAAAAATCGATTTTATTTCCACCTAAGTTACTAATCATCTTACCATTTTGATCATATTCATTATTTGGCATACTGTTCCTATAATTCACAAATGCCTGCTGCGCAGCGGCTCCCGAAAGAGGCTCTCTTCCATCCGGATCAACAAACCTAATGGGATTATTGAACGCATAATTATAAGGGCTATGACGAGTCATCTTTTCCGCCAATGGGTCTACAACTCCCCATCTACCCAGATCCGGCATATACATTCTTGCTCCATAATCATACATACCACTTTCCTGAAGCTCCTTACCGTTGTACTTGTATTGATAAGCATTCAGAGTAGTCGCAGTATAATTATGCAGTAATCCAAAAGGATAATAAGTATTGATTTCTACAATTTCTCCCGGTTTCCAAATACTGATACAGCTTGGTGGGTTAAAAGGATCCCATGGAATATCTTCACATTGGCTCTGAAAATATTGCCTTGGTTGTATTACACCATCTTTATTGGTATCTGTATAACTTAATCTTACATTTCCTAAATGATCTGTATAATTATAAATATATTGATTCAATAACGCATCATAATACCCTTCTGAGGTAGGGATAATCCTTAACTTTATTTCGGCAACTTCGCTAGGGTCATCAATAACACTTATATCTGTGCCTACAACTGATGATTCTGATGGTTTTGTGCTTTTATACTGGAAGTCATCCAGATAATGGGTCTCCAGATCTCCAAAAAGCTTCTTTACTTTTACCCCGTCTGCTCTGTAAAGATAGCTTGTCAATTTTGAGTTTTGGGTAATCTTATCTGGTAAATTTAAATAATTATATTGGATGGAGAAATGTAATTATTAACCAGTTATACATATAATAAAAGCCACTGCTCTTGCAGTGGCTTTTATTCTTACCTGCCACACGAAAGATTCGTGCGGCAGTGGAGGACTTGTTAGTCGGATTTTTTATTATGGAGTATTCCATACTTCATTCCAAGTTATAAAAAAATTATAGATGATATAAATAATGAAGGAAAATAAAATAATTAGAGGTATTACAGAATATAATAAATTAGTTCTGTCATTCTTATATTTGAAAGTATTACTTATAAAAAAAATGAAAAACATAACCATTCCAGGTATAAAAATAATCCAGTTTAATATAAAATCAATAAAAGATCTTCCATCTCCAATATTCCTGATTAGATAGAAAAACAAAGAAAATACTAAAAATATAAGTATTAAGTTTTTAGGGTATTGAATCTTTTTTAACATATTAATATTTTCTTCCTTTTTTAATTGCGCTTTGATCCGCTCCAGAGTCCAAGCTTCCTTTTCTCAACTCATTTGCTTGTGAACCTGCAGAAACTTCTATATCTGTTAATCCAATTTCTTTTGTCCAATTCCCCCACATAAAATTCCCTGCATCATAAAGATTGTAAACATCATTTGTCCCTTCAAATTTAAAGAATGCATCATCTTCTACATAGTGTGTTCTAAAAACTCCCCCATCTTCTGTTAAACCATTCTTTCCTCCTTCAACTTGATTTGCTAAAAAACTATGTGTAAAATCAGCATCATTATGAGATTCAAAAGCAATCATTGCATTTGCCAATCCATAAGCTGCCGCTTTCATTTCATTACTTGGCACTGTTACAACTGCACCTCTAGCTTTTTTTATTTCATCATTTAATCCTACACTATTTACAGCTTTATCTACTTGTCCTGAGCTTATAGCATAAAAAACCCTATCTCCTTTTTTAAATTCAGAATTTAAGAATTTATTGTCAACACCTTTTGGGTCATTAAATTTAAGCTCATTTCCTTTCATATCAAAAAACCTATTAGGTTGATTATTTGGTTTTACATATTGAACTTTACCTGAATTATTAACTGTAATATCATTTTTGGGTGCTCTTCCGTCCGGATCTATAAATTTCACCGGATTATTGTAAGCATAATTATAAGGACTATGCCTAGTCATCTTTTCAGCCAGCGGGTCCACCACACCCCATCTCCCAATATCCGGCATATAGAACCTAGCTCCATAATCATACATTCCAGTCTCTTGTAACTCCTTGCCGTTGTACTTGTATTGATAAGCATTCAGAGTAGTCGCAGTATAATTATGCAGTAATCCAAAAGGATAATAAGTATTTATTTCTACAATTTCTCCCGGTTTCCAAATACTGATACAGCTTGGTGGGTTAAAAGGATCCCATGGGATATCTTCACATTGGCTCTGAAAGTATTGCCTTGGTTGTATTACGCCATCTTTATTCGTATCTGTATAACTTAATCTTACATTTCCTAAATGATCTGTATAATTATAAATATATTGATTCAATAACGCATCATAATACCCTTCTGAGGTAGGGATAATCCTTAACTTTATTTCGGCAACCTCGCTAGGGTCATCAATAACACTTATATCTATTCCTACAACTGATGATTCTGATGGTTTTGTGCTTTTATACTGAAAGCCATCCAGATAATGAGTCTCCAGATCTCCAAAAAGCTTCTTTACTTTTACCCCGTCTGCTCTGTAAAGATAGCTTGTCAATTTTGAGTTTTGGGTAATCTTATCTGGTAAATTTAAATAATTATATTCAATAGAGGAAATCCCTTTATCCAAATGTTTAGTCATATTTCCATTCCCATTGAGATTTCCATTATCATATTCAATAGAATTAGGAACAGTAAGATAAGGATAGCCAGATGGATTCTGCTGTTCATCGGTTACTTTTATCAGCCTGTTTCCGGAGTAATCATATTTAAGATTATCGATGCTTAATGCCACGGTGCTTCCCGGAAGGACACCTCCTGATCTTTTAAGGCGTGTAATATTTCCGTTAAGATCATATTCCGGCTTTTCAAAATACTCTTTAGCAGCTTCTGCTCCGGCTCTCTGATAGAACCCTGCTGACAACCTGTTTAAACTATCATAAACATACCCATATCTTTTCAATGGTTCATTATCTTCTGTTAAGGTTTTCCATGATACCTCAGCAATATTTCCGTTATATTTCGGTTTTACCTTTAAATCAGAAAAATCTGAGTTAGGCATTTCCAACCCTTCTACCTGATTATAATTGATCTTATAACCAAACAGATCGCTCCCTAAGTTGGCAGGGTCATTGATCTTTGTCATCCAACCCCGGATATTGTATTGGTAATCTATGGTCTGTAATGGGGATGCAGCAGCCGTTCCACCTACTTTCTTAGATTCTAATTGGGAAATTTCATTGTATTTATTCTGAGCCAGGTATTCAACAGAGTTACTGCCCACCTGATGGGTATGGGTCAGAAGTCTGTTCTGAAGATCATAGGTGAATTTTTCTACGATAGCCTTTTCAGGATCTGCAGCAAGCCTTTTATGGTAGGTATTAGTCTGAAGGATAACTCCTGTAAAATCAAGTTTATTGTTGACCACGGTATATCCTCCTAAATGATTGTTGCTTCTTGAACCGATGTTTCTTCCTTTTGTATCGTACCAGACAAAATTTCTGGTCCATTTATCATCTTCTATATTTTTGATATAGGAGGCGGTAAGGAGTCCTTTGGTCGTTTGTGCATTTGCCGGATTATCGGTAAGAAGAGGCTGGGCAAATACATTGGTAACCGCAGAGGAGCCTACAGGATAGGTATCATAATAATTAACACTTAATACCTGGCTAACATTGGAAGGAGTGGAAAGCTTGGTATAGTATACCGCCATGCCGTTTAAGGTAAATCCAACGGCAGCAGTTCTGGTTTCATATAAAACGGTATTGACATTGGCACTGTTTTGTATCGATGCCCTGCTGGCTGTATTATTGGTGATTCCGGTGTAGATGGTTCTTCCAAACTGGTCATACTTGGTAAAGAGCCATTGTCCTTTTCCTTTAAGCTCGGTATCCTGAGTCAGAATAAGCTGATCAGCTTTATTATACACCATATATTCCCAGCCTTTTCCGGGAAGTTTTTTTTCTACTAAACGGTTTTTTGTATCATATTTATACTGGTAACATAAATCATTCAATACGGTATTGGGATCTGCTGTTACAGAAGCTTTGGGAGGGATTACAAATGCTAATTGGTTATAATCATTATAAACATAATAGGTATCTGCACTTTCTGTAACACTGATGACTTTTCTCACCAATACAACCTGCCCTTGTCCATTTTTAAATTCAATGGTTGGGTTTCCGTCTTCATCGGTAACGGTATTTTTATACAGCTGCCCTATTCCGTAGGAGCCGGATAAAGTTAGTTGAGAGGTAAAAGTGGTGTAGTTAAAAGTGGCATTATATTTTTTAACCTCACCATCGGCATTGACGTCATATCCAAATTGTACGGGTTTGTTATCCCATGCAGTTCCCACTTGTTTTTGTGCTAAAACACGGTCCAGTGGTGAATTTTCAAAGATTTTCTCAGAATAAATCTTCTCTGACCCATAAAGTCCTGGCTGAGTGGCATTGCTGAGTGGGGAAGTATAAATAGCTCCATTCTGTGTAGCCTGTTGAGGAACTGGAAGATAGTCTTTCACCTGTCTCCCGAACTGGTCATATTCTGTATGAGTAACAACATCTTTTCCCAATGGAGATGCTTTTACATTGACAATTTGTTTAGGTCTTCCCAATCCATCAAAATACTGAACGGTTTCTGAGCTTTTAACATTAGCCAACGTAGGATCTGATAAATACGTCTTTGAATAGACATAATTTTCTGTATTGGTAAGCTGCGCCTGGGCAGTTCCCATTATAAGAATTCCTATAGGAATTATAAGTTTTTTCATGATTGTGTTTAGTTTTTATAATTGTATTTGAATTCTTTCAGCGTTTTATAAATTATATTTCCACTGCTGTCTTTTTCCTGCTGACGGATTTCTTGTAATCGGTTCGATGCATCATAGATATAAACCCCACTAATCCCTGAGGGTGGTGTGATGCTTCTTACGCCTACTAATGGGTCATAGGTATAGGTGGTAATCTGATAAGCGGATAATGCCGTATTAGCTCTGAAGGTATTTAATGCTGACAAAAAGGCTGTTTCATCATTGTTGGGAGCTGCCAAAGCATCTGTATTGGAAGCATTAACGATCGCATCCATTAATGATTGTTGGATGTCTGTTAATTTGGCGCCTTCTATTTTGGCAATAGGCTGAGTTTGGTTGTAACCCCAAACGATTACGGTTGAAAGACCATTTTTTGCGGTGTATTGTTGTAAGTTCCCTTTGGAATCGTATTGATCATAAGTGATGCTCTTTTCCAATGAACCATTTGCAAATGAGGTTTGCACTTCATTAGGTAAAAAGGAAACGTTTCCTGTCCATTGATTATTATACACAATTTTTTTGACGTCAGTCAAAATATTATTATTATAACTTTCTATTTTTTCAATTTCAGAAATCCTATTTTGTGAATGAGGTGAATTTCCGGTATGATAAAAATATTTTGTTTTTAACTGAGATCCGTCTTCTGCCATACTAATATGCTGGGAAATCATTTTATTTAATGGATTGTATTCAAAAGACTCATTTCTTTCTGTAACCTTCTGAATTCCATTGTCATAAAAAAAGCTTTTAGTTTGTTTTGATGATAGTTTTGTCCAACCATAGGCATCCACTAAGGAAACATTTTCCATATATTGAAGGGGATATCCCGGTAGATTTCCAGACATAAAAAAATTGTGTAAATCAATAGGGATCCCCATATTAACTTGTTGCAATGCCGTAACATAAGCATCATAGTTACTGAAATATCCTCCATCAAATCCTAACCCATCGGGCCTAAAAAAACGATGACCATAGACTTCTTCATGGTTTTCAAATTCATAATTAAAATTACTTTCTGAAATTTTCTTTAAAAAATTATCAAAAATTATTTCCTTCTTTAAAAGACCTCTCTTATAATCTATGTTTTTACTTGGGACAAAAGGTCTTTTTATATTTGCTAATGAAATTTCTTCAGGATAGTCTATTGGAGATGTATATTCTTGTTCAATTTTTCCTTTTTCTGTTTCAAAAACAGTCACATATTTATATCCAACATCAGAGCCGTGCGTATTAATTAATGATGTGTTATTCAATGATGTTGTTGTTATAAAATTAATTACTCCAGCTATTGCTCCTTCTGAAAAGAATGGAGCATCTATACACGAAGTAAGAATTTTTGTTTTCCTTGGATAACTAAAAACCGGTTTGATAAATGATAAGGCCCCACTACTTTTTTTACTATCTCCTAACCAATTGTAGTTATATTTTTTCTCCTTTTCAGGGACAATTGTACTATTCATATAACTTATGTACAAATCGTTTGAATCATTTGAAAAATATCCTATTTTAGAAACTCTGTTACCACCACCGAATAAATATTTATTTTCTTGTTCTGCTGCTGTATAATATTCAATAGATAAATGGTCTACCCCATTATAGTTTAAATTCAAATTAAGCCTTTTTACAGCATACTGTACATTTTTTTCCAGGATAATCTCTTTACAACAATCATTGTTGGGTTCAACACAAAAAAAACTGTTAACCAAACTATACTGCCCATTGATTATTTTAAATAAACCGATACTTCTATTCCAGGTATTGGGATCTTCAGGAAGCAGGATATCAGTTCTAAATACAGCTCTTCTATCTTTAGTGTGAATGGGAAGCAATTGAAAAGCCGAATTATCGAATGATTTATAATCGGAATTCAGATGAACTTCATTTAATGTATTTTCTTTAAAATCCGTAACGGGTTCATCTCCAATATAAGAATAGGTATTACTTTCAAAAACAAAAACAGAAGAGCCACCTGTTGGGTATTTTACTTTATTTAACAGATCTAAAGTACTTGTCTGCGGATTAGGTGTTCTGATTGTTGAAACTGTCTGAGCATTACAATTGTTCGTGATAAGGTTAAAATTCCCCCAATAATCAAGAGCAATTGTTCCGTTTAAATTTTGATTGTTTTCATTATAGGAAAAAGTATACTTTAATGGTTGTGTATTGACTCCAAAATCCTCAACAACCTCTTTTAGCATCAATCTATTCTTTATGATATTAGAATACCCATAATTAAAACTTACTTTTTTAATAGCTCTATCATTAAGGTCTTTAAAACTGATATTCTTAATTCTTACCACCTTATCATAAAGAAGTATATCTGAGTCGCTTCTATCAGTAGCATATTCAAATGATATTTTAGAATAATCAGAAACTGTAATGTTCTTTATTTTTTTCACTTTAGTTCTTGAAAGTGAATTAACGATCTGCTGTGCCGGTTGGACTTCATTAAAGCAATTGTATTTTGAGTATTTTGAATAATTTCCATCGGGATATTCATTATCAATAAAATTAGAACTCCTATTGACCTCCATAAAATCATTATCATAAAAATCATACTGAATCAAGCTTTTATCATTGGGATCTTTTACTTCAACCAAATGAAATGAGCTGATAAATTCTGTATTGGAGGACATGGATGAACTTGGATTAAACAAACTTCTGTTGTCAACAGCCTGTGTAGTACTTGTTGTTTCAGAAACATTAAATATATATTGATACCCTTTTTCATCATAAATTGTAAAACCAGTAGGTATATAAGGATTGTTATTAATAGTAGAATAATGATTGATAATCTTCACTCTATAATCGCTCAAAGGGACAGCCTCTAAAATACCAGCCTGATTCTTTTTCAGATAAAAACGACCGGAATTTCCCATAAAATTAAATTGCCACAAATCATATTCTGTATCGAACTTGCCCTGTTCTATTGTTTCCCAATAATACTTATTTGCTTTATAAGGATCACTATATGCAAGTTGAGAAAGAACGCTAAGGTCACTATTATAATAATTATTATCATTAGTAAGATTATCATGATAGAGTCCAATTTTAGCTTTTATAACTCCATTATTTCCATGAACAAATATTTCATCGGGCAACCCTCTAACAGTTCTTGAAACAGTTCCTCCGGACATCATACTCCATCCCAATCCCGCTTCTCCTGCAATATTATCTGCTTTAACATTTGCCTGGTGATATTTTAACGATACCTCCAGATTAATATCTTTGGAGTGAGTGGGAACTGAAAACAAAGGAATACCAATATCAGGAGTACCAGTGTAATTATTAACCGGAACTTCTTCAAATTTCATTAAGGCTGCAATCGTAGGAGAAGGCGGAATTATTTGGGGTAAGTCTGTTTTAATATCAGGTGTTGATTGAGCATAGATATTACTTGCTAAAATACATAGTGTTGCAATAGTTATTTTTTTTCTTTTCATCAATTCTATTTTTTTATCAATTTAGCATTAGCTGTTTTATTGGTATCAGTTTTTATCGTCACCAAATAAGCTCCTTGTACCAAAGCCTGGGTATTAATCTTAGTCACTTTGTTTTTGGTTTTTATATTTTGAAGTTGCCTTCCGCTCATGTCATACAACAGAATATCAGCATCCTTAAAATCGAAGCCGATTTCTACGTAAGTATAATCAGAGACAGGATTTGGATAGATCTTGATATCGTATTTTTCAATCAGCTGGTCAACCTGTTTGTCGCCCAGCTTCACGATTTTCCAGTTTTCTTTGCCTAGTTCTTCTGCACTGGTTCCGGCAAGAATAATCGAACCATCTCTATTGAGCTTTAAGTCAGAAAGTCTTTCTTCTTTTTGTCTGGATTCTCCTTTGACGTGTTTTCTCCACTCCTCATTTCCATTCTGATCCAGATACAGCATCCAGAAGGTTTCATCATCGGTTTGAATTCTTCCTTCTGCCTGGGTGTAACCTCCCAACAGAATACCTTTAGACTTCTCGCTTCCATCTTCCGGCCTCCCACTTACCACACTCATGCCCATCAGGATGTCTCTGTTTTTGAAATTGTAGGATTTCTGCCATTGTTCATCGCCTTTTTCATTAAGAGCAATCAACCAAAGGTCTGTTCCTTCTTCAATGCCTACCGTTTTGTTTCCTGATCTTTCTGATCTGGATTCTCCACCAATGATAAAGCCAGTTGAAGTTAAAGCCAGAGTTCTCAAATGATCATCTCCTTTCCCTCCAAAGTTCTTTTCCCATTCTACTTTTCCGTTTTTGTCCAGCTTGACAATCCAGTAATCACCCTCACCAAAGTTTTCAGTTTGTTTCGAGTTTCGGGATATGGGATTCGGGTTTTGAACGTTTGATGCAGAACCCGAAACACGAACCTCGGAACTTCTCGAATAAATCCCCAGTAACGCTCCTCCATCTCTCGTTGGAATCATCTTTTCCACTTCATCTAAACCTTTTCCTCCTAAAATTAATTGAGAGAGTTCTTTTCCATTTTTATCGAGTCTGGTGATCCAGACATCTTTAGAACCATAGCCCTTTGCTGAATTCTGTACATTTCCGGCAACAAAAAATCCTAAGTCCGTAGTTTGAATAACAGCTCTCGCTTCTTCATCGGAAGAATTTCCCAACGTTTTCTGCCACAATTCATCACCGAATTCATCGATTCTGATCAGCCAGATATCTGAGCCTCCTTTGGAATCGTCTTTTTTGTCTAATCCTTTTCCGGAATAAGATGTTCCTGCTAACAGAAATCCTCCATCCTGAGTAGTAACGGTAGCCGACAGATAATCATGATTTTGTCCTGAGAAATATTTCTCCCAAACTTCTTGACCCTGTTGATTGAGTTTTACTAAATGAAAATCATAACCATTATTTTGCTTACTGCCTGAAGCTTGTTGCTTATTGCTTTGAATAGAACTTCCTGTGATAAGGTATTGTTGATCAATGGTTGTCGTGACCTGGCTTAGAAAATCCTGGGTAGAGGATTGGATGTCTTTTTGCCACACTACTTCCTGAGCAGATACGCCCAAGATTGTGCATAAAGTAAATGCACCGAGATAAAGTTTTCTCATTCCCGTGTTGTCGTTTTTTGAGTTAGTAATTAGTTTATTAAAAACGCAGCGAATTTAGTACTTTTTAAGACACAAAAATTGATATACTCCAACCTACTATAAATCATGCTATTAATAGTTAGATTTTCTTTATATTGTATTACAATTTGTATCATTATGATGCAAAAATATCTACTCACGGCGACAGAACCTGTCGTATTAAAAATAAAAAGGGCCAACTCAAAAGAATTGACCCTTCCAAAAAACATTAACTGTTTATTGATAGAATTATGATGTTTTATTTCCAGCCTCCACCTAAACTTTTATAGATGTCGACTACCGTGCTGAGCTGTTTTTGCTTTGCTTCGATAAGCTCCATTTTAGCATCTAAAGCATCTCTCTGATTCAAAAGAACTTCAAGATAATCTGCTCTTGAATTACGGAACAACTGATTGGCAATATCAATAGACTGATCCAGAGCTTTGGTTTCCTGTGATTTTAATTGATAATACTGGTCAATATTTTTAACTTTTGACATCAGATTGGCAACATCCAGATAAGCATTCAAAATGGTTTTGTCATATTCGTATAATGCCTGAACCTGTTTTGCATCTGCTGTCTGAAAATTAGCTTTTATTGCACTTTTGTTAATGAGTGGTCCAGCCAGCTCGCCTACAAGATTATAAGCAATCGATTCAGGTAATTTAACAAGATATGAAGGTTTGAAAGCCTCCAGCCCTAAGGTTGCAGAAATTTCCAAAGAAGGATAAAATTCTTTTCTTGCAGCTTCCACATCCAGTTTTGATGCCTTCAATTCCAGCTCTGCCTGTTTGATATCAGGACGGTTGGCTAATAACTGAGATGGGATTCCGGTATACACTGTGGGAGGAATGGTAGACATAAAGTTTTCCTTTGTTCTCACAATTGGCTGTGGATATCTTCCCAGTAAAGCATTAATTTCGTTTTCCTTCTCTGTGATCTGCTGGCGGATTGTATATTCGGCTGCTTTGGATTTCGCCAGTTCTGCTTCAAATTTCTTCACAGCAAGTTCCGTTGCAGCGGCAGCTTCTTTCTGAATTTTGGAAATTTCCAATGCTCTCTGCTGAAGCTTGATATACTGCTGTATAATATCCAATTGATTATCAAGAGCCAATAACTCATAATAATTATCCGCAACTTCTTCAATAAGATTAGACAAAACGAAATTTTTCCCTTCCACTGTAGAAAGATAATGAGCTACTGCAGACTCTTTTTCTGTTCTGAGTTTTTTCCAGATGTCAATCTCCCAGCTAGCGTTTAATCCTGCTTCAAAATTACCTAGCGGATCCGGCATTTCTTTTCCGGGTTCTATTTCTGTAGTAGCATCCCCTGCTCCTTCACTGGTATAACGGCCGGATTTTTTCAATCCTGCTCCTATTCCTGCAGAAACCGTTGGAGTTAATCTTCCTTTTTTAGCCAAAACACCACTTTTAGCAATTTCAATCTCCTGAAGTGTGATCAGAAGCTCCTGATTATTTTTCAAAGCAGTTTCAATAAGCGTTACCAGGTTTGGATCAGTAAAAAACTGTCTCCATGGCGTTGTTCCGCTATTGTTGTTAGCATCCTGCTGTTCTTCCTGATTAAAGTTCTGAGGAATATTTTCTTTTACCTCATCTTTTATAACAGTCGCCATCGGTGCCTTACAACTTGCAAGGACAAGTGATAAGGCAATGGCTGCGATTATATTTTTAGTCTTCGAATTTTCCATCATGTTCATAAGGTTCAGTTTGTTCTGTTAAAGGATTTTCTTCTTCATATCTGGCCAATCGTGACTTATCTGCAATTGTTCCGAAGATATAATACAGTCCAGGGATAATCATCAATCCGAAAATAGTCCCGATTAACATTCCTCCTGCTGCTGCAGTACCAATCGTTCGGTTACCAATCGCTCCAGGACCAGTTGCAATCACCAATGGAATCAATCCGGCAATAAAAGCAAATGATGTCATCAAAATCGGACGGAAACGGATAGCAGCTCCTTCAATTGCAGCTTTTGCCACAGGGATTCCTTCTTCTGCCTTTTTCTGAACGGCAAATTCTACAATCAACACGGCATTTTTACCCAGAAGTCCAATAAGCATGACCATGGCCACCTGTGCATAGATATTGTTTTCCAATCCTAATAATTTTAAGCATAAAAATGCTCCGAAAATACCTACCGGAAGGGATAAAATAACTGGTAGCGGAAGGATGAAACTTTCATACTGTGCAGAAAGGATCAGGTAAACAAATCCTAAACATACCAGGAAGATAAATACAGCTTCATTTCCACGGCTTACTTCATCTTTAGAAATACCCGCCCAGTCGATACCAAAACCTCTTGGAAGTGTTTTATCCGCAACTTCCTGAATGGCCTTGATCGCCTGTCCACTACTATATCCAGGTGCCGGAGTTCCGCTCACCTCTGCAGAGTTATACATATTATGTCTGGTAATTTCGGATAGTCCATATACTTTTTCCAATCTCATAAAGTCTGAGTATGGAACCATCTGATCTTTATCATTTTTAACATACAGCTTCAACAGGTCAGTTGGTAAGGCACGGTATTGAGGACCAGCCTGAACAATTACCTTATAGGGTCTATCAAAGCGGATGAAACTCGTTTCATAGTTGGACCCGATCAATGTAGAAAGGTTATCCATCGCTTTTTCAATCGTGACTCCTTTTTGTTCTGCAAGATCATTATCAATCTTCAGCATATATTGTGGGAAACTCGCAGAATAGAATGTAAACGCTGATCCCAATTCCGGACGCTTCTTAAGCTCCTTCACAAAGTCATTACTTACCTGCTCCATTTTATGATAATCTCCACTTCCCGCTTTATCCAGCAAACGAAGTTCGAAACCTCCTGCTGCTCCATATCCGGGAACGGAAGGCGGTTGGAAGAATTCTATATTAGCTCCCGGAATATTCTTGGCTTTTTCTTCCAGTTTTTCAATGATTTCTGCAGCGGATTCTTTACGTTCTTCCCAACTTTTAAGGTTGATCAGACAGGTTCCGGAGTTGGACCCGGTACCTTCCGTCAAAATTTCATAACCTGCAAGAGAAGAAACGGATTGTACGCCATCAATATCTTCAGATTCTCTCAAAAGTTCTCTGGCAATCTGATTGGTTCTTTCCAATGTAGATCCCGGAGGGGTTTGAATAATCGCATAGATCATCCCCTGATCTTCAGCCGGGATAAATCCTGAAGGTAAAGAGTTACTCAGGAAGAATGTACAGGCACAGAATGCTAATAGTAACGGCAGTGTTATTGTCTTTTTCGTCACTGTTTTATTCAGCATCTTCTCATATCTACCAGCTCCTTTTGTGAACAGGTTGTTGAATTTATCAAGGAAAATAGTAATAGGAGTTTTCTTTTTAGCCTTTCCATGATTATTTCTTAAGATCAAAGCACATAAAGCCGGCGTCAAAGTAAGCGCCACTACCCCTGATAAAATAATGGATGAAGCCATTGTAATAGAGAACTGACGGTAGAATACCCCAACCGGTCCGGACATAAATGCAATCGGAATGAATACCGATGCCATTACCAGCGTAATTGCGATAATTGCTCCACTGATCTCATGCATTGCTTCTTCGGTAGCCTTTAATGGAGAAAGGTGTTTTTCTTCCATCTTGGCGTGAACAGCTTCAATAACTACAATCGCGTCATCTACCACAACCCCGATCGCCATTACTAAGGCAAAGAGGGAAATCATATTCAGGGTAATTCCGAAAGCAGACATTACTGCAAATGTTCCTACCAATGAAACCGGAACGGCTAATGCAGGAATCAATGTTGAGCGCCAGTCTCCAAGGAATAAGAATACCACGATGGCAACTAAAACGAAAGCTTCAAATAAAGTGTGGATTACTTTTTCCATGGATGCATCCAGGAATCTTGAAACGTCATAACTGATATCGTAATGCATTCCCTTAGGGAAATTATTTTTTTCAAGATCTTTCATCAATGCTTTCACATTTTTGATAACGTCACTTGCATTGGATCCATAGGATTGTTTTACCGTGATTGCTGCTGAAGGTTTTCCGTTCAATGTAGAATAAATATCATACATGGAACTTCCAAACTCTATATCGGCAACATCTTTCAGTCTTACAGATTCTCCGTTCGGTTTTGCTTTTAAAATAATGTTTCCGTAATCTTTTTCATTATTGAAACGTCCTGGATATTTTAATACATACTCGAAAGACTGAGAGCGTTTTCCTGAACTTTCACCTGTTTTCCCAGGGGAAGCTTCCAAACTCTGCTCATTCAGAGATTCCATTACTTCATCTGCTGAAATATTATAAGCTGTTAATCTATCCGGTTTAAGCCAGATACGCATGGCATATTCACGGGTTCCCAGGATATCGGCAAAACCTACACCGCTTACCCTTCTCAATTCAGACATTACGTTGATATCGGCATAGTTGAAAAGGAATTTCTGGTCAGCTTTAGGATCATCACTGTACAGGTTAATATACATCAACATGTTGGGTTCTTCACGCGTGATCTTTACCCCTTCACGCACTACCAAAGGCGGAAGTTTATTTACCACTGAAGATACACGGTTCTGCACGTTTACTGCAGCTACATTGGGATCGGTTCCCAGATCAAATACAATCTGAATGGAAGCTTCCCCGTCATTTCCGGCATCCGAAGTCATATATTTCATACCTGGAACTCCATTTAATCCTCTTTCTAAGGGGATTACTACGGATTTAATCAACAATTCGTTGTTAGCTCCGGGATATTCTGCGGTGATATTTACTTTAGGCGGAGAGATGGATGGGAACTGGGTCACCGGAAGTTTTACCAATGACAGTATTCCCATAAATACAATAATCAATGAGATTACTATAGACAGAACTGGTCTGCGAATGAATTTCTTAAACATACTGCTTCATTTTAGAGACCACTACTCTGCTTTTAATTTCAATGATTGAAGAACTTTCTTAGGATCCTGGAATTTTGTTTTCACTTTTTGATCATCCTTTACTTTCTGAACTCCTTCCAGAAGAATCTGATCTCCTTTTGAAATTCCTGATCCTACTACATACAAATCCTGAAGTTCATAGGCAACTTTGATATTTCTGGATTTAGCCACTCCATTTTTATCAATTACAAATACATATTTCTGATCCTGAATTTCATAGGTTGCTTTCTGTGGAATGATCAATGCATTATGAACAGGCATTGACATCTGCACTTTTCCGGTTTCTCCGTTTCTCAGAAGTTTGTCCGGATTAGGGAATTTTGCACGGAAAGCAATATTTCCTGTTTCGTTATCAAATTCTCCTTCAATCGTCTGGATTTCTCCTTTTTGTGTATACATTTCTCCGTTTGCTGTAATCAGAGAAACCTGATTACTTCCTCTGTCTGCAGCATGAGTCTGATAGCTCAAATATTCAGGTTCAGAAACGTTGAAATAGGTGTAGATACTTGTATTATCTGATAACGAAGTCAACAAATCGCCTTCATCTACCAGACTTCCCAATTTCAGGGGAATTCTGTTAATAATACCTGAAAACGGTGCTTTGATATCAGTAAATGAAAGGTGGATCTGAGCCAGTTTCATTTCTGCATTGGCAGCATCCAGTTTGGCTTTTGCCATCGCTCTTTCATTTTTAGAAACGATGTTGTTTCCTGCCAATGTGCTAGCATTTTTCAGTTCAATAGAAGCCTGTTCTACTTCTGCTTTTGCTTTTAATAACTCTGCCTGATACAATTTAGGCATAATGCGGAACAATGTTTGTCCTGCCTGTACGTATTGTCCTTCATCTACAAAGATTTTTTCCAGGAAACCTTTTTCCTGAGCTCTCACTTCAATGTTTTTTACAGATTGAATCTGGGCTACGTATTCTTTGTTGATTACGGTATCCATTACCACAGGGGACGTCACCGGATAGACGGTAACTTCTTCTTTTTCTTCTTTTTTCTTATTGCAGCCAACCGCCAACAAAAGGGCACTTAGCGCAATTCCCGAAGCAACTCTTTTTATCATAATTCTAGAGTTTATATAATCGTTAATGTTTTGATAGAAATAAAAAACGGCAATAAAAGAGGTACGGTGTGATGATTACCGGCATACACAACGCGAGGGATTTCCACCTGTCATCAGGCAGAAAATAAATAGAACGGAGAAATTTTAGATTCTAATGGAGCGGATAAGAATAAATCTTTTGGTAGCTAAACCAAGAACAAAGCCATGAATATCCGGTTTGGACCGTTTGTAGCTTTTTAATCCAAAAATATAGACTAAAGAGAAAACTCCGGCAAAAACAATAACAGCCTGCCATACATCTGACAGCTGAAAATCATCTTCGGTAAGTTCTAAAGTGGAATTGTCTACATTATCGGCCATCTGCTGAACAGAGAGTTTTTCGAAAGTCTGATTCAGGCGGTTGGCTCTTTTTGGCATATGATGAGAAACATGACCGTTATAGTCGTTTCGGAGCGTTTTAACATCAAGTCTGCTTTCTACTACAAAGAGCAGAAAAAGACCGGTTAAAAAATATACTACGAAGTTTCTCATTTTGAAGTTGCAAATGTACACCCAGATTATGATATTATCATCATGGATTAACAAAATTTAACTCTTCTTTAAATTAGCTGAATATAAAAAAATGATAAATATTAAATATTTCGTTTATTCAAGCATAATTCGAGCAATCCTGACATCTCATCTGTGCAGGTTTCAATTTTCAAATATCAAGCCATTTTTTTTGATTTAAGGAAATTTTAATTTTAAAGTTGTTGCATTTTTGAACATTTTAGGTGGCTTAGTGCTCTATTTTGAAAATTTCATTCGTCAAACCTAAACTTTATCATGAATTATAATTATTAACATTAACTTATTGTTACTCTCTTCTTTTTGAATTATTTTTGCCGAAAATTAACACAACAAATGAAAAATGAAAAAAAACAACATTATACTTCTGAAAACAAGTTTGTTAAAAACCCTGAATTAACAACGGTTATCCTTAATTTTCGACAATAATTATTACTTTCTGTTTTGTGAATTTTGTTTCCAAAAACAGTGAGTTAAATTGTATAAAACTTTAATTTTCTGTTAGTTTATGAAAAATTAACATATATTTATTAAAAATATTTGTAAATTTATATAGCATTAACATCATAATTCATGAAACACTTTAAAATCACTTATCACTATGAAAAAATTATTATTACCAGTCCTTTTCGGATTGACCATTATTTCCCTAACAGCGTGTAAACATCCCGGAAAAGAAGCTGAAACCATTACTGCTGTTACTCCAGAAAATACAGATGACATTTCAAAAAATGTGTATGTTGACAGCTATGGAGAAAAAATAGAAGTTACTATCAACAACACCAAAAATACAGCAACGATACATTTAAACGGTAAAACTTTTGACCTTAAAAAAAGTGATGCTTTACCTGAATATACTGCCTCCAATGAAGAATATCAATATTCTGATATTAAAGGTAATATCACTTTCCTGAAAAAGAATGTTGATATGGTCCTGTTCCATCTTAAACAGGCAAAAAAAGAGTCTGGTCCTGCAAAAATGGCATCGTATTAGCATAGGGATTAGCAATTCAAATTAAAAAAATAAACATTATGAAAAGTTTATATTATTATTTATCGGCACTTGTTATCGCAACATTTTTAGTTGTTTCTTGTAAAACACAAAATGCTCAAAAAGCAACGACTGATATTACAGGAAAAACATGGAAACTTACAGAGCTTAACGGGAAGCCGATTGAACTGAAGAATCCTAAAAACAATCCTTATTTTAAACTTGAAATGGATGGTATGAGATATCAGGGACATGCTGGATGTAATGGTTTGGGAGGAACTTTTGAGATCAAACCTGAAATGATGAGAATCAAATTCAATCAGGGAATGTCTACGATGATGGCTTGCGAGGATCTTGATATTGAAAATCAATTTACCAAAGCAATTCTTGCAGCAGACAATTACTCTGTAAACGGAAATACGCTTACTTTAAATAAAGCAAGAATGGCTCCTTTAGCTAAATTTGTTCTTCAGTAATTGAATCTCACTTAAATAAAAATAGAATACGCCTCATCATGATGAGGCGTATTTTTTATATTGACATTTCTATTTTTTGTTGTTGTACTTTATATAGCAGATCAAAAGGCTGATATTCACAAGAACCGCAAATGCATTTGATATAATAATAGGGAGTTCGTCTTTTTCAAAACCATACCATACCCATAAAGAGAGTCCTGAAATCAGAACCAGGAGCATGAGTAAAGAAATATCTTCTACATTCTTTTCTCTGATTACCTTTATAAGTTGTGGAATCATTGAAACGGAAGTAAGAACTCCGGCTACTATACCTAATATATTTTCATTCATAAATTTTCACCTTGAATATCAATCCTAAGATACACTATTGAAATCTCTTCCATGAAACTTCTTCATGCAATGGAGTATCTTCTTCCATAAAACGGAACAGATCTCTTGAAAAATAGCACCCATTAAGAATTCCACGGGCACCAAGTCCATTAAAGACATAAAGATTACTGAAGGTATCATGTCTGCCGATGATAGGTCTTCTGTCTTTTACAGTCGGACGGAATCCAAAATGTACTTCCTCTACTTCAAAATCATAAGGATAAAACTCTGAAAGTCCTTTCACCAGTTGGGCAACTGCTGATTCATCAATATGATGGTGAAGCTGCTCTCTGTCATAAGTTCCTCCATAAAAATATAATCCGTTTCCGGTTGGAAATAAAAAGTGTTTCTTTTTAATAGTTATGTTTTCCGGAATCGGTTGAGAAAGCTTCACTTTTATGTGGTGACCTTTGTTCGGGTTTACTGTAATCTCTGAAAAATACGGATTATCCTTCACGCCCATTCCTTCACAGAAGATTATATTTTTGAAAGTAAAATCTTTATATACCGATTCAGATGGATTCAATTTTGAATAATCGAATTTTTCTTTTACCAGATGATCATTTTTTTCAAAATAATTGAATAAACCACTGAAAAACCCATTAACATTAAGTCTTGCAGATTGATTCACCTTTCCGGTAAGAAAGTCGTTATTTACTACATTTAAACGATCGAAATTTTGATCAAGAAAATGTGATAATTCTTCATTTGCCGATTTTTTCAACCATAAATTCTGTTCATTTTCATCATGGAAAATTCTGTGAATGGGAGCGTTGATCAAATAATTTTCTCCGGTATATGATTCTATTTCTTTAAGACTGTCTTTAAGAAAATCTATTTGCTCCTGTGCTTTCCAGAATGTGGTAAACTTCTTTAGAACAACAGGATTGATAATTCCTGCTGAAACCTGAGAAGCGCTTTTTCTTCCTTCCGTAAAGATCACAAAAGACTTGTTATTTTTAATCAGCTGATGAGCCAAGAAAAGCCCTGCATATCCGTCTCCTACAATAATATAATCTACATTTCTCATAATAAAAAAACCTGAGTAAAAATACTCAGGTTTTCTATAAATATCAAGTGAAATCTAGTAATTCCACATATCATTTTCCATTTCAAGAATCTGCGCTTTGATTCTATCGCTTTCTTCCAGTTGTTCATCGGCATTTTTAGGAATGTAATCCTTAATAGTACCGTCTCCTAAACCAGCTGAAGATTTATAAATGATAGAAGAGAATCTTCTTGCATTGATAACATCATCGAAAGATAAGTCAGCAGATGAATTTTTTCTATTGAAAACAAAATTGTTTGCTAAGATATCACGAGCACTTGGATAATAGATCCAGAATAGGTCAATAAGCTCATCATTACTTGCAATAGGCTTACCATCCGGACCAATAACTCCCTGTACTGCAGGATCTGGTCCCATTGCAGCAATACCAAGAGGTCTGTATTTCATTTGTCCATCTCTCTTATCAATAAACCACATACCCATGATTTTAAGAACTTTTACTTTATCAGTAGTTGTCTTAAATACGTCAGTATATTGCTTCTTTTCTGCTTCTGTAAGCTGTCTTCCAGAGTTTAAGATATCAATAGCAGCATCATTGATTATTACTTTTTCCAATCTCTTCTGAATTCCTTCCGGAGAAAGTTTTACAGTAAAGTTTTCATCGTCATATACCTGCTCAATCTTACCGCTCAAAGCAGCATCCAATAATAATTGGTACAGAGATCTTGTAGGTGTAGCAAGAAGACCATCCGGATTATCATAGTAGAATGGCTGGTTGATCTTATCATTCATATCAATGATCTCCCATACAAACATACTCTTAAGGATATCTTTGTCTTCAACAAAACCATATTCAAGAGGTTTTACTGTTTTATCTACAATAGTATCACCAACTTTCTGTTTGTTTTCTGCTCTCATCTGTCTGAACTCTTCCGGAGAAGCTGCGTTCAGAATAGTCTGGGAAAAAGCAAATCCCGAAACTAATACTAAAAGGGTGCTAATATATTTTTTCATAATAAATTACAATTTTAGTCCTATTGAACATTAATGATTATAGGAGTAATGTTTTTAATAATCTGACCGTCAAGACCCTGAGCTGTCGCTTTAATATCAAAGATAGAAACCACATCTCCCGTTCTCAGATTCTTCACTAAACCTGCTGCTTCATCCAGAGAATTACCATGAACAAGAAGCGCTGCTCTACCTGGTACTCTTACCATAAACTGAGTTACAGTAAACGAAACAGGGAAGTCAAAGTCAGGAATTGCTGCCTGAACAGACTGGTTAGGAATAGAAGTTGCCGGCATAGACAATACATTCTGTCCTCTCATTTCTCCTCTTGGAGGCGGAACGTTCTTAATTCTGTATTCAAATACCTGAGATACTGATTTTCCATAAGGATCAATTCCTGATAGTGTTAATTTAACAACATTACCTGAAGTTGGTTTCACACTCCATTTACCTGGACCTGTACTTCTTACAGATGCACCCGGAGCAGATAATGAAAGTTTAGAATTATCAGCACCTAAGATTGATCCTGAAACAGGGTTCTCAAGTCCTCTGTACATTACATTCATTTTGTCTGCAGCAAGTAATAAACCTTTTTCAAGTTTTACTTCTCTTGGTCCTGCAATTACATTATAAGTATGAGTCCAAGGGAAAGATTGTGGCTTACCAGAAGCATCCGTTAACGTAATAGTACCTCCCAATTTATGTTCACCTATTCCAGAACCAGAAATAGCGATAGAACCTTTACCATTTTCTACTTTACTTACTCCAGAAATACTGATCTTATTGCTGTTAGAATAAGTACCTAACATTACTTTTACTTCAGCCTGTTTTCCTGCCTGGATATCAATCGGACCTGAAACGATAGGCTCGTAGCTTGAGAACTTAATACTCGCATCTACTTTTTCCTGAAGTAATAGTGCCAATGCATCAGACTGAACGTTTCTGGCATCATTTTGGATAATCTCCAAGTTAGATATTGCAGCAATTAGCGGCTGATGATAAAATTTATTCTGGAACCAAGTCTTTTCATTTGGAGACGTTCCTTTCGGATATTCTGCAATAAGAGACTTGTTAGCTCTTGCAACTAAATCCTGTAACTGAGCATTGTTTCCAAAAGTAGCATTGATGTAGTTTCTTACGTCATCAATTTTAGCTTTCAGGTCTAATGCATTCTTAGATGGAGTATTTTCATCTCCTTCTTTAAAGAAATATTCAGTAGTAGCTTCATTATTGTTCAATGCAGCAAAGTTTTCACTTACATCAATATCTTTTCCTGTTTGAGGATCTTTGTCGTGAAACTCAGATTGTTTTTTCAACAAATCTTTAATATCCTGAGCAGATTTCACCAATGCATCAATTTTGGTTTTCAATACTTTGTACTGAGACCAAGGCTGCGCATAGGTATCCGGAACTTGCTGGGCCTTAGCTTCCAACGTTCTTTCAAAAATCTTCTCGTTCTTTTTTTCTGTTAAAGTTCTGGTTTCATTCAATGCTCTGGTAGAGTCATAGTATGATCTGATGATTTCTGCATCAATATTTAGGGCCATCATCGCGATGAACACCAAATACATTAGGTTGATCATCTTCTGACGAGGGGTCTGTTTTCCTTGTGCCATTCTCTTTTCTTTGTTTTTTGATTAAGTAGTTAAATTTAGAAATGGTTAGGAATTAAGACTTCATAGCAGTTAGCATACCACCATAAACTCTATTTAAGTTATTAAGATTAGATGTTAAACCTTGTAGCTCTTGGTTGAATTTCTCAGATTGCTCTGCAGATTTCTGCATATCTGCAACATACTTGTTAGCAAATTCAGATTGTCTCTTACCGCTTTCAAGTTGCATTGCATAAAGAGCATTCATGCTTTCCATGTGTTGAGCTGCTTTATTTAATTGGTCGTTATATTTATGAGTAGAAGCAGATACGTCTACAGTTTGATTGATCTGATCAACAGAGTTTGAGAATTTATCAATTCCTGTTCTTAATCTTTCAAATAATTGAACGTCTAATCTAGCATCTTCAAGCATTTTATCCAATTTGTTAGAAAGAGAGTTTTCTAATTCAGCAAATTGAGCACTTGTATTTTTAGTTGTTACATTAGAGTGTAAAGGATTTGGATTAGCATGTTTATCTAATAACTCAGGATAAACATTTTCCCAAGCATAAGACTCTTCAGTTTTTGGAGGGTCAAATGCAAAGATGATAAAGATAATCGCCTCGGTAATAAGTCCTACGGTAAGAGCGATGTTACCGTTAATAGGTCCCAAGGTAATGTGAGTAATTTTAAGCCAAGCTCCAAGAATTACAATTGCAGCACCGAATGAATAAAAGAAATTCATCCAAGCATCTTTAGTCTTAAACATATTGAGTTAGTTTTTTTAATGTTAAATAAAATTGTTATTGAAAAATTGTCTGATTAATTTCTGTTAACTCTTCTTGGTTTAACAGCTGCTTCAGGAATGTCCTGAACAGTTCTGAATCCGATATAGCTTCTTGCGGAATCTTTTCTTTCCCAATCTCTAGCACCTGTCATTAGTGCATATCCTATATCTTTCCAAGATCCACCTCTTACAGATTTCTTCGTATCCAACTTATCTTTAGTAGAAGGATTTAATGTAGAAGAGAATCCTGAAGAAGAATTGTTAAATGAAGATAGTGTCCATTCAGAAACGTTTCCAGCCATATCAAATAACCCAAACCCATTTTTCTTAAATTTCTTAACTGGAGCTGTATATGTATAAGTACCTTTTTTCTCGTCTTCCATATAGTTACCTCTTTTCGGCTTAAAGTTAGCCAGGTAGCAACCTCTGTCGTCCATTAAATATGGACCACCCCAAGGGTAAGTAGCATTTTGCATACCTCCTCTTGCAGCATATTCCCATTCAGTTTCTGTTGGAAGACGGAACTCTAATGGTCTTTGTTTTTTTCTTTTTAAACTTTCGTTGTAATCTGTTTTCAATTTAGATCTGAAGTTACAATAAGCCCTTGCCTGATCCCAGGTAACCCCAACAACAGGATAGTCTTTGTAAGCCTTGTGCCAGAAATACTGTTCAAACAATGGCTCATTGTAAGCAAAGTGGAAATCTTTTACCCAAACTGTAGTATCAGGATAGATCGCGATACTTTCGCTTTTCAGGTAGTTAGCTCCTCTTTCGTTATCTGCAACTGCAGCGTCCATATCTCCCCAACGGTAAGTATATTTCAGCTTGCTGACATCTAAAATTCTTTCGTTTCCGATTCTTGAAGAAGAAGGTAGATACAGAGATTCTAGAACTTCTGCGTATTCTACATCCGGATATTTTGATGTGCTCCAGTGTAAAGGAATTTTCCAATCTAATCTTTTGCTGGCATCATAGCTTCCGTCTTCTCGGCCACCCTGGCCTTCCATATATTCTTGATAAGGTGTTAAATTTTCTTCTTTTTTAGCAAGGTATGCATAATCTCCTATTGCTGCTCCTTTACGTCCGCCTTCATCACCACCTTCTCCGGCAGCTTCAGCAAGTAAAGTTCTCGCGATAGAGTCTCTTACATAATTGATAAATACTCTGTACTCCGAGTTGGTAGTTTCTGCTTCATCCATGAAGAAAGAAGAAACAGTAACTGTCTTCAATGCTGCTTTTTCAGGAGTATTTGTTGGATCCTGGTCTGCTAAACCAGCAACAAATGAACCTGCAGGAATTGCAACCATTCCGTATGGTCTTTCCGCAACAAATGATTTAGTTTTTTCTCTTGGTATCAATTCTCCTTTTGTTCCTGGCTTCCCTACAGAAGAGCTGCCACCACCTGAACAAGATACCGATGCTACCGACGCAGACAATAATAAAAGAAATATCCTTTTCATGTTAATTTTTATAATTAAGCCGTAAATATATAATTTTTTTAAGAAACTTTTAAGATTTTTTTTGAAATAACGGAAGAAATCTAAATTTATTTTATTTACAACAACTTTTTATTCCACGGTAACAGATTTTGCAAGGTTTCTCGGTTGATCTACGTTGGCTCCTCTATATACTGCTATATAATAAGCAAGCAGTTGCAGAGGTACGGAAGCAACGATTGGAGAGAAACATTCTGAAGTTTCAGGGATTTCGATAACATAATCTGCCATTTCACTCACCTGACGGTCTCCTTTATTAACTACAGCGATAATTTTTCCTTTTCTCGCTTTAATTTCCTGAACGTTACTTACAATTTTATCATAGTGGCCTTTTCTAGGTGCTATAATTACAATTGGCATATTTTCGTCGATCAGGGCAATTGGACCGTGCTTCATTTCTGCAGCCGGGTATCCTTCTGCATGGATATAAGAAATTTCTTTTAATTTTAAGGCTCCTTCTAAGGCTGCAGGATAATTGTATCCTCTTCCTAAGTAAAGGAAATTGGTAGCTTTCACAAAATCTTTTGCAATATTCTGCGTAAGCTCATGAGTGGTATTCAACACTTCTTCAATTTTCTTAGGAATAGCATCAAGCTCAGCGATTAAGCTCATAAATTCAGCGTTTCCTAAGTTTCCGTTGTGTTTTCCTAATTTAAATGCAATTAAAGTAAGAATGGTAAGCTGTGCCGTAAATGCTTTGGTAGAAGCAACTCCAATTTCAGGACCAGCATGGGTATATGAACCAGCATCTGTAATTCTTGCAATAGAAGAATCCACCACATTACATATACCATATATAAATGCACCTTTTTCTTTTGCTAACTTTAAAGCAGCCATAGTATCAGCTGTTTCTCCAGATTGAGAAATGGCAATCACCACATCTTTATCTGTAATGATTGGGTTTCTGTATCTGAACTCTGATGCATATTCTACTTCCACAGGAATTCTTGCATATTCTTCTATCAGATATTCTCCGATAAGACCGGCATGCCATGAAGTACCACAAGCGATGATAATAATTCTGTTAGCATTTTTGAATCGTTCAACGTGATCCCAGATTCCAGCCATTTTAATTACGCCTTCATCTACAAGAAGCCTACCTCTCATAGTATCATGTACAGATTTAGGCTGTTCAAAGATTTCTTTAAGCATAAAGTGCTCATATCCACCTTTCTCGATTTGCTCAAGACTCAACTTAAGTTCCTGGATTTCAGGCTCAATCTTAGAGTTTTCATTGATGGTTCTGATATCTACTCCATTTTCCAGAGAGATTGTTGCCATATGTCCTTCTTCAAGATATATAGCTTCTTTTGTAAATTCTACGAAAGGAGAAGCATCAGATGCAATAAAATATTCTTTATCTCCGATTCCGATTGCTAAAGGAGATCCTAATCTTCCTACAACCAATACTCCAGGATAATCTTCATGAAGTACAGTGATTGCATAGGCACCATATACTTCATTCAATGCATATCTCACTGCAGTTGGGAAATCGATATCCGGATTAAGATCCATAAAATATTGGATAAGGTTCACCAGTACTTCAGTATCTGTTTCTGATTTAAAAGTAAAACCTTTCTCAGTAAGCATTGTTTTAATGGTATCATAGTTTTCAATAATACCATTATGTACAATTGCAATTTTTCCGTTGTTTGACAAGTGCGGGTGGGAATTTCTATCACTTGGAACTCCGTGGGTAGCCCAACGGGTGTGTCCCATTCCAATTTTAGACGTTCCTTTTAGTCCTTTTGAAATATTCACCAAATCCTCCACTTTACCCTTTGTTTTTTCTACTTCCAGCTTATTCTCTGGTCCTTCTAAAACAATTCCGGCACTGTCATACCCTCTATATTCCAATCTTCTAAGACCATTAATTACAATTTCATAAGCGTCTTGAAAACCTGTATATCCTACTATTCCGCACATATTTTATTTTGTCTAGTGTTGTTTGTTTATCGTGTTCTATTTTTTCGTACCATAAGTCACCATTAGCTGGATTCTCTTAGGGTTGGTATTCGTTTTATCAATTCCTGTCAGAATAATTCTGTTCATATCAAATGCTCTTGTCGTATTACGAACACCTAAAAGGGTTCCTGTAGTACTTGCTGCAAATGCTCCTGCACTGATAATTAATGGTTTATTAACAATCGGCTGTGTAACATCTCCAACTGTTTCTGTTTTTCCTTCAACAATATCCTTGATTGTTTTTGTGACTACAAAATCATAATAACCAGGATTATCTTTATAATAATATAAGCCAAGTCCGTTTGTAAGATCTGAAGTGAACGTTAATTTTGAGTAATCAATTTTACCCGCATTTAATGTATTGTTTAAAACGGTAAACTTACGATCTTCAGTAGAACCGGTGTTTTTCCATGTTAAAGGATCCAGATATACTCTGACCTTTGCACTTACAATACCAGCTTTGTCTTTATTATAGATCTCCTTAAGTTTGGCGATGGTCTCATCTTGAATTTTCACTACCACAGAAGGACCTCCCATTCCCTGAACAAAAAGTCTTTCATCTCCTTCATTAGGATTACTTGCAGCCAGTGCAGCTGCAGCAGGTGATCCAGATCTGTTGTACTCATACAATCCGATATGAGCATTTGCACTTCCTAGATTGAAACTAAGGGTTGTTTGTGGTCTTGTAGTTGCTCCATTCTCCGTTTTATCATATTTGTAATACATGATAAGCTGCAAATCATTAGGAGAGAACTGGTAAAGATATCTATCCGTTTCATCCACAGAAATTTTTATTCCTTTAAAATATCTGATAAAGTTCGCAGCATCCTGAAGTTCAGGTTTTCCTTTTTTATCAAGAATATGAGTCTGGAAAAAGTTCGTATTGCTTAATTTCATTCTGAACCCTAGGTTTCCGGTAAATACCACTGAGTTATCAGATTTTTTAGTAATAGATAAGGAATTCATACTGCCGTCAAATACTCCTGAACCTAACAATTCACCAGTACTAATTGACGCATTGGAACGTTTTAGAGCATCATTATTTGCATCTAAGAACGTAGTCACTTCGTGTACATTAATTTTCATTGATTTTGAAGCCCCTCCTATTTTACCGTATTTACGAACAGGGTAAGTTTTTTTCTCAATGGAAACTTCTGTAGCAACCCCGTCTACCGGGAAATCAGTTTTTGCGTATGTATTTGTCTTTAATGAATCGCTGCCTTCAAAGAAGTAAGTATTCGAAGCTGTATTTACAGGTGGTCTCACTACAAGGACTACAGAATCTACTTTTGGATTCGCGCCGTTGAAGTCGAAATTATCTACCGGCATTCTTAGCTGCGTAACATAAGATGCTCTTTGCATTCCAAACTGGGATTCAGTAAAGGCTCCAAGAACAGCAACATTTGTAGTAGCACCGGATTCGTTCAATCCGCTGATCAATCTTGAAGCATCACTTCTGATTGAATCATTGTTATCATAATTGTAAGCTATAACAGGATATGCAATTTCATTGCCTTGTGCTGCATCACCATTAAACAGCTGCTCACCAAGAGAATCCGGATCCGGTTCACAGTTATAAAGGAATGCACTTCCAAAAATCGCCAATAGAAGCATGGCGAAGGTCTTTTTAAGATTATGAGTCATTAAAAATGTGTTTTTAATAAAGTTGATTTATAGAATCTACGTCCAGATATTCCGATTTCTGGGTTGCTGTTTCATTGAAAGCCTTATCCAGGTCTTCATCCAAAAACTCGTCACCCTTTACAACGGCATCTACATAGTTCATACTCTCGATAACAAAACTTTTAATAGTTGGGTTATCTAACGCTTTTAATCCCGAAATATTATCAAACTGTAGCTTTTCATCGATCTTTTTGTCCAAGTCAGCATCTTTCTCATTGTAAAGAGAAAGTACAATTTTTGCATCTTTGAAATAAGTATCTGATTCGTAGTAAGTTTTAAGATAAATTGGAACAAAAGAAGACATCCATCCATTTAAATGGATAACGTCCGGCACCCAGTTTAGTTTCTTAATGGTTTCAATAACTCCTCTGGCAAAGAAAATAGCTCTTTCATCATTGTCTTCGAAAGGGTTTCCTTCATCGTCGAAATAATATTGTTTTCTTTTGAAGTATTCTTCATTGTCAATAAAGTAAACCTGAAGTCTTTCCCCCGGAAGAGACGCTACTTTAATGATTAGAGGCTGGTCCAAATCATTGATAATAATATTCATCCCTGAAAGACGGATTACTTCATGAAGTTGGAACTTTCTCTCACTTATTTGTCCAAATCTTGGCATAAAAACTCTTACATCATTGCCTTCTTGGTGCATCTTAAGTGCCATTTTGTTTACCACTGCAGCCATATTTGTATCTTCCTGATATGGATACATCTCTGTAGTAATGTACAGTATTTTTTGATTCGGCATAAACTTTCTATCTAATTTTTGTAAAAATGCTTTAATGTGCAAAATTACAAAAAAACATCCAACATTATTTTAATTAACATTTTTTTACGAAAATTCCCTTTTTCAAATTATTAAAAGTACATATTATTATGCGATATTTTTAGTATTTTTGAAATAGTATTAAAATAAACTATGGAAGTTCTAAAAAACAGAAAAGTCCTTCAGGATTTCATTGAAAGACAGAAAGAAATGGGAAAAAGAATTGGCTTTGCCCCTACTATGGGCGCCCTGCACAATGGCCATCTTTCTCTGTATGAAGAGGCAAGAAAAGAAAATGACCTTGTTATCTCTTCAATTTTTGTAAATCCAACTCAGTTCAACAATCCTGAGGATCTTGAAAAATACCCAAGAGATGTTAACAGAGATATCCTTATTCTTCAGAATTCAGGCCTTGTAGATGCTGTTTACATCCCAGAAGTAGCAGATATTTACCCTGAAAAAGCAGAAAGCCAACCGTATGATTTTGACGGATTGGAAAATGAAATGGAAGGTAAATCCAGGCCGGGACATTTCAACGGAGTCGGAACTGTTGTAGAAGAACTTTTCAGACAGGTACAGCCTGATAATGCTTATTTTGGTGAAAAAGATTTTCAGCAACTTGCTATTATTAAAAAAATGGTGGAGAAAAAACACCTTCCCGTTAAGATATCCGGAGTTCCTATTTACAGGGCAGAAAACGGACTGGCACTGAGCTCAAGAAACCAAAGACTTCACGAAGACCGAAAAGAAGTTTCTAAAATTATTTATGAGACTCTAAAGAAAGTAAACGACTGGTTCAGAACAGTAAGTATTCCGGAAATTAAGGAAAGAGTAGCTGATATTTTTGATGACCAACAGGGTATGAAGCTTGAATACTTTCTGATTGCTGATGAAAACACCTTACAGGAAACTGATTTTTTCTATAAAGACAGAAATTTCAGAGCCTTCATCGTAGTTGTAGTAGATGGAGTAAGATTAATTGACAACATGCACCTGGATTAATCTTTATCTCTTACAATATAATATCCCCGGCTATTCCAGTTGGGGATTTTTTATTGAATACCCAAACAAGAAAGGTTAGTTTCTTGAGTTCATACAAAAATCAAAGGCCTCCTGAAGGAAGCCTTTGAAACACCAAATCACAAAATATTAATATGAAAAAAATTTACTTTTCAGTAAACTTGTGACCCGGCTGGGATTCGAACCCAGGACCCATACATTAAAAGTGTATTGCTCTACCAGCTGAGCTACCGAGTCGGCCACAATTAAAATGAAATAAATTTCAATATTAATTATAAAATTTTCTTTGCAGTGCCTGCGACTGGACTCGAACCAGCACATCCTTAGGAAACCACCCCCTCAAGATGGCGTGTCTACCAATTTCACCACGCAGGCAATAAAATTACAAATTAAGTAATCATTATTGCTAGTGACCCGGCTGGGATTCGAACCCAGGACCCATACATTAAAAGTGTATTGCTCTACCAGCTGAGCTACCGAGTCGGCCACTTGTATAACAAGTTTTCATTTAAGTAATGTCCCTTGTTTTAAGTGGTGCAAAGATATGACTTTTTTCTTTATCTCAAAACTTTTTCGCAAATTTGTTAAAAAAAATTTCATGGTAATTTCATTGATCGGATACATGGGAAGTGGCAAATCTCACATTTCCAAAATATTAAGCGAAAAAATAGATTTTAAATTAATTGATCTCGATAAAGAGATTTCCAGAAGAAATAAATTAACCATCCCAGAAATTTTTGAGAAAAAGGGAGAAATTTACTTTAGAAAACTGGAAAGAGAGGCACTTGAAGAGATATTGGCTTCTGAAGAAAATGTGGTCTTAAGCCTTGGTGGAGGAACTCCTGTATATTATAATAATATGGAGATCATTAATCATAACTCCAAGAGTGTTTTTTTAAGAACAGGAGTTGGAACATTGGTGGAAAGACTTTCAAAACAGAAAGAAAAAAGGCCATTAATTGCCAATATATCTGATGAAGACCTGCCAGAATTCATTGCCAAACATTTATTTGAAAGAAATCAATTTTACAGCAAAGCACAATTCACTGTAGGGACAGATTCTAGAGAACCGGAAGACATTGTCAACGAAATAATAGAAAAGCTCTATCTCTAGAGCTTTTTTATTTTATTATTAATCCTCATCATCAGCTTCACTACCTGTTTCTCCAAAGAAATCATCCCAGTCTGTAAAATCGGAGTCGATATCGTTTCCTACATAGTCATCCATCTCTCTTCTATCTTTTTTGGTAGGCCTTCCCTCTCCTTTATTTCTGTAATAGTCTTGTGACATTTTACGGAGTTTCAACAGTTCGTACTGCTCTTTATCTGTCACATCCTGAATATGAAGAGGCACCAACTTGGCTCCAATTCTGCTTTTAGGAATCTGAATTACCTTTATTTTATAATCAATTTGATTCTTACGGATCTTAATGGTATCTCCTTCTTTTACCTCTTTAGAAGACTTTACGGCAGACGTTCCTATAGAAACTCTATTCTTTTTAATCTCCTCTGCTGCAATACTTCTCGTCTTATAAAAACGAATGCTCCATAAAAATTTATCTATTCTCATAATTTTTTATACTTTTGCCGTTATATTATTTGTAAAGTAATTAAAGTTTTTTGAAATGAAAAAAATATTTTTATATATCCTTGCAGGATCTTTGTGTTTTTCTGCTTGTAAGAAAGATGATGATACATCAACCTATGTAGAACCGGAAGACATTACTACACAAAACACCTATGATGATCAAGCCATTAAGAAATTCATGGATGAGAATTATCTCGATGCTCAGGGTAATATAAAAGCTTTCAGCTCTACAGATACTGCAGATGATAATGAAAAGAAATTATCTGAATTGTCACCTATAACTCTTCCTTCAGGAACAATCTATATAATGAGAAGTGGTGCTCAGCCTGTTAATCCTGCCGATGATCAAACGATCAAAGATGATGATGTTATTAAAATCATGGGAAGAGTGTACTCCTATCTGGCTGTTAATTCTGACGGGAACACTTCATTTCAAGCAAAAGCTGCCTTTTTAAATACCATTGACGGAACAGGTGTTCCTGTTATTGACCCAATGTTTTATTACGTAAAGAAATCAATATTAGAGGCTGGTACAACAGATGCTTCAAAAAAAGCAAGTTATTATCAAATTCCTGGTTTCAGAGAAGCTTTATTGAAATTCAAATCATTCAAAGATCTTTCCAGTGAAGCCCCTTATAATTTACAGGGAGTAATTATTGTTCCTTCCAGAGCTGCTTTTGCAAGAAACCCTCATTATCCGTATTTAAATACTTCTTACAGAAATAAATCGTTTGTGTTCAACTTTCAGATTTATGGAAGATCGGACAGACCAAGTGGTGAAAAACAATAATAATTAAAAAATAAAATATAAACATCCCCCAAATTGTTATTTGGGGGATGTTTATTTATTGGTATCAATTAGAATTACGATCTTGCTTTCTGTTTTACATTTCCTAAAATATCAGGGAAATAAAGATCTGCAAGGTGGTCAAACTCATCTCCTCTCATAAACATGGTAGCATCTACTTCTTCATAAGAGCTTCTTCCTGCAGCAGCAATCAGTTCATTGCATGTATGAAGTGTATTTTTGTGAAAGTGATATACTCTTTCTGCTTTATCTGTCACATCAAGTCCTTTAATCAGCATTTTATCCTGGGTTGCTACTCCCGTAGGACAGTTATTTGAGTTACATCTCAACGCCTGAATACATCCTAAAGAGAACATAAATCCTCTGGCATTGTTACACATGTCTGCACCCATTGCAACTGCTCTCAGGATATCAAGGCTGGTAAGAACTTTACCGCTGGCGATCACTCTTAATTTACTTCTCAGATTATAGTTATTAAGCGTTCTGTTTACAAAGATCAAAGCTGGTTCCAAAGGCATCCCTACTCCATCAGAGAATTCTGGTGGTGCAGCTCCTGTTCCTCCTTCTGCTCCGTCTATAGTGATAAAATCAGGATAAATCTTCAGAACATTCATCTGTACACAGATATCTTCAAATTCTTTGGTATCGCCAATACAAAGTTTAAAACCCACCGGTTTTCCTCCGGAAAGGTCTCTTAATTGCTGTACAAACCTCAGCAATCCGGCTGCATCAGAAAAGGCACTATGAGATGGTGGTGAAATAACAGTCATTCCCGGTGTTACGTGACGAATTGCTGCAATTTCCGGTGTGTTTTTTACTCCCGGAAGAACTCCTCCGTGTCCCGGTTTTGCTCCTTGTGATAATTTGATTTCAACCATTTTCACATTAGGAAGGGTGGAATATTTTGTAAATAATTCAGGATTGAATTTTCCTTCTGCGTCTCGGCATCCAAAATACCCTGTCCCAATCTGCCAGCATAAATCTCCTCCTTCCATGTGATAAGGCGAAATTCCTCCTTCTCCTGTATTATGATAAAAGTTCCCTTTTTTAGCTCCTCTGTTCAGTGAGATCTGTGCCCTGTCACTCAAAGCTCCGAAACTCATTGCAGAAATATTGAATAATGACGCATGGTAAGGCTGTGTACAATGCTCTCCTCCTACCCACACTCTCGGAAGTTCTTCTGATGGTGATTTTGCATAAATAGAATGCTTGATCCCTTCGTATTTTCTGTGATTCACTTCCAGCTGTGTACCAAAAGCTACAGTATCACTTAAGTTTTTTGCACGTCTGTATACTGCAGAGCGCTGGTTTCTGGGAAACGGTTTCCCGTCTGTTTCCCTTTCAATGAAGTATTGCTGCATTTCGGGTGAAATACTTTCGAAAAAATACCTGAAGTATCCCAATACAGGAAAGTTCCTCAAAATAGCATGTTTCGATTGGTAAGCATTGTAAACACCCAATGCATAAATGGCGGATAACAGTGTTGGTATCCAATAATGCGCTCTGATCAGTATTGCTACAATCCACGTAGCAACTACTAATACAATTCCCCAAGATAAAAACTTATCTCTCATGAATGTAGTATTTAAAAGTTTAAAAATAAATTTAGTAGAATTTTTGCAAAGAGCCTATGCTTTTGCTAAAAAATTTTGGTAAGAAGATTGCACAGAAACCGTGCCATCTGACAGGATTTTTTCTAAATTTAGAAATTCAATTTGATTGATGGATGCAGGATCAAAGTCTTTCTGGACTCTCACATAGTTTTCTGTGAAGCCGAACATTTTCCCGTCTTTATTTTCATGCTCCCAAAGAACAGGCAGCGTTTTTCCAAGTTGTGTCTGATAAAATGCCATTTTCTTCTTTTCAGAAAGAATTCTCAACATTTTATTACGTTTTTTTCTTTCCGCTACAGGAACTACACCGTCCATAGCAGCAGCTTCCGTATTTTCTCTTTCTGAATAAGTAAATACGTGAAGGTAAGTAATAGGAAGTTCATTAAGGAAATTATAGGTTTCCATAAATATTTCCTCTGTTTCTCCCGGGAATCCTACAATAACGTCTACACCAATAGCCGCATCAGGCATAACCTCGCGGATCTTGTTGACTCTGTCATTATAAAGCTTGGTCAGGTAACGACGTTTCATTTTTTTCAAAAGATCATCGCTTCCGGATTGTAACGGGATATGAAAATGCGGAACAAAGCTTTTGCTTTTAGAAACCAGCTCAATACTTTCATCTTTCAAAAGATTGGGTTCAATAGAAGAGATACGGATTCTTTCAATTCCTTCTACCTTATCCAGTTCTGAAATAAGATCAAGGAAGGTATGCTCGTGTCTTTTATTTCCGAATTCTCCTTTACCATAATCACCGATATTCACCCCTGTAAGAACAATTTCTTTGATGTCTTTTGCAGCAATTTCAGTGGCATTTCTGAGAACGTTTTCGATGGTATCGGAACGTGAAATTCCTCTGGCTAATGGAATGGTACAGTAGGTACATTTGTAGTCACAGCCATCCTGTACTTTCAGGAAAGCTCTGGTTCTGTCTCCTATAGAATAACTTCCGATAAAGAAATCGGTTTCTTCAATTTCACATGAATGAACAACTCCTTCACTTTCAGATTTCTCCAAATCGTCAAGGTAGCTCAGAATATTGAATTTTTCTTTTGCTCCTAAAACCAGGTCAACTCCTTCAATCTGTGAAATTTCTTCAGGCTTTAGCTGTGCATAGCACCCAACAATTACCACCAGTCCTTCTGGATTGGCTTTCATTGCTCTTTTCACATGAAGTTTACATTCACGGTCAGCATTTTCTGTCACAGAACATGTATTAATAACATACACATTCGCTTTTTCATCAAAGCTTACCTTATCATAACCTGCATCTGTTAATTGACGGGCAATAGTAGATGTTTCTGCAAAGTTTAATTTGCAGCCAAGTGTATGAAACGCGGCAGTTCTGTGAAAAGTAGACATTTGTTACTCCTGAATTTTATGGGTGCAAAGATAGTAATTTTAATAAGAATCCAAGATTGATTCAATCTATTGTTTATATTCGTCTCTTACTTCGGGGCTGTTTTGAAAGCAGACGGGTGATGAATTGGTATCCGGATCCTGATTTGAAAATTTGGTTTTCATTTCTGTATTAAACTGTTGAGATCGGTTTCTAGCAATTGAAAGCGTATTCCAATCTTCATTCTTTATCATTTTAGCGATATAAACAATTTGCCCGATGTGGTAAGGATAATGCGCTAATTGACGAAGAACTGCATCAATAACCGGATGTGCTTCTCCTCTGATATACGTTGTGGAATAGAGATTCTCCTCGTTTATTTTATCTAAAGCATCAAAAAGGCATTTCCAGCCCTGTTCCCAAAAATCAAGAACCTGTTGTTTACTGGTAAAAGTATTGACAAATTCTCCATCACGGTTACGCCAGGATTTCTCACCGTCTTCAGTCAGAAAATTGGTCCATCTTGAAAGCATATTTCCTGCAAGATGTTTCACAATAATGGCAATAGAATTACTTTCTTCATTATACTGCCAGAACATCTGCTCATCTGTTAACTGTTCAAAGGTTTTATCACCAAGAGATTTATAGTATTCAAAACGTTTTACAAACAGGTCTTTCATTCTTTCTATTTTGATATCTAATTTAACAACTTTTAAAAATAAAAACCACTTCGATTGAAGTGGTTTTTTCTATCTGTTTTATATACTATTCTCTGTTTTTCACCAATACCCAACCTGTGAATTTAATGGCTGTATTCTTTTTATCATTTTCATTCCATGTGATAGAATACCAGTATGTTCCTGTAGGGACCCTTCTTCCACTCTGGGTACCATCCCATTTATAGCCATTGGATTTGTCTGCCTGGAAGATTTTATTTCCATAACGGTCAAAGACATTCATGATCAGGTTTTGTTTGTTGGCTAGGGCTGAATAATCAATCACATCATTTATTCCATCTGCATTAGGGGTAATCACGTTAATTAAATTAGGGACAACAATTCCTATTTCTATCGGATCACAATCATAAGCATCTTTTACATAGACTTTATGATCTCCCCTTGAAAGATTATTGAAAACATTGGAATCCTGCCAGATGATATTATCTATTGAGTATTTATATGCCGGAGTACCTCCTATTACAGATACCGTGATGGTGTTATTCGAGATATCAATACCGGAAACAACCGGCTGTTCAGAAGGAAGCACTTTTACAGTTTGTGTTGTAACACATTCTCCCGTTTTAAGTTTTACCCAGTATACACCTATTCCGGCTTTGATCGTTTGTGTAGTAGCTCCTGTACTCCATTCATAGCTTTTGAATCCAGGTCCTGCATCCAGCGTGGTCTGATCTTCTGCACAAATAGTCACATCTTTAAGTTTATCAGAATAGACAGGTGGAATAACAACTAAAGTAACCTTCGCCACATTATAACATCCCTGAGCATTAGAAACTCTTATATATACAAATCCATTAGGTGCAATGTAATTATTGGCATTCAGAATCTCATTGGTCTGATTAAGAGCATCCGTTAATGAAGGATAATATTTTTTTGTAGGATTAGTTTGACCAGTTACCGAAGCATTGACAAGATTGAAAGAAGCTGTGGATGGACTGGCTTCAATGAAGCATGATCTCAGGGTTGTTTCATTCACCACCACTACAGGATAGAATTTCAAAGTAATCTGTGCCACTGCGGTACAGCCAAATTCTGAGATCACCTTTACATAAATAATTCCTTCTGCAGACACAAATGCCATTGGGGTGGTAATCTCATTGGTCCCTGCATTGAGATCCGCCATTGTGGGATAGTATTTTTTAGTAACATTTGCGTTTCCAATAACGTCCGCTGTGGTTAAGTCAAATAAAGCAGTCCCTGCATTATTATTGTTACATTGGGTCAAAGTTGCATTTTTTGCCGTAATAGAACCATCTTTAAATTTAAATGTTCCGACCTGTTTACATTTATTAAGCGGATTAGATGCATTGGCCGGATCGGTATAATTGATGCTGTAATAATAGACAGTCGTTGTATTTACAGTGATAGGAACTGTAATAGGGTTATTCCCTGTTAAAGCATCATTCTGGCTCAGATGATAGCTTACCCCAAAGTTTTGATTTCCGTTGAGAATTCCAGAAGATAATGTAGAAAAATCAAATAAAGCTGTAGTAGAGCATATTACCACTTCTCTTGGATCAGCAGGATTTGCCGCAGGAATTCCAGGAGGATTAAATGGCTGGGTCTGAATATTTGGATCGGTAAATGGTGAAGCCAGTGTGGCAGTTCCTCCCCATGTCAACGAAAACGGAGCTGTTGTAGAACTGGTACTACTCACCCAGTTGTCAATAAACAAATAATAGGTCTGTCCCGGTAAAACATCAAGATATTTACAATAAGGAGTCAGAGAACCTCCTGCAGCACTTAAAAGCGTACTTGTCATATTTAATCCTGTAGCAGGACCTGGACCAATAACTGTTGCAGCATTACAACGTATTGGTGAGCCTAAACTTCCGCAGTTTACATTGGGGCCAAAAATTGCCCAGTCGTAATCAGCATCCGGATTATTAGGAACCAGATCAAAAGTAAGAGTTCCTCCTGTAGCAATTGTAATTTTATACCAAATTGAGTTGTGCTCACCAGTAAAATCTATACAACTTCCTGAGTTCACCAGTTCTTTTATATTACCATACCCAGTAGGGCTATACGTTATATTTGAATTTCCGCAAACGGAAAGAGCTGTAGCACAATCGGCCTGAGCATAGAAAGTATGAGAGAGACATATAAGTATAAAAAGTAAAAGTTTTCTCATAGATTGAATGTTTTTATGGTTATAGCAGTTATACATCGCATTGATAATCAACGCACATCAAATATAACCTTATTTTGATTAAAAACAATAAAATCTATATAATTTTAAACTATTACAAATTAAAACATCAAATAATTTAAAATTATTCATATTATCTCAAATTAAAGAACAAAATAACCAAACAAAATAAAACATCAGCTTTATTTTATACTTGTAATATTTCCACAGAGATTTTCCAGGTGAAATATTTTATGGAAAGGACTTTTTACTTCTCTCAAATGTTCTTTATCCTGAATAAAAGTATAGCGTGAAGCAATAGAATTCATATCTGAAACAATCACCAGCCAGCATTCATCTACAGAGGTGTCGTAGTAAGGAAATTTTTCGTTCTTCTTTTCAATAAGTTCCAGAATCTTTTCGGAACATAGTTCATCAAACAGATTCATACTATATTCATGGGTGATAAAGACATTTCTACGATGGAAAGATTTTCTTACACTTTTTACACAGCCCACTCCTTTATTTTTTTTAATACTCTTATAAATGCTGATGATGTTTTCCTGTTGTACTTCCAGATTATCAAATTTGGTTTCCGGGTGGAATTCTAAAAAATAAACACCACGATATTTCGTAGTGTCTTCTTGTTCTAATAATATTTCTGCCTGACGGAACATTTTATTCAAAGTACTTTCTACTTTTTTCATTTCCAGATGATTGATCACTTCGGTCAGTTCTATTCCGATTTTTTTGTCGTTTAACTTGGCGATAAAGTCTGGACTCTCACAGGTAAGGTTTTCAAATTTCACTTCGGGGAAATGATGCATAAAAGAATTGAGAAGCAGAATCTCGGATTTCTTTCTGTACTTTTCACGGTCATGCAGCGGAGATTCGTCTATGGTACGGTGATACTTCTCTATGGGCTTTTTTTTCAAATGCCGGTTCAGGTAATATAAACTCAGATTCTTTATCAGATCTTCTTCAGAAAACGTCTTTTTCATGTGTGATTTTTTTATTTAATTAAAGAACACATGCAGCCAATGGCTTTCATTATTAAAAGTTTTTGATAATCAAAAATTTACACTCTTAAAGGTAAGTAAAAAAACAATTCAATACTTAGTTTTTTAATTAATTTATCGATTAATTAATGTAAAGTTTATTTTCATAATTAATACCTTTGTCTTTTTAAACACAAACCCACATTTATGGATTTTAGGAATTTCAGAATACCCTACACTATCAATCCTCAATATTCAAAAAAGACTGTCTATTTCTCAATGGAATTTGCTCTTGAGCAGGTACTGAAAATATATTCGGGAGGACTTGGCTTTCTGGCAGGATCTCACATGAGAAGCGCTTATAACCTTAAGCAGGATCTTATCGGAATTGGGATTCTGTGGAAGTTCGGTTATTATGACCAGGCAAGAAATCACGATCAGACTTTACAACCTGTATGGACGAGAAAAATGTACAGTTTTCTTGAAGATACCGGAATAAAATTCCAAATCGAAATCCATAGTGCTCCGGTTTGGGTAAAAGTATGGTATCTTGATCCTGAAATCTTCAATACGGCACCTATGTTTTTCCTTTCCACAGATGTTCCGGAAAATGATCATGTTTCTAAAACAATCTGTCACAAATTGTATGACGCGAATGAATCTACAAAACTGGCCCAATATATTTTATTGGGAAAAGGAGGAGCCAAGTTACTGGATGAAATGAATATTGAAAGAGAGGTTTACCATCTTAATGAGGCCCATGGACTTCCGGCAGCCTTTCATCTTCTGAGAAAATATAATGGTGATCTTAATAAAGTGAAAGAAAAACTCGTTTTTACCACTCATACTCCGGAAGAAGCAGGTAATGAAAAGCATAGTTTCAGATTATGCTATGATATGTCCTATTTTTCGGGATACAGCATGGAAGAAGTAAAAAAGATTGAAGGATCTGATGATGACCGTTTCAATCACTCTCTCTGTGCCTTAAGAATGGCAAGAATGGCCAATGGCGTTTCACAGCTTCATGGAGTCGTTTCCAGAGCCATGTGGAATAAATATCCGGAAATCTGTGAAATCACTTCTATTACTAATGCTCAGGAATTTAAATATTGGTCTGATAAACCTTTATACAATGCAAAAGATGAAAATGATGCCACTGCTTTCGATTTCCGCAAGAAATATTTAAAGAAAAAGCTGTTCAGTATTGTTGCCGATCAAACAGGAAATTTATTTAATCCTAATGTCTTTACGATTGTATGGGCAAGAAGATTCGCAGGCTACAAAAGAGCAGAACTTCTTTTACATGACAAGGAGAGATTCTACAGACTTCTGAATCATCCAAAATATCCTGTACAGATCATCTGGGCAGGGAAACCTTACCCAATGGACTACTCTGCTATTTCCACCTTCAATACGCTGGTGGAAGAAAGTAAATACCATAAAAACATTGCTGTTCTTACAGGTTATGAGCTTTCTTTAAGTAAATCTTTAAAACAAGGTTCTGATGTATGGCTTAATAACCCAAGAGTTCCAAGGGAAGCTTCAGGAACTTCCGGTATGACGGCTGCTATGAACGGCTCAGTCAATTTATCCACAGATGACGGCTGGATCCCGGAATTTGCCAAACATGGAGAAAACTCTTTCGTTGTTCCTAAAGCAGATTATCAGAATATGAGCATTTATGAACAGGATAATTATGATTTAAATACATTATATGAAATCCTTGAAAACGAAATTCTTCCCACCTACTATGATCGCCCTGATGAATGGAGAAAAATTCAGCATAATGCAATGAATGATGTGAAAGACCATTTCAACAGCGACAGGATGGCGGATGAATATTACAGGATACTTTATAATAATCAGAAATAGAATTAATTAACAATGTCTTGAACACACCTGAATCCGGTATGTTCAAGACTTGTATCAGGGCTGCTTTTCATACGTCTGGCTACCCTGTATCCACTGCAATAGCTATCATTGCATAAAAAACTTCCCCCACGCAAGCTGCGTTTTATACTATATGGTTCCTGAGGATCATAAGACTTGTCAGCACCATGCGGGTTTAGAACCAGAGTGCCTTCCAGTTTTTTATAGTAATCAGAATTGTATAAATCACTGCACCATTCCCAAACATTTCCCGCCATATCATACAGACCATATCCGTTAGCTTTAAATGATTGTACCGGGGCAAGAGTCATATAGCCATCCTTCTTTTCATTAAGGTAGGGAAATTTTCCTTCCCAGCTATTCGCTTTAGGAAGTCCTGTATTTATAGGTTGATTTCCCCATGGATAAATGTTATTTTTTAAGCCACCCCGTGCTGCAAATTCCCATTCTGCTTCTGTGGGCAAACGTTTACCGGACCATTTACAATAAGCCTGTGCATCATCCCAGCTTATATGTACTACAGGATAATTGTCTTTTCCTTCAATATTGCTTCCCGGTCCCTGAGGGTGTTTCCAGCTAGCACCTTTTACCCATTTCCACCATTGGCTGTAATCATTCAGATCCACAGGTTTGCTTGTGGGTTTAAATACTAATGAAGCAGCTACCAACAGACTATCCGGAGGTTTCGGAGTACCCTTAGGAAGGTTTTTCTTTAATTCATTCCAATCGGGTTTACGCTCTGCCGTTGTGATATAGCCTGTAGCATTTACAAATTTACTGAACTGTGCATTCGTCACTTCTGTTATATCCATATAAAACGAAGAAACCTTTACTCTATGTTTAGGGTATTCGTCTGGATCAGCCTGACTGTTATCACCTCCCATATCAAATTCTCCGCCAGGGATCAGCACCATTGCTTCCAGAGAAGTTTTTCCATTAAAACTGACATGAGAAGAATCTGATGTACTCAATCGTTTCGGTACATTCATGCAGGTGTGTCCTGGTTTATTTCCCACAGGTTCTACAGTTTTATTTTTATTACAGGAATATACCAAACTTAATACTCCTGTACAAATTATCATCTTTATGGAAAACATCATCTTTATCTGAATATTTACAGTTTTTATGATTTCGGTTTACTGTATCTCCATCCTTTTTTCAACTGTAGTGAAAGTTGACTTACTAATTTTTTGGAAGATATTTCTTCAGCAATATTTATATTTTCATCAGGATCATTTTTATGGTCGTAAAGTTCTCTGGCCAAATAATCTCCGGGCTTTTCTATTTCCTTATTCCATTCAAACCACTCCACATACCGATATCTGTCTGTCCGGATAGCATACCCCATTCTTTCTACATTTTTTGCTTCTTTGGATTTCACCCCATATCTTCCCAATAAAAACTGGCTGTAGGCTGCTGTCTTCCATGTATGGGCAGGATCAGCAAGCAGAGGTTTCATACTGGTTCCCTGAAGATAATCGGGAATTTTTATTCCGCTCATATCACATAAAGTAGGATAAATATCAACAAACTCCGTAAGGGCATTGCTTGATTTTCCTTTTGCTTTTACACCTACTCCGCTGATGATAAGTGGCACTCTGGTATCAATCTCATAGTTACTCTGCTTACACCAGCTGTTATGTTCACCCAGTTTCCAGCCATGGTCTCCCCATAATACAATGATGGTATTTTCACTCAGTCCTAATTCATCCAGTGCTTTTAAAAGTCTGCCTATCTGAGCATCTGTATAAGAGACAGAGGCATAGTACGCATGGAGAATTTCCTTTTGCTTTTCCACATCATAAGGTTTTTCCCATGGTAGAGGCAGGTCTGATCTGTCTGTATACCCTCTCAGTTCAGCATCACCATGTACAGCAAATTCCGGAGCATTTTCAGGTATAAATTGATTTTTAGCAAGAGGTATATCATTTCTGTTATACAAATCCCAGTATTTTTTAGGAGCGTTAAATGGTAAATGCGGACGATAATAGCCTACTGAAAAAAAGAAAGGTTTATCTTTTCCTTTTAATTCTTTCAGCTTTTGAATGGCCATAGTTGTTTGTGCTCCATCATAATAGGCATCATCATCAACATCTGCCATTTCCACAGAATTAGCCTTTGTATAGATAAATCCATAAACATCTGGTTTTGCCTTTCCCATCTTCTGAAGATTAATTTCCTTTTCCTTCTGAATCATCTTGTTTTTCTCCAGCTGATACACGGCATCCGGATCAAAGGGATATCCGTTCACATGAAGTTCTTCATTCCAGGATTTACCATCAGGTAAAGTGTTATGAAAGGTTTTTCCAATTCCCACTGTATAATAGCCATTATTTTTAAAGATCTGCGGAAGCGTTACTACATCCGGCAGATTTTTCCTGAAATCTGTCTGAAGATCCCATACACGAACAGAATCAGGTCTCAAACCAGTTAGAAGGCTGGCTCTTGAAGGATTACATACTGCCTGCTGACAATATGCCCTTTTAAAGACAACTCCTCTAGCCGCAAGTTTATCCATATTAGGAGTTTTTATAACCGTATTTCCATAAGAGCCCATTTCAGGTCTTAAATCATCAATAGGAATAAATAAAATATTAGGTCTTGTCTGCTTTATACCGGATCTCATGTTTTTTCTAGGTTTAGGATTTTCTTTATGAAAACTTTCACCTCTTACCGCTATGCAATTACAAATAGATATAATGAATACTATTTTTAAAAAATTGAAATTCTTCATCAGATATACATTTTCTTTTTTATTGATAAGATTTAGTTGTTATCAGCTTATTTTTCACATCTTTCCACCCTTTTTTACGTTGTTCAGAAAGCTTTTCAAGGATCTCTTTATATTCCGGATACATGGCAATATTGAAATTCTCTTTTGGATCCGAGGTGAGATTATAAAGTTCCTGTGCAACAAGTTCCCCCGGCTTTTGGGTTGCCTTATCCCAATAGTACCACTCTATAAGGTGATGACTTTTGGTCACCATTGAATATCCCATGTAGCTTTTTTTATTAAGATCTATTCCTTCTCCGGCAGGGCGTAAAAACTGGCTGAATACAGCCCCTTTCCATTCAACACTATGTTCATTCAGAAGTTTTTTAAAGCTTATCCCTTGCAGATAAGCAGGTGTTTCTATTCCTGCAAGATCACAAAGGGTAGGATAAAGATCTACCACCTCCACCAGTTCATTGTTTTTACTCCCCGGATTTTTCATTCCAGGCACATATACAATAAGTGGAACACGAGTATCATTTAAATAATTAGTCTGTTTACCCCAGGCATTATGCTCACCTAACTTCCAGCCATGGTCTCCCCATAATACAATAATGGTATTATCCATTAATTTTTGTTTTTCCAGCTCATCTACAAGCCGCCCAATACAGGCATCAACATAGCTTACAGAAGCATAATAGCCATGTTTGAGCATTCTCGCTTCCTTTTCCGGCATCCGGAAATACGCAGGATGTTTAACATATTCCAGATCATAACAAGCGGTCATCTCTCTCTGATTATACATTGCCATACTTGGTGCATTGAACGGAATAAAGCTGTTATCCGCCATAGGTATTTCCATAGGGTTATAAAGATCCCAGTACTTTTTGGGAGCTACAAATGGTAAATGTGGTCTGAAATACCCCAATGCCAGAAAGAAGGGGTTCTTTTTATTTTTAATACGGTTGATGGTCTGAATAGCAAGTGATGTCTGAGCTCCGTCATACAGCGAATCATCGGGACAGTTTGCAACTTCTACAGAACGTCCATATGCCCAGCCGTTACCATATCTTTTAGGGTCTTTAGCTAATCTTTTCAATCTTTTGGCAGCAAGTTCCGCTTTAAGTTCCCCGCTGAAATAAAAAGATTCAGGATCTCTGTCTATCATATTTTTAACGGCATATCCGTCAGGACGGAGATCAGGTTCACGAAAAGAGATAGAATCAGGCATATGATTATGAAAAATCTTTCCGATAGACACTGTATGATAATTAAATTTTTCAAATTGCTGAGGAATTGTTACCACATCAGGATGTATTTTACGAAATTCTTCTCCCAGCACCCATACCTTAGTGGAATCTGGCCGCAAGCCCGTTAAGGCACTTGCTCTGGAAGGAGCACAAACTGCTACCTGACAATATGCATTTGTAAAAGTTGTACTTCTTCTTGCCAGCTTATCGATATTGGGTGTTTTAATGATTGAATTACCATAAACTCCTAATTCCGGCCTCAGGTCATCAACTACAATAAAAATTACATTAGGTTTGGATCTTTTTTGTGATTGTCCCGCAATTATAGAAAATGGTAAAATCAACAGAAGAATAGCTATTGATTTCAAAGTTGAAACTCCGAACATATCAATTAGTTTTTAATAATCAGCCTTGCAAGAATTTGCACTATATCATGGTATAAAAGAAAAGACTCCCAAGGCTGTTTGTATATCAATTAACACTGGATAAAGAAAAACTTTAACCATCATAAAACATTTTCATCATTTGTGTTTTAATTTGAAATAAGATATAAAATGAGTTATGAATAATGTGAATTTGCAACAAAAAAGAATAAACTCACACAAAGTAAACTACATCATATGTACAGCAACGAATTAAAACACACATTTACAAACACTTAAAAAAGACCTCAATATCAAAACAAAGAAAAAATTACATATAAAAAAGATAAATAAGTTAATTTTCCCAGTACTTCTTTTCCCTTTCTCCCTCCTCATTGTTCAGAATAAATGAAATATAGAAGATTAAATAAAAAAAAATCCAGAAAGTTTTCTTTCTGGATTTTCTAAGTTATTGATCTTTCTTTTTCGGTGGCACTTTCATACCTTTTTCTCTCGCTTCAGAAATACCAATAGCTATGGCTTGCTTTCTGTTCGTCACTTTCTTTCCGGAGGAAGATTTCAGCTTTCCTTCCTTGAATTCGTGCATTACTTCTCCTACTTTGTCCTGAGCTTTGTCTGAATATTTCGTTTTGCTCATGATCTGATTTTTTAAGATTTTGGCAGGGAAACCCCTAATTCATAGACGCAGGCATGTTTCAAATATTTTGAACGCTCTCTTGATGTTACCGATTCAAACTGATCATTTTTAATTACAATAATCGGGTCTTCTGTATTTTCAATTTCAAAATTGGCAAAATATCGTTCGTCCGGACTGGTTTTATCGTTTCTTGCTTTTATTTTTTGCAGCTCATCCGCATATTTTCTGAATCCCGGATCTGAAGAATGGATAAATTTATACTCATCGCCTGCATACACATAGTAATGAATTTTTTTCTCTATCAAACCCGCTTCATCAGTAATTTCGGGATTATCATTTCCGTCTCTAAACACCACTTCTACCAATGTTCCTCCTTTTTTATGAGCACATTCTTCGGCATCACTAAAGCTGGAAAAACCTGTATAAACAATCTGGTCGTTTAATACATAACGGTTCAGTTTCTGGTTGTATGCATTCGTTTCCATAATTATTATTTCATTTGATTTATACTTATTATATATTCAATTTTTTTGCCAAATTACCTTTTTAAAGAAATTTCATTAATGAATATTTTCAATTACTCCAGATTCGAAAACTAAAAAACATTTTCCTGAAAGAGTAAGAAAAAATGACATCCGGTCCTGATTTTTATTTTATATGGTTATGTAAGTAAGAATTATTAAATTTGGAATCATTAAAATTGAAAATGAAAAAACTCCTTTTAACTCTTACTGTTGCTGCCGTATTTCAAAATGTCTCAGCACAGGAAATTACTTTAGATAAAATATATTCAGGATATTACCGTGGAAAAGGGATTGCAGGAATCTCTTCCATGAAAAACGGAGAAAACTATCTTGTCATTGAACCTTCAGGAATTGCAAAATATTCTTACAAAACTTCACAGAAGGAAGGAAATCTTGTTGACGGAAGGTTTGAAAGCTATATTTTTTCTGATGATGAATCTAAAATCCTTTTACAGACAGGAAGCCAGCCTATTTACAGACATTCTTTTCTGGGAAAATTTGATGTAAAAGATTTAAAATCCGGGAAAACTATCAGTCTGAATGAAGGAAAACCGGTTCAGGAGCCTACATTTTCACCAGATGCTACAAAAGTGGCCTTTATTGCTGACAATAATCTTTTCTATCAGGATCTTAGCTCAGGAAAAATCACACAAATTACTACGGATGGTAAAAAAAACTCTATCCTGAATGGTTTGGCAGATTGGGTATATGAAGAAGAATTCGGGCATGCAAGACAATATGAATGGACAAAAAATTCTGATGCCATCGTATTTGTGAAGTCTGATGAAAGCCAGGTTCCGGAAATCTATATTCCGATTTATGGGAAAAATCTTTATCCGGCTGAAATGCGTTATAAATATCCTAAAGCAGGGGAGAAAAACTCTGTAGTTTCAGCACAGTTATACCGTCTTGATAACGGGAAAACGATGCAGCTGAACTTAGGTTCTTTCAAAAACTATTATATTCCGAATGTATTCCAGACCGCAAAACCGGACGAAATTGTTTTAATTACTTCTGAGAGAATTCAGAATGCTTCGGATATTTTGAAAGTAAATACCAAAACAGGAGCAGTTCAGAAATTATTTACCGAAACGGATGATAAATGGATTGATACAGATAGCCCTACTCTTGAATTCCTTGAAGATGATTCCTTCCTTTGGGCTTCTGAAAGAGACGGAAACCGTCACCTGTACTGGTATGACAAAGATGGTAAACTTAAAAAGCAAATCACAAAAGGAAATTGGGAAGTAACCGATTATTATGGATTTAATCCAAAATCTAAAGAAATTTACGTTCAGACTACTGAAAAAGGAAGCATCAATAAGGTGATTTCCAAAGTAAATATTGAAAACGGAAAAACTCAGCTGATCTCTAATGCAGAAGGAAACAATTCTGCTAACTTCAGCAAAAACTATAATTATTTCATTGAAACTTCCTCTACAGCAGCAAAACCTTACACCTATGTTTTAAAAGACGGTAACGGAAAAGCAGTAAAAGAACTTCAAAACAACAATGATCAGCTTCAGAAGTTGAAGACTGATAATTTTGTTGAAAAAGAATTCATTACGATTCCCAATGCTGTAGGCGATCAGATGAATGCATGGATCATGAAGCCTAAAAACTTTGATCCGAATAAGAAATATCCTTTATTTATGTTCCAGTATTCCGGGCCGGGATCTCAACAGGTTGCCAATTCATGGGACAACGGAAACGCCATGTGGTTCAATCATCTTGTACAAAAAGGATATATTGTGGCTTGTGTAGATGGACGTGGAACAGGCTATAAAGGAGCAAAATATAAGAAAGTAACCTATATGAATTTAGGAAAATATGAGATCGAAGATCAGATCACTGCAGCGAAGTGGTTCGGAAATCAATCTTATATTGACAAAAGCAGAATCGGAATGTTTGGATGGAGCTTCGGTGGTTATATGACCAGCTTAGCTATGACTAAAGGAGCTGATGTTTTCAAAGTGGGAATTGCTGTAGCGCCGGTAACCAACTGGAGATATTATGATTCTGTGTATACAGAAAGATTTATGAGAACTCCTCAGGAAAACCCTGATGGATATGATAAAAATTCTCCTACTGAATATGCTAATCTGTTGAAAGGTAAATTCCTATTGATTCACGGAACTGCTGATGACAATGTTCATTTCCAGAACTCTATGGAATTCTCGGAAGCTTTGATTCAAAATAAAAAACAGTTTGACTTCATGGCTTATCCAGATAAAAACCACGGAATTTATGGTGGGCAGACGAGACCACAATTGTATCAGAAAATGACGGATTTTATCCTTAATAATTTATAATAAAATCAAGTAATGAAATAGAAAATGCACTCCATTGAGTGCATTTTCTATTTTTAAGTAGTTTTTAAAACATTTAAAAGCCTGTTTAATTATAATTGACTTTATGATTGAGTTCTATGGGATTATTGTTTTCTTTTATTTGTTTTTGAATACTTTCTGTCATCTGTTTTAAATTCATTTCTACCGGATTTCCTTTTTCATCCGTTACTTTATACTTTATATTTCTCGCCTTGATTTCTGCAAACGGATCCGAATAATAATCACTTTGTATCTTTTCATAGGTCTCCCAGCTTATTTCTTTTCCCTTTCTCAAATAAAATGTTTTATTTTTATCAACATTTATAGTCTTTATCAAACTAAAATCATAATCATTTTTATCATCAGAAATCTTTATGATTAATCCTGGTAATCCATGAAATATATAAGGTCCTTCCAGTAAGGGTATGCTTTGACTAAACCATGCTATCCAATTTCTTTCACCATACTTTACTGTGGCTTTCTGACATTCCATATCTCCAATTTTCATCCTTTCGGGCAGAATCTCCCAATTCAGCTTATCATTGATGGGAATGTTATACAAATCATGCATTGATAGAGTTGTTATGCTTTTGGTGATACTCTTATTTATTAGATTCTTGATAATATAAAGCTGATTAAGTGAAGTTTTTGGTCCCCCTTCCCAATATCCATTTTTCAACATTAATGAATCTGCATATCTTTCTTTTTCTGACCGGAAAGCAGACTGCCCCCCAATTACATCAAGATAATAATTACCTGTTTCAAAAATTTCTTTATCTGGATTGGGTTTATGCTTAATTTCATAAACAAACGTAACAAGTTGCGCTGATAAAATATTTGAAAGAAAAAGCATAATAAAAAATAGTCTTTTCATAGTAAATATTAAGATCTTGTTCAACAAACTCAATGAAAATATTAAAACACTGGAATTATATGAGATGCATTGCTACATCTCATATAAATACTTTTTAAGTTTACATACAAGCGTTATGCGTTAGTGAGTCAACTACTTGTCCGTTTTGGACCGTATAATGAAAACCACATTCCAGACCCCATTGCGCACAGATGTCACCTGCTCCCGGCTGGCAAAAATCTTTTACACCTCCTTGGACACTTTTTAACTTTTCTCTCGAAATCTTTTTTAATTTTTTCATAATAAATGTTTTTTTAATTATGTCAATATTGACATCTCGAAGCTAGAAAACAAATATCATTTTTAAGAGAAATCAAGTTGCATATTCTGTGTACAAGCCCCTATTTGCACTATTTTCATTCCTTGTACAAATTAATTTCAACAACTCAAATCACTCTTTACACTTAAAATTTTATATTTATTTCATTAATCATTTAGGCATGTATTATTTATTTTATCAATTGAAATTAAAAACTTATTTTTGGGAAATTTGAAAATTGATTATATGAAGACTAAACATCCTAAAGGGCTACCCTATCTATTCTTTACAGAAATGTGGGAGCGTTTCGGGTATTACCTGATTCTTGGAATCTTTGTTCTCTATGTTATTGAGCCTACGGGCATGAAGGGCGGACTTGGACTTCCGGATAAAACTGCTGATGACATTTTCGGAACTTATATTGCCTTAACTTATCTGACTCCATTCATTGGAGGATTCCTTGCTGACAGGGTTTTAGGGTATATTAAGTCTATTTATCTTGGAGGCTTTTTAATGGCTGCAGGATATATAGGAATGGGAGTTTTTAAAGATTTACCTCTGTTTTATTCCTCTCTGGCTTTAATTATTATCGGAAACGGTTTCTTTAAACCTACCATTTCAACATTATTAGGAAACCTTTATTCTGAAGAACCTTATAAAGCGAATAAAGACTCCGGATATAATATTTTCTACATGGGAATCAATATCGGAGCATTTATCTGTAATATTATTGCGGCTTTCATGCGTAATAAATTCGGTTGGGGTGAAGCTTTCATCACTGCTGGTGTAGGAATGCTTATCGGGATGGTTATTTTTACCATCGGAAGAAAGCATTATATCCACGCTGCACAGATGAAACCTGTACAGGAAGGAGATACAAAACTTTCAGAAATTCTGATCAAAGTATTCGTTCCTGCTATCGTTGCCGGGGCAATAGGTTGGTTTATTCCTGGAAATATTTTTGGAAGTGACAGTACTGATGCCTTTATTTTTGCCTGTATACCTGTTATTTATTTCTATGCATCTCTTTACTTTAAAGCTAAACCGGATGAAAAAGCCTCTATCGGAGCATTACTTTCCGTATTCCTGATCAGTATGTTCTTCTGGGCTGTTTTCAAACAGAATGGTACGGCTTTGACAAGATGGGCCAATTATTATACGGACAGAAGTGTTCCTGCTTCTCTTGAAAAGCCATTGGAAGGAATTTATATGGTGGAAGGGAAAAACTATGAAGATAAAGAAGTTCCGGTTTATGACAACCAGTTCCGTTCTCAAAAAGATGATAATGGTGAAACTAAAAAGGAAATGGGTAAAGATGTTTATTTTAAAAACATATCTCCTGAACAACGTGCTGCTCTTGAAAAAAATCCTGAAAACAAAGTCTATTTATACAATACAGAATTATTCCAGTCTATCAATCCATTCTGGGTTATTGCTTTAACCCCGGTTATTGTAGGATTCTGGGCATTATTAAGAAGAAAAGGAAAAGAACCTTTAACGCCTACCAAGATTGTTTTAGGATTATTTATTTCCGGACTTTCTTGTCTGGTAATGGTTCTGGCAGTGATGGCCGGAGACAACGGATCAGTAAAAGTATCTCCGTTATGGCTTGTTGCCAGCTACGGAGTAATTACGATCGGGGAACTATGTCTGTCTCCAATGGGACTTTCTTTTGTATCCAAACTTTCTCCTGCAAGGATTACAGCATTGATGATGGGAGGATTTTTCCTGGCCAACTCTGTAGGAAATAAGCTTTCAGGAATCCTGGCAAGTACATGGTATAACTATGAAAACAAGACGAATTATTTCCTTGTGAACTTCGCTTTGTTAATATTTGCTACACTTTTAGGCCTTTCTATGTTAAAAAGGTTAAATAAAATTATGACAGAAAAAGGGCACTAAAATCCTTAATATTATAAAGATAAGTAAGCTGCGGAAGAGTTCCGCAGCTTTTTTATTTAAAAATAAAATTAAAACCTTGCCAAAAACCCAAAATAAACTATATTTGTCAGTCTTAACAAAAATTAACAATAGAAATGGATAATATTGAAGCATTGAGTCCGAAACCGGATGAATTTGTAGAGAATAAGAATTCCAGGCATCCTAAAGGATTATGGGTTCTTTTCGGAACAGAAATGTGGGAGCGTTTCAACTTTTATGGAATGAGAGCTCTTTTGACGCTCTTCATGGTAAATTCCTTATTGATAAAAGAAGCTGATGCAGCGATCATCTATGGTGGATTTCTAGCTTTATGTTATTTAACTCCTCTTTTGGGAGGATTTATTGCTGATAAATATATCGGAAACAGATATGCGATCATCATCGGAGGATCGTTAATGGCTATTGGCCAGTTCTTATTATTCATCAGTGCCTCTACTTTCTCAGCGGATATTGGAAGTGCTAAACTTATCATGTGGCTCGCTTTATTCGTGATCATTTTCGGTAATGGATTCTTCAAACCGAATATTTCCTCAATGGTAGGAAGCCTTTATCCAAAGCAGGAAAAATCTAAACTGGATTCTGCTTTCACCATTTTCTATATGGGGATCAATATTGGGGCATTCTTAGGTCAGTTTATCTGTCCATACGTAGGAGACGTAAAAGATGCTGCAACTGGAGTAAGAGATATCTTCGCTTTCAAATGGGGATTCTTAGCGGCTTCTATCGCAATGGTAATCGGAACTGTAACATTCTTTATCCTTAAAAACAAATACGTAGTAACTCCGGAAGGAAGACCTATCGGAGGGTTACCAAAACATAATACAAGTGCTGACTTCGAAGAAGGAGAAACACAAACTGCTAAATTCTCTGGTCAGGCTTTAGGAATCACCGGAGGAATATTTGTTGTTTTATTCTTCGTTTTCAGATACCTTCTTGTAGGAGAGTTTGGATTCAACTCCGTAGAAATGGGACAGTTGATTAAAGGGATCATTTATCCATTCATCTATTCGGCAGGTATTGCTCTTGCATTCTTAATTATGTCTTCTGCTGAAAATAAGGTGGAAAGACAGAGAATCTGGGTAATCTATATTGTATCGTTCTTTATTATTTTCTTCTGGGCAGCATTTGAGCAGGCTGGATCTTCATTAACATTTATTGCGGATAACCAGACTGACAGAAACATTTTCGGATGGAATATGCCACCTTCAATGGTACAGATCTTCAACGGTATTTTCGTAGTTCTTTTAGCGGTTCCTTTCAGTTTATGTTGGGACAAGTTAAGAGCTAAAGGAAAAGAGCCGGTATCTCCGTTCAAGCAAGCAATGGGGTTAGCATTGATCGCACTTTCTTATTTCATCATAGCACACAATGTAAAAGATCTTGGAAACTCAGGTCTGCTAGCCATCAAATGGTTAATGTTACTTTATTTCATCCAGACTTGTGGTGAGCTTTGTCTTTCTCCAATTGGTTTATCATTGGTTGGTAAACTGGCTCCGAAAAGATTTGCTTCATTATTATATGGTGTTTTCTTCATTTCTAACGCTGCTGGTTATGCATTAGCAGGTTCATTAGGAGCACTTATCCCTGCAACAGGTGATAAATTCAAAAAAGCTCAAGAAATGGGAGTTAATCTACAGGATGTTTTAGATAAAAAAGTAACCCTGACAGCTGATCAGGTTGCCGCTTTTGATAAAGCTCAATTACCATTACACAACCCTACTTTTGTAGGATTTGAAATTCATAATCTATTCGAATTCTTCATGGTATTCGTAGTACTTTGTGGTATTGCTTCTGTAATTTTAGGTTTAATTTCACCTATCTTAAAGAAAATGATGCATGGTGTAAACTAATTGTATCAACAAAATATAATAAAACCTCTGCCAAGTCAGAGGTTTTTTTTATTTTCGTATGATGGAAATATGTAAAGTATTTCATCATGAATTAAACTAAATTCATTACAAACTTTTCCCACTCAAAATGATAAAAACAATTTATTTGCAAGCAAATACCTGCTATACCTCCCAAAAGAAGAAGAATTAAAACAAATTATTGACCAGGACAGAATCCGTTTTGAACTGGATCAGAAAGATAAAAACCCTTAATTAGAACTTAATCATATATCATTATGAGCTTAACTTTAGATGAAATACAAAATTTCAAAGGAAAGTATCCCAGACAAATCTGGAGCCTGTTTTTCTCTGAAATGTGGGAACGTTTCTGTTTCTACGGAATGCGTGGAATGCTGGTTTTCTTTATGATCTCCCAGCTTAATTTCCATGAAAAAGAAGCCAACCTCCAATATGGTGCCACCCAGGCTTTCGTGTATGCCTTTACTTTTGTAGGAGGTCTTTTTGCCGATAAAATTTTAGGATTCCGAAAATCCTTGTTTTGGGGCGGTCTGCTGATGATCGTAGGAAGTTTAATTCTTGCAACAGATCCTCACAAATTCTTTTTCTTAGGAATTGCATTCACCGTAGTAGGGACAGGTTTCTTCAAACCTAATATTTCATCTATGGTGGGACAGCTTTATAAACCAAATGATTCAAGAGCAGATGCAGGATTCTCACTTTTCTATGCCGGAATTAACCTTGGAGCATTATTAGGAGGTTATTTGTGTATCGCAATCGGTAAAGGAGAATTCCTGGGCAATATCATTGCAGAAGAGATGAGATGGCATATTGCTTTCGGACTTGCTTCAATAGTAATGGTCGTGAGCTTAATTAATTTTGTATTCACACAAAGAACATTGGGTACTATTGGTTTACAGCCGGGACATCCTTTAGCAGAAGAAAAAACCGCTCCAATACCAAAATGGAAAGAATACGGAGTATATGTTTTGTCTTTGATTTTCGTTCCTATCATCATGACCATGGTAGCCAAGACAGAATATACAGATTATTTCATGTGGACCATCGGACCATTAACCTTAATCTATTTATTCTATGAAATGTCTAAAGTAACCGCTTCTGAGCGCAAAAAACTATGGGCAGCTTTAGTATTCATTATATTTTCAATCATATTCTGGGGAATTTATGAGCAAAGTGGAGGTTCTTTAAGTATTTTCGCCGCTAAGAACCTGAATAAAGACCTTCTGGGATTAGACCCAAATGGTGTAAATAACTCAGGAGGAGCATTCTTCATTATTTTCCTTGCTCCATTGATCGGACTTCTTTGGATCTGGTTGAATAAACGAAAAATTGAACCCAACACGATTATCAAATTCGGATTAGGATTCATTTTCTTAGGATTAGGTTATTATGTTTTGTTTGCAACCCGTCTGTTTGCAGACCTTCAGGGAATCACTTCACTGAATTTCTTCACGCTGGCACTGCTTATCATTACCCTTGGGGAATTATGCCTCTCTCCTATCGGATTATCCATCATGACTAAACTTTCTACCAAGAATCTTCAGGGAATGATGATGGGAATGTGGTTCCTTGCTTCTGCTTATGGACAGTATGTTGCCGGGATTATCGGAGCAAGTCTTGCCACAGCAAAAGAAGGTTCTACCAACTATGATGAATTGATCACTTATACTGATGGATATAAACAATTGGGTTTATACGCGGTAATTGCCGGAGTGGTATTAATTTTGATATCTCCGTACGTGAAAAAATTAATGCAAGATGTAAAATAAAAAATAAGTAATTATGCTTATTTTTATCTAAATATCACAATATGAAGAAAATTTTAAGCATACTACTCTTATTTTTATTAAATTTTAGTTTTGCCCAGGTAAAGTGGATGACCATTGAAGAAGCTTTAAAAGCCCAAAAGGAAAGTCCAAAAAAAATATTAATTGATTTCTACGCAGACTGGTGTGGTCCATGTAAGATCATGGATAAAAAAACATATGGTCACCCTGTAATTGCTCAGATTTTAAATGAGAATTATTATCCAGTAAAGTTTAATGCTGAAGAAAAAAAGAGCATTGAAATCTTTGGAAGAACATTTTCAAATCCTAATTCTGAACATAAAAAGGGAAAGAATTCTCTGCATGAGTTTACACAGTATATGAATGTAGGAGCTGTTCCAAGTACCGTATTTCTGGATGAACATGGTGATCCCATCACCATTCTTCAGGGAGAACTGTCTGCCAAAGAACTGGAACCTTACCTGGAACTGATCTCAAAAGATTTGTTTAAAAAGATTAAGACCAGAGAACAATGGGAGGATTACCAGAAAAAATTCAAATCTAAAATAAAAGATTAATTAGAACTTTGAAACCGGATTTTCTGTCTCAATTCTAAAAATTCACTATAGAGGCTTCCAATTTTTTGGAAGTCTTTTTTATTTTACCGAAATTCGAACCTTTATTTCTATTATCCGAAATAAGGATCAAAAAAATTCGACAATTAGTATCCTGAAACCTGAAAATGAATCTCGAAACCTCTATAGAATATGTAAAAGGAATAGGTCCGGAAAGAGCCAAACTCATCAAAAGTGTGTTGGGTTTATCTACTGTAGAAGATATGTTGAATTTCTACCCTATCCGTTATCTGGACAAAAGTAAAATTTATACTGTTTCTCAACTCAAAGAAGAAACCAGCCAGGAAATACAATTGAGGGGAAGAATTACTCAGGTACAGGAAATTCAGACCGGTAAAACCAAGCGCTTATCTGCAAAGTTCAATGATGAAACAGGTAGTATAGATCTGGTTTGGTTTCAATATTCCAAGTGGTTGAAAGAGCAGCTTCCGATCAACAAGGAAGTTTATATTTTTGGAAAGATCAATGTTTTCAACCGCCAGTTTTCTATGCCGCATCCGGAAATTGAAGCAGAAGAGAAAAAAGAAGGAGACACTCGTCTTAAACCCATTTATCCGAGTTCTGAAAAACTAACCAAAAGAGGATTAAATCAAAGATTTTTCCAGAATGCTTTAAGGAATATCTGCAAAGAGATTCCGGGTCTTATTGAAGAAAATTTCCCGGAATATCTGATGAAAACATTCAAGTTCATGTCAAGACAACATGCTTTTCTGAATGTTCACTTTCCAAAAGATCAGGAACATTTTGATAAAGCAGATTACAGATTGAAATTTGAAGAATCATTTTTCTTTCAGTTGGGATATGGCTTAAAGAAACTCCATCATAAAACACAGTCTCATGGTAATCCTTTCCCGATTATTGGAGATCACTTCAATGATTTTTATGAAAAACATCTTCCTTTTGAGCTTACCAATGCACAAAAAAGGGTTCTGAAGGAAATAAGAATAGACATGAAAAGGCCGATTCAGATGAACAGGCTTTTACAGGGAGATGTAGGATCAGGGAAAACAATGGTTGCCCTTCTTACCATGCTTATCGCCATGGATAATGGTTTTCAGAGCTGTTTGATGGCTCCTACTGAAATTCTTGCTCAACAGCATTACAATGGCATCAAAGAGCTGTTGGAAAAAACAGGAATCAATATCCGCCTTCTCACAGGTTCTACCAAAGCAGCAGAAAGAAGAATTATCCATGAAGAACTGGAAAATGGCACACTTTCCATTTTGGTAGGAACTCATGCCGTTCTAGAAGACAAGGTTAAATTCAAAAATCTGGGATTAGCCATTATTGATGAACAGCATAGATTCGGGGTTGCTCAAAGGGCCAAACTGTGGGCTAAAAATAAGATTCCACCCCATATTCTGGTGATGACCGCCACTCCTATCCCAAGAACTCTGGCCATGAGTTTTTATTCTGATCTGGATGTTTCCGTGATAGATGAGATGCCAGTGGGAAGAAAACCTATTATTACCGCTCACCGCCGGGAAAAAGACAGATTGTATGTGTATAACTTCTGTAAAGATGAAATCAAAAAAGGCAGGCAGATTTATTTCGTATATCCTCTCATTGAAGAATCAGAAACGCTGGATTATAAAAACCTGATGGAAGGTTTGGAGCATGTGATGGATTTTTTCTCCGAATACAATGTAACAATGCTTCACGGGAAAATGAAGCCGGATGAAAAAGATGCTGCCATGGCTTATTTTGCTTCGGGGAAAGCTGAAATAATGGTTGCAACAACGGTAATTGAAGTTGGGGTAAATGTTCCGAATGCTTCGGTAATGGTGATTGAAAGTTCAGAAAGGTTCGGACTATCGCAGCTTCACCAGCTCAGAGGTCGTGTGGGAAGAGGTGCTGAACAGAGTTACTGTATCCTGATGACTTCTGATAAATTGTCAAAAGAAAGCAGAACACGTATTAAAACAATGACTGAAACCAATGATGGTTTTAAAATTTCTGAGGTGGATATGCAACTTCGCGGACCCGGAGATATATTGGGCACTCAGCAAAGTGGTGTGGTAGATTTTAAAAGACTGGATCTTATTAATGATTCTGCGATCATCAAAACAACAAAAAATACGGTAGAAAGAATACTTGAAGCAGATCCTATGCTTTCAAGACCTGACAATCTGATCATCAAAAATTATTATATCAGATACTACAAAGGAAAAAATAAGTGGAGTAAAATATCATAAAAAAACCGCAGAAAAAAACTTCCTGCGGCCCCCTTATAAAACTGTTATTTAGAAGAAATTACTTTTTGGTATGTCCAAAAAAAATTTATTTTAATAGTTCAGGCTTAATATTTTGTGATGTGGTGTGAAAATATTTATATAACAATATAATAATGAGCTAAAACCATAACTATTAAAATAAATTATAAAAAACAAAATGAATTATTTTTTCCAACTTGCTTATTATAAAAACTAACTGTGTTTCGGTGGAGATGAGGGAATGAAACGAATAAAAATATCTCCAACTACTTATTGAGTTTTCATGATTGTACCGTTTTGTTTAAAGATCTTCTGTGCTTTATAATTGGAAAATTAGTATAATCCATTTTGTTTAACTAACATCGTGATTTATATAATTTTGTTCTTTAGAAACAATTACTTTCATTCATCTGTATCTTCTACTATATAATGAAATTTGTGTCTGAGTTTACTTTTACAAATGTCTGTATATTAATTCAGTTGCCTTTTATATTATTTTAATTATTAGTTATAAAATTTTCACCTATTTGTGAATAGTATGCTATAAATATGATTTAAAATTTATTAATATTTAATTAACAAATCCTTTATTCATCATATTTTCAAGATGAAATTATCTTTATTCAATCCAGAAGTATGATACTGCCAATTGATGGTAATAACTTCCGTAAGTACCTTTTTAAGCTTCTCAAAACACTCCGGTTTTTTCATAAAAATATGAGCTCCTTTTACAAAAATATCTTCTATTTCATTTTCCGGAATTGGGTCAGAAAAAATAGCCGTCACCATATTGTTGAATTTTGAATTCGAACCAATATCTTCCAGACATTCCATGCTCTCTTTTCCGGGAATCATATAATTGATAAAAACAAGTTCCGGAACTACGGCATCATCATTATTCAGGTATTCCATCAGGCTGTTGCCGTTACTGAAACATTGAACTTTTATAGAGATTTTCAACTCTTTCAGAATATTTTTAAAAAAAATCAAAGTGTTTTCATCTTTATCTGCTACTATTACGTTCAGAAATTCTTTATTCATACTGCATTTTATGGTTTATTACAGTGCTTTGTGCTCTTCTTCGTTTGCCAATAATTTTTTGAAACTGGGATGGTGTTATTCCTGTAGTATTTTTGAACTGGGTACTTAAATGCGCCACGCTGGAATAGTTCAGCTTATGGGCAATTTCTGTAAGACTTTGTTTGTTTCTTATGATCAGAGCTTTGGCATGCTCAATTTTTTGCAGAATAATAAAATTCTCAATAGAGGTATAAGCAACTTCTGAAAAAAGATTGGAAAGATACCCATAGCTGTGATTCAGCTTCTCAGAAATATAAATGGAGGCTTTTACCGGTATAATTTCATCAGAAAAGACAAGCTCTACAATAGCATCTTTTATTTTCTGTACCAGTGCACTTTTTTGGCTTTCTATGATCTCGATCCCATAATCTTCAAGATTTTTCTTAAAAAGATTGTGCTGTTCTTGTGTAAGGGGCTCATAGAATTCCACTTCACCGAAGTTCAGTAATCTGTACTTCAGCCCGTGTTCTTTAAGTTTCTCGTCCAATACCTTTTTACAAAGAGCATTGAAATCAAATTTAACATACATTTTCATCCTAGTATATATAAGCCAATATTATTTAGTAAATATAATAATTTATTTCAAGTAAATGTGAAATAGGTGTATATTTTTAATATTTTACCATATATACGAAAAAACTCCTGTATTTTAGAATACAGGAATTTAAACACTAAGGATGAAAAAAATATACTGATAAAAAGCTTTTCAGCTCAAAACCAAGCATATGAATGTATTGTATAAGTGATTTGGTTCTGAAGCAAAGATGAATCAAAAAAAGAAATCACTTGTTATAGAATTACAGGATAAAGTTACAAAATTTTAAGTCATTTATCTGTGAATTAGATATTCCATAAGAAAATCATCCATCACAAAACCGTTACCAATATCAAAAACACCTTCATCATACACTCTATATCCCTGGGATTCGTAGAAGTTTCTGGCTGAATTATATTTATTGACATTCAGGATAATTCTGTTGTTGCCGTTTTCAGAAACTTTCTCATTCAGAAATTGAAGTGCTCCTTTCCCAAATCCTTTTCCTTTACTCTCAGGAACCAGATAAATCCTGTGTAACTTTGTGGTTTCCTCTTCATAGTTGTGCTCATATCCGATAAAGCCTTCACAGGTATTATTATTTTCATCCTGAATAAGATAATAATGATAATTCGGATTTTGAAAATGATGTAAAATTTCCTTTTCGGAATACATTTCTGAGAGCATAAACTCCATTTGTTCTTTCGAAAGAATGTCTGCATAAGCATTTTCCCATGATCGTCTTGCAAGATCCTGAATCAACGGTATATCTGCTGCTGTTGCCTGTTGTAATTTCATGATTGGTTATATTATGATGATTAAAAAAAGTGAAAAGCCTAAACTTTCCACTCTTTATATTGTTCAATGATGACTGATGAGTTTTAACATAATTAAAATTCATTTTGCCGATTCATTATTAAATCTTAGCCATTTCAGCTTTAATTTTTGCATGAAGCCCCTCAGAAGCCTTTACCAAAGGAAGTCTCAGATAATTTTTGATGATTCCTTTTTCCGTCAGTATTACTTTAATACCACAAGGGTTACCTTCAGCAAAAATCAAACGGGTAATATCTACCAGTTTGTTATGAATTTCGTAAGCTTCTTTTACTTTGCCTTCAAAAGCCAGCTGCACCATTGTAGAAAATTCTTTAGGGTACGCCTGTCCGATTACGGAAATCACACCATCACCTCCTGCAAGAGTAACAGGTAATGTATATTCATCATCTCCGGAAACTAAAGAAAATCCTTCAGGTTTCTTTCTCAGAATATCAAAATACTGAAGAATATTAGGAGAAGCTTCCTTAATCAGGAATAGATTAGGAAATTCCTTTGCAAGACGAAGCGTGGTATCCGCTTCTACATTTTGTCCTGTTCTTGAAGGTACATTATAAATAATAATATTTTTTCCAGTGGAAGCTAAAGCTTTATAATGTTGATAAAGACCTTCCTGGTTAGGTTTATTATAATATGGAGATACTGAAAGTACGGCTTCAAATGCAGAAAGGTCTGCTTCTTCAATCTGTTTTTTGACGTCAAGAGTATCGTTACCGCCAATTCCCAAAACTAAAGGAAGACGTTTATTATTTACCTTAATGATATGCTCAATTACCTGTTTCTTCTCCTCTGCAGAAAGCGTTGCGGCTTCTGCCGTTGTTCCCAATACAACTAAATAATTGGTTCCGTTTTCGATATTGTACTCCACCAGTTTTGTTAAACTGTCGAAGTCAACGGATAAATCTTCATTAAAGGGCGTTACCAATGCAACACCTACTCCTTTTAAAATGCTCATCTGTTAGAATTATTTTTGTCAAATTTAATAATTTACAGTAAGAATTTATAATAAATAATAATGTTTTATTATACATATAGTTATATTTGCATATACTAAAAGAGATTATGAAAAATAAATTCTTATTACTAGGAATTGCTCTGGTGTCGCTTACTGCATGCAAAACGGCTTCTGTGCCGCAGCTTGTGAATGTAAAGACTCAGAAAAATATTTCTATTAATAATGAGCTAAAGAATGATGAGGAGTTTGTAAAATTTATCGAACCTTATAAGCAGAAACTGGACAAAGAAATGAACCAGAAGATCTCCCACACCAATGTAGATCTTACCAAGCAGGGCGATAACAGCAATCTGGGTAATCTTTTAGCTGACTATACGTTTGAAGGAGGTAATGAATGGATCAAAACTCATCTTAAGCAAAACGTAGACGCTGCACTGATCAATATCGGAGGAATCCGAACCACTATTGGAAAAGGAGATATTTTACTTAAAAATGTATTTGAAGTAATGCCTTTCGAAAATGAAGTGGTAATTGTAAAAATGAAAGGAGCAGATTTACAGGGGCTTTTTGAGTATTATGCAAAAACGCAGGTCAACAATCCTGTTTCTCATTTATACATTGAAACAAAAAACGGACAGGTAATCAAATCCTTAATCAACGGTAATGCAGTAGATCCTGCTAAAGATTATTATATTGCGACTTCAGACTATCTTGCACTGGGAGGAGACAATATGAAATTCTTTGCTAAAGGAGAATCTATTGCTACAGGAATTAAAATGAGAGATTTATTTATCGATTATTTTAAAAAATCACCTGAAGTGGTAGCCAATTCGGATGTTCGTTTAAATTTTATTGGGAAGTAATAATGGATAGAAAAAGTTTTTTAAAAGCAATAGGTGGAGGATCTTTAGCAATGGCTTTAGCTCCCAATATGATGATGGCAGAGGAATTAAAAATTCTTAATTTAAAATCTGCAAATAAACTGACTATTCTTCATACCAATGACCAACATAGCAGAATAGAGCCTTTTGATGCAAGCTATACCAAAAATCCTAATCAGGGAGGTTTTGCAAGAAGGGCAAACTTAATCCAACAGATCAGAAGTCAGGAAAGCAATGTTCTTCTTCTTGATTCCGGAGATATTTTCCAGGGAACTCCTTATTTTAATTTCTTCGGAGGAGAACTGGAGTTCAAATTAATGTCCATGATGAAATATGACGCCTCTACCATGGGAAATCATGATTTCGATAATGGACTTGACGGATTTTTAAAAGTGCTTCCTAATGCGAAGTTTCCTTTTATCTGTTCCAATTATGATTTTAAAAACACTGTTCTTGACGGGAAAACTTCTCCCCACCAGATATTCAACAAAAATGGAATCAAAGTAGGAATTTTCGGAGTGGGAATTCAGCTGGATGGCCTTGTAGGCAAAAAACAGTACGGAGAAACCGTTTATTCCAACCCGATTGATGTAGCACAGCATTATTCAAACTTCCTGAAAAAAGAGAAGAAATGTGATCTTGTAATTTGTCTCTCACACATCGGCTACGACTACAGAGACGAACCAAGTAAAATAAGTGATAAAATTTTAGCGGCCAATACAGAAAATATTGATATTATCTTAGGAGGCCATACTCATACATTCTTACCGGAACCTCAGACCTTTACCAACAGACAGGGCAAAAATGTCCTTGTTAACCAGGTGGGATGGGCAGGCCTTCTTTTAGGTAGGATAGATTTTTATTTTGATACAAACAAAAACGTACAGCATATTTCCTGGAACAATCAGGTGATAGATAGCAGCATAACCGCATAATATGAAAAAACTCTCTATAATTTCTCTTGGTATTTTAGCATCCCTGCAGCTGACAAAAGCACAGGTTATTTCATCCAAAAAGTGGGCAGATCTGTTTTCCTACAATAATGTCTTAGCAATGAAAGAAGACAATGGAAAAATCATTGCAGCCACTCAAAACGGAATATTCTATTATACAATATCAACAGGAGAAATTACGAAGTTATCCAAAGCCAATGGCCTGCACAACATCGGAATTACCGCTTTCGATTATAATCCGCAGACTAAAACAGGGCTTATCGGTTATGAAAACGGATCTATGGATGTTATTACGCCACAGGAGATCAAATATATTGTTGATATTCCTATTGCTACAGGATATAATGGGGATAAAAAGATTAACCACATTTCCATAACCGGAAATCAGGCTGTCATTTCTGTTGGATATGGAGTTTCCATATTTAACCTTCAGAATAAAGAGTTTGGTGATTCTGCATTTTTCCTTTCAGGTGGTGTTTATCAGGCAAGTAATGAAGCTACGATATTCGGGAATAAAGTATATTCTGTAACAGATACAGGATTGAAAAGCCATCAAATGAATACTACATTTCCCGTATATTCTACCTGGACAACGGAAGCTCCGGGAGCTTTTAAACACATAGATTCAGAATCAGAATTGGTTTACTCAACGGCTACAGCAGCTTATATTTATAACAACGGTACTCCAACACAACTTCCTACTACATTTGAAAAGATCAGGGATGTTGTTATGACTTCCAATAGTATTGTGGTTACAGATAACAGAGTATACACCTATGGAATCAATGGAGTATCGCAAAATGCGGTAAGCCTTGGTGAAGAATGTAATACTGCTTTAACAGCTGGTGGAAAGATTTTAGGCGGAACGGTATTATCGGGAATTAAGGATGAAGGTAATAATACTTTTAAACCTTCCGGACCTTACTTCAATTTTGCTTATAATATCAATCTTTTTGATAATAATCAGCTTCTGGTTTCCACTGGTGCCAGAGCCAATAACTACAACCATCCATTTATTCAGCCACAGGAACCAGGATTTTATTATTTCAATGGTACAGAGTGGATTTATCCTTCATTTTTCAATAAAAGTAATCCCAATCGTCCCATCTTTATCAACGTATTGGATGCTATTATAAGTCCTTATAACAGCAATGAAGTACTCTTTACCAATTATACAATGTTGGATAATGGCGTGTATAAAATGAAATATAATGCGACAAGCAAAGATTTTGAACTGGTAAAATATTATAATCTGGGAGCACAGCCTTACCTCAGACGTCCGGTAGGTTTTGCTGTAGACCCACAAAATAATCTGTTTGTTTCTTTTGGATTCAATGATGGAAACCCTTCTATAGGAATCTACGATAAAGCAGCTGATGATTTTCTTATCAAGAAAATAGTTCTTGCCAGTGATGGGATACAAAAGACTATTTATCATGAAAACATGCTTTGGACACCTCTGCCAAGATCTAATAATTTCTGGGTATACGACTATAAAAATGCCACTAATCTTTCTGATGACAATGATTATATCCTGGGAACGTCTAATGGATTTAACAGTTCAGGAGGTATTTTATCGGTAGCATTTGATAAGGCTGGTGATGCATGGATAGGTACAGATGGAGGGCTAAGGATCATGTCCAATGCAGCAACAGAAATAAAAAGCGCCCAGCCTAAAGTGGAGCCTATAGTTATAGAGCAGAATGGTTTGGGGGAAGAACTTTTCAGAGAATCCGCAATTCTTCAGGTTGCAGTAGATGCAGGTGATTATAAATGGGTATCTGTTGATGGTGGTGGTGTTTATTACCTTTCCGCCGACGGTCAGAGAACTATAAAGCATTTTACAAAGGAAAATTCACCTCTTCCTACGAATAGTGTTACCGATATAAAAGTTGATAAGAAAACAGGTAAGGTATATTTTGTAACGTATAATGGTATTGTAACCTATCAGGGAGATGTTGCAGATGTGACTTCCAATTTCGGTGATGTGGTAGTGTATCCTAATCCTGTTGTTTATTCTAATTTCAAAGGAAAAGTAACCATTAAAGGTCTTGCAGAAAAAACCAATATAAGAATTGTAGACGCTGCAGGAAATGTAGTTCACTCAGCCGTAGCCCGAGGAGGATATTATGAATGGGATCTGAATAATCAGAAAGGAACAAGAGTAGCCTCAGGGATTTATTTTGTCCTGATGACGAATGAAGACGGATCTGATAAAGCTACCGCTAAAATAGGAGTAGTCAACTAATTAATGAATTCACAAAACGGTTTTTTACTTTCATTTATAAAATATGGAGAAAATGATGCTGTATTGCATTGTTTTACAGAAGAAGAAGGTTTTCAGAGCTATTTTCTGAAGGGAATTTATTCCAAAAAGAATAAAAAGAAAGCCTTACTTCAACCGTTGAGCCAGCTCAATTTTTCTGTAAATCCATCCCGTGGCAACGGTATTCCGTCTGTTTCAAAGTTTGAACTGGTAAAAAACAATGATATTTATACAGACATCAAGGTCAATACCGTCATTTTCTTTATCTCAGATTTTCTGAGTCATATTCTTAAACATGAGAATAAAAATATTCCGATTTATTCCGGTATTGATCATCTTATCAGTGAGCTGACCAATAAAAATTATCAGGCACATCTTCTGTTTTTGCTGGCTTTTTTAAAAATTCAGGGCGTTGCACCTTTATTGAGCGAAGGCAGGTTTTTAGATCCGGAAACCGGAACTTTTTCATTGGGAATAAGTCACCAGCTTTTCAATGAAGAAATTTCCATGCTGTGGAAAGAAGCACTTTGTGCAGAAGATTTTTATGCCACAAAAATCCATTCTTCTTTGAGAAAAGATTTCCTTGACAGCCTTTTAGTATACTATCATTATCATATCACGGATTTCAAAACTCCCGCCTCACTGGAAATTATACAGCAGATATTTGAATAGATAATATTATTCCTTTGACTTCTCTGGTGTTTTTCCAATATCCTCCGGCATTTCTGTTTCAGATTCTGCCATTTCTTTTTTTGAAAATCTAGGTTGAAGAATCTTAGCAATAAGTCCCGTCCAGCCCGTCTGATGAGAAGCTCCTACTCCACGGCCGTTGTCTCCGTGAAAATATTCATAGAACAAAATATAATCTTTAAAATCAGGATCGGTCTGAAACCTTTCATACTGTCCATGAACCGGGCGTTTACCATTTTCATCCTTTAAAAATATCTTGGCAAGTCTCTTGTTTAAAGCATCTGCAATCTGGTCCAGGCTGGAATAATTACCACTTCCGGTAGGATATTCCACTAAAAAATCCGGGCTGTAATAGAAGAAAAAACGCTGAAGACTGTCAATAATAAGGAAGTTGATAGGAAACCACACCGGACCGCGCCAGTTGCTGTTTCCACCAAAAAGTCCACTATCACTTTCCGCAGGGGTATATTTTACGCTGTAATTCGTATCATTCAACGTTAAAGTGTAAGGATTGTTTTCATATTCTTTGGATAAGGCTCTTACTCCGTAATCACTTAGAAATTCATCCGGATTCAACATTCGGTTTAACAGTCTTTTCAAACGATGTCCCCGAAGCAGAGATAAAAGGTGTTTGGAATCCTGTCCTTTCACTTCCCATCTTGAAACCAGAGAAGCCAATTCAGGTTTGTTATCCAACACCCATTTCATTCTTTTTTTGAAATTGGGAAGGTTTTCAATCATTTCATCATCGATAACCTCAACGGCAAACATCGGAATTAACCCAACAATTGTTCTCAACTTCAGATACATGTGAGTTCCGTCACTGGAAGCTATGGCGTCATAGAAAAATTCATCTTGCTCATCCCAAAGACTGAAATTCTCATCGCCCATATTATCCAATGAATGGGCAATAGACAGAAAATGTTCAAAGAACTTCATCGCCATCTCTTCATACACCTTATTGTAAAGAGCCAGTTCCAGGGCAATTCTCATCATATTCAGGGCAAACATAGCCATCCAGCTTGTTCCATCGGACTGTTCCAGCTGTTCCCCGTTAGGCAAAACAGAATTCCTGTCAAAAACCCCAATATTATCAAGTCCCAGGAATCCTCCTTCAAAGATATTATTCCCATTAAGGTCTTTTTTATTAACCCACCAGGTAAAATTCATCAATAACTTCTGGAAAGCACTTTCCAAAAATTCCAGGTCGGGCTTATCTTTTAAATATTCATCAATTTTAAATACTCGGAAAACTGCCCATGCATGCACGGGAGGATTCACATCACTTAAGTTCCATTCGTAGGCAGGAAGCTGTCCGTTGGGATGCATATACCATTCAAACAGAAAAAGTTTCAGCTGATGTTTTGCAAAATCCGGATCTATCAGCGAAAAACTGATGGTATGAAATGCCAGATCCCATGTTGCATACCATGGATATTCCCATTTATCGGGCATTGAAATGATATGTTCATTGTTAAGATGCTTCCAGTCGTAGTTTCTTATAGTTTCACGGGACTTTGGCGGAGGCATTTCTGCGGGATCACCTTTCAGCCATTTTTCTACATTGTAGTGATAAAACATTTTATTCCAAAGCATTCCTGCAAAAGCCTGTCTCTGAACCAGTTTTTCATCTTCCGAAGCAATTCCTTTCTGAATTTCTGCATAAAACTCGTCTGCCTCTTTCCGCCTTTGTTCAAAAAGAATATTGAAATCTTTAAAAGGTCCTCTTATATCTTTATCTGAAAGCCTGAATTCAAATATTTTTGATTCTCCACCCTGAAAATCCTCATCAATAAAGAAAGAAGCTTTGGTTCCTGTATTTTGGGGATTCACAGACTGAGAATTTCCCGTCATCACAAAATTATTGATCCCGTCTTTACAGTATTTTGATTCATTGGAAGACTGGTAGAGCCTTTCATTATTGGTTTCGTTGTTACAGAATAATGTTTTTAAAGATTGTTTTGCATAGACATTTTTAACCTCGATATCCTGATGATTGATTTTAATATGATCTGCATCTTCAGCAGACAATTGAGGTTTATAATCATCATATCCCCAATTCCAGGTATTCCTGAACCAGACAGTCGGAAGAATTACCAGAGGCGCTTCCTTTTCAGATTTATTGACTATTGTTAGTCTTACGAGAATATCATTCTGACTTTCTTTTGCATATTCAATAAAAATATCAAAGTATTCATTGTGATCAAAAATCCCTGTATCAAACAGCTCATATTCAGATTCCTCTTTCCCTCTTGCTGCATTTGTTTTTATGAGATCTTCATCAGGAAAAGCATTTTGAGGATACTTATACAGCATCTTCATATAAGAATGCGTAGGGGTTGAATCCAGATAGTAAAAATATTCTTTTACATCTTCCCCGTGATTTCCCTGTCCGTTGGTCAACCCAAAGAACCTTTCTTTCACCATTTTATCTTTCTTATTCCAGAATCCTACAGAAAATACAAGCTTCTGGAGATCATCACAGATTCCACATATTCCTTCTTCTCCCCAACGGTAAGTTTTGGCTTCAGCAGTGTCATGATTGGTGTAATTCCATGCATCTCCGTTTTCACTGTAATCTTCACGAACAAGTCCCCATTCACGGTTACTGACATAAGGTCCCCATTTTTTCCATGAAACATCTGAAATTCTCTGTTTTTCCGACATAAGCGATAATTATGAGTAATGAATAATAAGCAATGAGTAATATTTAATTCCGTTTCAAGCCCTAAGAACAACCTCAAAAACTTTAAACCTCAAACTTTGAACTTTGAATTCCCCTATCCTCCCGTAGAAAAACTCTCAAACGTAGTCATTCCACCATCCACGAAGATGCTGGTTCCTGTAATATAATCTGCAAGGTCACTCGCAAGAAATGCAGCTAAATTTCCGATATCCTGCGGTTGTCCGATTCTGTTATAAGGAATGAGAGTAAGAAGAGAGTTGAGGGCTTCCGGAGTGCTCCATGCATTCTGATTAATCGGTGTCTGAATAGCTCCCGGACAAATGGAATTGACACGGATTTTGTCTGCCCCATATTCCTGCGCCAATGTCTGCATCAGCATTCTGACAGCTCCTTTACTGGAAGCATAATTGGCATGTCCTGCCCACGGAATAATCTCATGTACTGAACTGATGTGAATGATTTTTCCACAGGCAACAGATCTTGAAGGATCTATTCCCCTTCTTAGAAATTCTTTAATAGCCTCTCTGGCACATAGAAATTGCCCTGTCAGATTGACTCCTATCACAGCATTCCATTGATCCAAAGTCATTTCAGTGAATTTTGCATCCTTTTGAATGCCTGCATTATTGATCAGAATATCTACCGTTTGGAATTCAGAAACAACATCCTGAAACATCTTCACTACCTGATCTTCTTTGGAAACATCACATTGGTAAGTTATTCCTTTACCTCCTGCATCCGTTATTTCTTTTAAAACAGCTTTAGCTTCTTCTGTAGATCGCTCTGAAGAATGATTAACAATGACTATTGCTCCTGCTGCTGCCAATGATTTTGCAATTCCTGAACCGATTCCACTGGAAGCTCCTGTGACTACAGCCACCTGATTCTGAAGTAATATTTCCATGTTTTGTAATTTGATGTTACTCAAAGTTAGGGAAAGATATCAGCAGATAAAAAATTATGATTTTAAAATTTTATTAAAGTTTTTTGTACATCAGGTATTGAGGTCCACTTCTTCCGATTCTGGTTTTACCGTCATAAATATATCCTGCCTGAAGATAAATATGGTAAGCAGATTCATTTTTCTGGTTGACAGCCAGTACAATCTCATCACAGGTCTTGAAATGATTTTGGACAAAAGTACCTACTTCCTGCATAGCAGCTTTTCCAATTCCTTTTCCCTGCAACTGAGGATTCACAGACAATGAACGCACTAAAACTGAATTCTCATTATCTGTAAGATCTAATTTATCTTTTCCAAAATCAAGGACAAAGAAACCTACAGGCAGATCATTTTGAAAGATTGTCACGGGAAATGCGTCATCATCATCCCGTTCGCTGATGCTTTGTAAAGCCTGCTGAGCAGTTGCTGTAAACCTCATCTGATTTTCATCCAAAGCATAACTGACTCCGGAAAGATCTTCTGGTTTAAAGAATTCTAAATATATCATAATATTAGTGATGGTAAATATCTTCATACATTACCCCAGCACGGATTTCCACAGGAAGTTTATTTTCCTCAGGAACAATAGGGCAATTGTAATCATAAGCATTGTAAGCACAGAAGGGATGATAGGATTGATTAAAATCAAGCACAATGGTATTTCCTTTCGGGATTTTAAGATCCATATATTTTCCTCCTCCGTAGGTTTCTTTTTCATTGGTAGCATCACGGAACGGAAGAAAGAGATAGTCTTTGTATTTTTCCTGCTTAATCAGATCAAGACTCTGGTATAAAGTAACGGTATAAGGTTTTCCATCCAGTGTGAATGTTGCTTTTCCGTATTCCTGATAAGATTTTGTTTTTCCTGAAGACGTAGGAAGATCAAAGGGTTTTGTATCTTCTGATTTCACAAATTGCGCAGTAACCCTGTATTTAGCATCAAAAGGAAAGAAAGGATGTTTTTTAAAATTTTTAAAATTATCACCTCTTAACGGAGTCTCTTTTGGGTTAAGGTATTCCGCATTCAGTTCTTTTTGAAATTTCTGTACTTCTTTCTCTTCCTTTGACATCTTTTTTTGAGAAAAAATCCATAGTGGAAGCAGTAGAAAGAGTATGATATATTTTTTCATGAATCTAAAATTATAAGTAAAGCTATGAATTTTCATTCCAACAAAAGTTAAAATTGTAATAAAAAATATAATCTGTTTTAAATAAAATTAACCTCTGATAATCTAGCATACTTTTTGAAAAACAAAGCTCATGGACAGAAAAAGCTTCATTAAGACCAGTGTCTTGGCAATATCGGGATTTTATTTTCTTCAATCTGAGTTATTTCATGCTGCGGAAAGAAGAAACAATCAGATAAAGGAATATCATGATGTTCCGATTGTTATTATTGGCAGCGGATATGGAGGTGCTGTATCTGCCCTTCGTCTGTGTGAAGCCGGAAAAAAAGTGGTACTACTGGAGATGGGTCTTAACTGGGAAAAGGCAGGAATTCCGTTTTCCAATCTTTTGAAACCCGGGAAAAGTTCTGCATGGCTGAAAAACAAAAGCATTGCTCCTTTTATGAATATTTTTTCGCTAACTCCTTTCACCGGAACATTGGACCGTCTGGATTTTGATCATATTAAAATCTGGGTAGGAAGAGGGGTTGGCGGAGGTTCTCTGGTGAATGGCGGAATGGCTGTGACTCCTAAAGAAAGCTATTTCAAAGAGGTTTTCCCTGATCTTGATGCTGAAAAGTTTTATAATCATTATTTTCCTCTGGTACGGGAAGAACTTAAAGTAAATGTGATTGACGAGCAATTTCTGAAAGACTGTCCTTATTATAAATTCACTCGGGTAGGTGAAGAAGAAGCTCATAAAGCAGGATTTAAAACAATAAGGGTTCCCAATGTGTATGATTTTACATACATGGAAAAAGAATTCCGGAATAAAGTTCCCCGCTCGGCTCTTAATACTGAAGTAATCTATGGAAACAATCACGGGAAAAACAGTTTAGATAAAACCTATCTCAGAAAAGCTATGGAAACCGGAAATTTAGAAATTCTTGATCTTCATCGTGTCCAGACTATCCAACTGAATGATGACAAAAGTTATACATTGAATGTCCAGCAAATTGATACTTCCGGAACTTTGCTTACTGACAAAGTCTTTACCTGTAAAAAATTGATTCTTTCTGCAGGAACAATGGGCACTTTACAGCTTCTGTTACAATCTCATGCAGAGAACGGATTTCCTATCCATGAAAAGATTGGTAAAAACTGGGGAAATAATGGAAATTTTATGACAGGAAGAAACTGGGTGAAACCTTTGTCCGGCGGCACCGGAGCTAAGCAATCTACTATTCCGGTAGGAGGAATTGATAACTGGGATGATCCTGAACATCCATTTTTCACAGAAATAGCTCCTTTGCCTATGGGAATGGATGTGGCAACAGCTTTATACCTGCTCATCAACAAGGTGGATAAAAAAGGAGAAGTTGCTTACCACAAAGCCAGCAAATCACTGACATTAAACTGGAATGAAAGCAACACTATTAAAATGAAAGAAAATGCCCAATATTTTATCCGGAAAATGAATAAAGCCAATGGCGGTACCAGAAGTCACCTTCTTTTCGATAATGGTTTTGGGGCAGATATTTGTTATCATCCGCTTGGCGGGTGTGTTTTAGGAGAAGCTACCAACGAATATGGAAAACTCAAAGATCATGAAAATCTCTATGTTCTGGACGGATCTTTAATCCCGGGAACCATTGGTGTGAACCCGTTTGTAACTATTACGGCCGTTGCAGAATATTGTATTGAAAATCTTATTAAGCAGAATGAATTTGCCTGAAATTAAGACATTGTCTGTACTTCTTTAAGATAGTTCCGAATATCATCCTCCAGCTTTGCCGGATAAATAAAATGAAGCTTTTCAGCCAGTGAAGTTCCCAACTCATGAACAAGATCTGCAAAGGCAAACAATGCGTTCCAGTTTTCTTCAATATCGCTTCCGGAGAAAGTTTTTTCCACTTTATTCCATAGATCAGCGGACAGGTATTTTTTGAAAAGCCTTCCGTGTTTATTGGTTGTGATATTGTTCCAGTCATGATTTCCGGCAATATACCATTCAATCAAAGGGACAAGATAATCTGTACGGAGAATATTTTCAGACATAAATTTGGCATAAAAAATATCTCCACGCTTCAAGCACTTTGCCACATAGGTTGTATCCCACCAGAAGTCATTCATCAGCTGCTGAAATTCTTTTTCCGTTGGCTTCTGAATCATGATTGACTGATACGTTGATGGTTTCAGGTTTTCAGTCAAGTTATCTTTATCTATTAAAACTTTGTATCCTACGTCCCAGTCTTCAGGAAGGTTTTCTTCTTTAATTTCTTCAATAAACTCTGCTACCTGATACAGCTTAAAGTCAACTTTCACATGGTCTTTGTACAATACCATTTTCATGGCATGCTTTCCGTCAAAAACACGATCGTCTTCTTCAATCATGGAAATGGGCTCACCAAAGAGTCTGATCCATTCATTTCCGGATTCATAAGATGTTCTGTTTTCAAAAACAAGTTCTACATCAAGATCACTGAAATCATCTACCGGAGCATAAGGATTTACCAATGAACTGGTCAGGAGAACAGCACGGATATCAGGATTGTTTTCAGCCCAGTGAATAATCTGTTCCAGCTTTTCTTCCCTTACTTTCATATTAATAAGATTCTGATATTTTCACACGATATACGTCAGAAGAATTTCTCTTGATTGATTCTACAAAAAAGCCTCCTTCCTCAGGAATCACTTCTTTCAGATCAAAACTTTTGCAGTCTTTCGGAAGACCTGAAAATATCAGAGTAAACCAAAAGTCTTTCATAAAGGGAACCGGTGTCCAGTATGGGGAAATTGAAATATTTTCCGCATGAATCATTTTGCTTCTATGTTCAGACTGGTTGTCAAAAAGATAGGTCGAATGCCAGATCCTGATCAGGTTTCCCAAGAATGGTGATGCCGGAAAACAACAGTGTACAATAACCTGCCTCTCCTCTTCTGTTTTAGCCTGAAGAGATTCCAGGATTTCCTTTGCAATAACTGGTTTTACAATTACTTCTTCCACCTTTTTATGAGTAATAAGTAATGAGCAATAAGTAATAGCGATTATTACTTATTGCTCATTATTGATGTTAATATTCTAATTCTAATTTTTCTTTCGTATAATTTCTTACTTCATGGGTCAGCTCAGGGTTTTCAGCCAGTTTTTGCCCATAAGAAGGAACCATTTCAAGCAGCTTTCCTTTCCATTCTCCATGTAGTTTTTCAGGGAAACATTTTTCCAGTACGTTCAGCATGGCATATACTGCTGTGGAAGCACCCGGTGAAGCACCCAATAGAGAAGCAATCGTTCCGCTCTTGTTTACGACCACCTCAGTTCCGAATTCCAGCTTACCTCCTTCTTTTTCATCTTTTTTGATGATCTGAACTCTCTGACCGGCTACTTTCAGTTCCCAGTCTTCTTCTTTAGCATCCTTGATAAATTCTCTCAAATGCTGCATTCTCTGAGACTTCGTCATAGCAACCTGCTGAATCAGATATTTCGTTAATGGAATATTATGCCACCATGCTCCGAAAAGTGATTTTAAGTTTTTGGTATTTACACTTTCAGGAAGATCCAGATAGCTTCCTTCTCTTAAGAATTTAGTTGAGAATCCTGCAAAAGGTCCGAAAAGAAGGGCTTTTTTACCATCAATGATTCTAAGATCAAGGTGCGGAACAGACATTGGCGGAGCATCTACCGTAGCCTGAGTATATACTTTAGCATGGTGTTTTTCTACCAACTCCTGATTATGACTTACCAGCCACTGACCGGAAACCGGGAAACCTCCATATCCTTCACTTTCTTTAATATCTGAACTGTCCAGTAGTGGAAGCGCATAACCTCCTGCCCCAATGAATACAAAATCTGCTACCACTTCCTGTTTGTGGCTATGGATTCTGTCTTTCACTTTCATTTCCCATTTACCGCTTTCTCTCGGGCTGATATCTTTCACTTCATGGTATAAGAAAACCTCAACATTGGAATCTTCCAGAAGATGTCTTCCCATTTTTCTTGTCAGTGTTCCGAAGTTCACATCTGTTCCCATATCCATCTTCGTTGCAGCCATTACTTCAGACTGATTTCTTTTGCTCATCACCAAAGGAATCCATTCTTTCAGCTTTTCATGATCAGTAGAAAACTCCATTCCTGAAAAAAGGACAGATTCTGCCATTTTATCATGACGTTTTCTAAGATATTCAGCATCCTTTTCTCCGAATACCAGACTCATGTGTGCACAGGAATTGATAAATTCTTTCGGCTCATGAATATATCCTTTGGTAATCAGATAAGACCAGAATTGTTTGGAAATTTCAAACTGCTCTGCAATGCTTTCTGCCTTGGAAATATCAATAGATCCGTCTGGTTTTTCAGGGGTATAATTTAGCTCACAAAAAGCGGAATGCCCTGTTCCGGCGTTGTTCCATGCTGCTGTACTTTCTTTGGCAAATCTTCCGAGTCTTTCGAAGATAGCGATTTCGAGATTTGGATCAAATTCATGAAGCAGCGTTGCTAAAGTGGCGCTCATGATTCCGCCGCCTATCAGTACAACGTCGTATTTAGGTTTCGGTGTTCTGCTTGTAAGCGATTGTGACATAATTTTAAAATTTTACTTCAAATTTCGGGAAAAGTTTTAAAAACCGGAACGATTTTAACACGTTATTTTTTTGTTCAAAACACTTATTGAGTACACAACAAAAAACCATGGAAAATTTCAATAAAGTACCATTGAAATGATTGATAATGTAAAATATTTCTTTATAAAAATATTAATTTTTTATTTTTTTATTTCACTGAATGGTAACTAATTAATGAATAATTCCGGGATAAAATTTTATAAAAACTTAAGTTTATTTAAGTTCACCATATTAAATACTGCAACCATAACTATTTACGCTATTATATTTTATCAACAATAAGTGATAAACAATTATAACAAAAACATAAAATATCACTTTTTATTGACAAATACATAATTTTATAGATACAATTCTACACATACCACATTGGATAACTGTTTTTTTTACGTACCTTTCAATTGATTTAATACCTATTCCAACAAGTATTTAATTAAAATTATTTCATAAACATACTAAAGATGAGAATTATTAACTTCGTGAGTACATTGTTCGCGACAATGGGATTTGCCCAGAGCGGAAGTGTAGGAATCAACACGTCCACACCGGACCCCAGTGCTATTCTGCACATTGAGAACTTCAGTGGAACCCCAGCTACAGCTACAGCCACCATTTCAGGAGGTGCTGTTACCGGGATTACCATCAACAACGGAGGAAGCGGTTATACTTCGGTACCAACAATTAATTTTTATGGAGGAGGATCTGTGGTGAACGGAGGTTCAAAAGCCCGCGCTACAGCAGTCATTTCCAATGGTCAGCTAACAGGCATAACGATTAACAACGGAGGTAGCGGCTATACTACAGCTCCTACGGTAACCGTTTCCGGAGGTAATAAAGGAGTATTATTCCCCAACCTGAATATTGCTAACCTAACCAGCACAACGAGCCCTGTTGCCTCTCCTGCCAATGGACTTATTGGATTCAATGGAGGAACTAACAGTAACAATAAAGCTCTTCATTTTTTTAATAGCACGACCAATTCATGGCAAAGCACAATTGATGCCCAAAACACGCCAAAGGTTGCCTATCTTGATTTTACCGGATCACTATCAGCTCTTGACAATGCGATAGCAGGTGCCAGCACTCAGCTTATGGTTAATAATCCTGCAGTTTCAGGGGTATCAAACATCAGTGGATTTAAAGTTCTTCCGAACACTTCCGGAGGATATTCCCTGATTCTTCCACAAGGAAAATATCTGGTAGAAGTTAACCTGAATTTAAATTCACCTCAGGAAAGTCCATCCGGACAGGGAGGAACTGCTCCACTTTCCGGGAGTACTTATTATCTGATGGGATATTTTATAGATTTCATCAACGATACCTATAACAATACGACGAACACTTTTACGGGAGGAGGCGCTACAAGGAAAGAGGTTCCTATTGTTTCTAAAGTCAACACCAACCATCTTGCCACCTGGTCCTATTATTACACCGTTCCTGCTAATGCGAACGCCAATATTATAGGAGGATTAAGATTAAATCTTGGAAGAATGCAGAACAGTACATTCTACGATCTTGTGAATGTAATTCCTACCGGATCTTATATTAAAATATCTCAGCTATAAAAAACAATCAACATATGAAAAAAAGTTATATCCTGCTATTATTGATTATAGCTCATACCATATATGCACAGGTTGCTATTGGGAAGACTTCAGTAAACAGCTCAGCTGTGCTGGAAGTTTCACAGACCACCAATAAAGGAGTACTTCTTCCGAGAGTGGATATTGTAGATGTTTTGAGTAATACCTCTCCGGTAAATAATCCGGCAGAAGGACTGGTTGTTTACAATAAAGGGAACTCCATCAGTCCCGGTCTTTATATCTGGAAAAACAATATGTGGACTCAGCTTTCTGACACGTATAATCTGGTAAGTTATATGATGCTTCAACGCACCTCTGATTATTCGATACTTGGAGGTCTTGCCAACGGTACCTACAAAAATTTCAACGATGCTGCATTTACTGTTGTATCCAATGATATCGGAGCGTTATACAACACTTCTACAGGAGTAATTACTCTTCCCGGAAACAGCGGTTATCTGGTGAATGTTTGCCTGAACATCAGAACAGCTCTTGAAAGTACTACTGCCGGAATCGGAGGAACTTCTGTTCATCTGCATCAATACCTTGTAAAACTTATTGATCCGTCCAGCGGAAATCAATATGGTAAAACAATCAGTATCAATGCACAATCCATTGCGAGTAATAAGACCCATACGCTGAATATGAGTTTCTCTTTTGTGACTACTTCAGCAGCTCCTATTCTTTTAGTTCCTGCTGTTGCTCATGATGCCGGTGGAACTTACCAGAACGGATCCGGAGGAACAACTCCTAATAACGGAGAAATCATCATCACGAATGCTAAAGTTGATATTCAAAGATCAGCGCTTAATCAATAATCAATTGCACAATGAAAACATCTATTTACATAATCTGTATGATACTGTTAAGCATTTTCTCAAATGCACAAGTTGGTATTAATACAAACGCGCCCAATTCGAGCAGTGTTCTGGACATTAGTTCTTCCAATAAAGGGGTTCTTTTTCCTCAATATGATCTGCTAGTTCTGAACAGTACCTCCACTCCCATTGCGAATCCTGCAGACGGGCTTGTTATCTACAATAGCGGAGGAGTATCTACTTTTCCGAAAGGATATTATGTTTGGGTAAGAAATCAATGGCAGCGTATTGTCGTTTCCGGTGCTGAACCTCAGATCATGTCTTTGCTTATCAGTTCCGGAGTACTTATTCCTACCGGAAGTACGAATAATACATTAGGAAGTTTTACGGTAACTTCAAATAAAATTACAGGAGCTTCACTAGGAGCGGATAATTCAACGATTACCCTGCCGGCCGGAACTTATATTGTACGGTATTCTGTGGATTCCAGCAATGCGAATAATAATAACGGGACAGCTAACACACAATATCTTTCCCAGAATTTCACCTGTACCCGTTCTTATCTGATTAACTCTGCTACCAGTGCAACGATTACAGAAACCAACAGAATGTGCCAGCTATCAAGCTCTTTTACATTTTTCCAGGGAAGTTACTTTTTAACATTGGCAGCTCCAACAACGATCCGTCAAAAGTTTGAATTTGATACAGGAAACGGTTTTACCGCCAGTAATCTTAATGTAAGATCATCATTATCACTTGTCATTACCAAGATGAGTCTATAAAAAAAACTTAAGCATGAAAAATGCTTAAGTTTCATTATTTATGTTTAACAGGACTTTAATTTTTAAAGTCCTGTTTTTTTAATTCAATTTTGCAGTCAGTTTTTTAAACTGCTTTTCAGCATTTTTCCCTTCATACAAAATAGCATATACGGTATCGATAATCGGGAGTTTAAGGTTTTTCTGTTTCGCTGTCTTATAAATAGAATCTGCAGCGTAATATCCTTCTGCGACCATGTTCATAGACTGAATAGCCGATTTCACTGTATATCCTTTCCCAATAAGGTTTCCAAGGTTTCTGTTTCTTGAGAAAAGGGAATATGCCGTTACCAAAAGGTCACCCAGATAGGCACTTTCATTCACATCTCTTGGTGCTTCATAGATCGCTTCCAGGAATGTTTCCATTTCACGGATCGCATTGGAAACAAATACTGCAGTAAAGTTATCACCATAGCCCAATCCACTTGCTATTCCTGCTCCGATGGCAAAAATGTTCTTAAGAATAGCACTGTATTCATTTCCTAAAATATCTTTGCTTGTATGAACTTTGATGAAATCTGAACTGAAGATTCCTTCAAGTTTTTCAGCAGTCTCATCTTCTACAGTCGCAATAGTAAGATAAGAAAGTCTTTCCATAGCTACCTCTTCGGCATGACAAGGTCCTGCAATAACGGCCTGGTTTCTGAAACCAATTTTAAATTCATCACGCAGATAATGCGCTACTACATCATTTACTTTAGGAATAATTCCTTTAATTGCTGAAATAAAGATTTTATCTGAATATTCACAGGTCATTTTATCCAACGTATCAGACAGGTAGATGGACGGTGTCGCCAGAACAATAACATCACAGGCAGTAACCAGTTCGTTAATATCTGTTGTCAGTTTTAAACTTTTAAGATTAAAATGAGCGGCCGTAAGATAAGTTGGGTTATGTCCACGAAGCTCGATAGCTCCTTTTACAAATTCACTTCTTACACACCAGTGTACTACTTTGCAGTTTTCAACAAGCATTTTTACGATAGCGGTTGCAAAACTTCCGCTTCCTACAACTCCTACAGAAATATCCTTTTTATTCTTTTTTGGATTCGAAGATTCTGAAATAATTTTCTTTTTAGCCATAATTGGAATGTGAACTGCAAAGATATTAAAACAAAGACGTAACGCAGGCTTTGAAACTATGATAAAAGCCATTTTCTGAAAAAATTAACACTACGACACAATTAAATAGCTAATTAGCCGTTAAATACAGAAAAAACTGAATTTTAATTAAAAATAACTCACAAAGCTTATTTTTAATTAAATTTGCAGCTTCAAAACCGTTTTAACTTACTAAGAGAAGAAATATGAAAAAATTTCTAAACAGCAAGAAGAACGTAAACATTCTCCTGGGAGGACTTTTACTAGTAGTTTTTGCACAAGGTGTATTCATTGCGAAGCTCTTTTCTGAAAGAGATGACAAAACCTACGAAGTAAACCTTGTAAAAATAAACACTGAAAAAGACAGTGTAGATTATTTAAAAATGAAAACTGATCTTACTCTTGTCGATCAGACCGTTGCTCAACTCAACTCCTTCCTGAAGTCCAAAGACATCACTAATGAAAAACTAATGATGCTCAACCAGGACAGTATCTCCAATTCTATTTATCTTTCCAAACAGGCCAACCGATACAGCCAGTATTTAATGGATCTTCAGAAAAAACTGATGCAGGTTCCATTAGGAATGCCTACTGATGGTTATATTTCCTCTAATTTCGGGATAAGAAAAAATCCTATTCCATTCAAAACTGTTTTTGCTTCGGTAAGATCAAGTGCAGCTACAGAGGCAAAACCAACAGTAGTGGCAGCTGCCAAGCCTGAAGTAAAAGCTGAACCTGTGGAAAAAGTCATTGAACTTACGGACAGCTATGGAAATAAAAGAGAAGTAAAAGTTATGGTTACCCCAAAAGCGGCTCCTGTAGCTGCAACTTCTGCTCCTGCAACGACAACAAAAGCTGCTTCCGGAGCTCCATCAACTAAAACTGCTGTGGCTGAAAAAAACAATCCACCTGCTGAAGCTGATCAGATGCAGTTCCATAAAGGGCTGGACATTGCTGTTGCCTATGGCTCTGATGTAAGAGCTGCTGCTGCCGGAACAATCATTTTTTCCGGACAAAAAGGAGGCTATGGAAACTGTGTGATTGTTTCGCATGGAAACGGACTGGCTACGCTATATGGACATTTATCCCAGCTTGTTGCTAAAGTAAATGATAAAGTAAAAGTAGGTCAGGTCATTGCAAAATCCGGAAATTCCGGGCGTTCTACAGGACCTCATCTTCATTATGAAGTACACAAAAACAATACTCCGATTAACCCGAAATTGTTTATGAATTTATAAAAAGAAAACTGTCTCATGAGAGGCAGTTTTTTGGTTTTAAAAAATAGAGTGTTCATTTAAAGGCCTTTTTTAAACACGAAGAACACGAATAGTTTCACTAATATCACGAATATAATTTTCATGATCATAGATCTGCATAATCTGAAAATCTGTGAGAGGCTATTTTAACACAAAGTTTTTAATTTGCTTTCTTTTGAGGCTAAGGAGGCATAGTTGGAATAAGCAAGCTGATTTGATGAGCTTTGGTGATATTTTATTATTAACTATTATGATACAAAAAAAACAGCTGCCAATGCAGCTGTCTTTTTATTTCAAAATTGTAAGCGTTCCTTTCGGGTGGGTAAATGTACCGTCCGGACCAGCAATATTCGAATAGATGATATTTTTATTATAATCCTGAATATGGGTTACATTGAAACCAAGGTGCGGCTCATGCCAGTAGACCATAAAAACATTCTTTGCTACCTCTACAGCAGTATATTCTACGGTATCTGTACTGTTTTTTGAACTTCCGGCTGTTCCTGTGAATGTCATGGTTTTATTATCTTTAAAGTCGAGAACGAATTTTACTTCTCCAAAGTCCACTTCCACTTTATGTCCGATTGCCGGATATGGAGATTTCAGATCCCAGTCCATTTCTTTAAGATAAACCTTTACTCCCATTTCCAGTTCTTCTTTTCCTGGTAAATTAGGGTATTTTTTTACCATGAAATCTACAATTGCAGATGTAGTTTTGTTTTCAGTAACTGCCTGTTTATAATTTTCCAGATAGTTTTTCACAAAATCAAGAGATTGTGGTGATGTGGAAAGTTCTCCAAAATGAGAAGGAATAACTTTCTCCGGTTTCAAACCTTTCATAGCATCAATCTGTGCTATCCATTGATCGATTGCTTTTACATTCTGAGTATCTGCCATCCAGAGATGTGAGCCAACAGAAACTGAAATCCCGCCTGCAACGGTTTTGATGGAAGGAATCCAAAGAAAGCTATGGGCAGGATCTTCAGGATTTTGTCTGATTTCAATTTTGTTTCCTTCAAGATCAGGAATTGAAGTAACTGCTTCAGGAACTATAATTTCCGATGGAGCATCTGCCTTCAACTGTGGTTTCCACACTCCCATTTTATCATCTTTTGAAGCTGATATCAGGTAAGCAGTCTGTGCCGTTGAGATAATTTTAGCATTAGGAAAAGCTTTTTTGATCACATCCAATCCAAAATAGAAATCCGGATCACTGTGAGAAATAAAAACGGTTTTCAGGTTCTTTCCTGTTGCTTTTATTTCTTTTACCAGCTGTTCTGCATATTGCTTCTGAAACTGAGCATCTACAAGTATAGCCTCTTTATCTCCATAAATAATGGTAGATGTAATGGGAAAAATAGCTTTGGTTCCAGGATTATAAACTTTCACTTTGAGATTCCCTGCAAATATGCAGATGAATCCCAACAGTGCTAATAACGACCATAATTTTTTTTGTATCATTTCTGTTCTTTTATCGATTAGTAAGCTGCTGTAAAACGTTCACGGATGTGATTGTTCTGTTCTAATTCGTCTACTAAAACTACAGCTACATCTTCTACAGAGAGACGGCTTCTTCCGTTTTCATCAAATACCGGAGTTTCCAATGAAGTTCTGTATTTTCCTGTTCTTTCTCCTACATTGGCCTGGTTCATTTCTACTGCAGGGCTGAAGAATGTCCAATCCAACGTATTATTTTCTTTGATTTTGTTTAAATAATCTCTTGCTGCTGTTGCTCCAGGTTTGTAAGCTTCAGGGAAATCCGGGCTATCTACGATTTGAGTGTTATCAGGAGTGTAAAGGCTTCCTGCTCCACCTACTACGATTAATCTTTTTACCCCTGACTGCTCTACGGCTTTTTCAATGTTTTCAGAACCATTTAAAAAATCGTTGTAAAGATTAGGATTCGTCCATCCTGCATTGAATGTACTGATTACAGCATCACTTCCTTTCAATGCTTCAGCCAGCTCATTTACATTGTTTACATCAACACTTTTTGCTGTCACATTCTCCTGTGTTTTTACTTTTGATGCATCTCTTACCAATGCTTCTACCGCGTATCCTCTATCTTTTAATTCTGATACTACATGTGCTCCTACAAATCCTGTTGCACCGATTACTGCTACTTTTTTCATAATATTTTATTTTAATTAAATTGTAATAAATTTTGTTACATTTAAGATCAAATTTTTTTATTCGAACTGGTCAGTGAATTCCTGTAATGACTTGTCTCCTAAAAATTTTACTACCAATTGATCTGTTTCTTCAAATAATGTATTTAAATGATTGTTAATCTCCCTTCCAACACTGCATGCGGGATTGGGATTCTGATTTTTTTTGCCTAATACTTCTGTATTTTTAACTGCTTTATAGATCTCGGAAATAGTGATCATTTCAGCACTCTTTGCAAGCTGACTTCCTCCTTCTTTTCCCTGTCTGCTGATAATCAGACCTGCTTCTCTCAATACGCTGATCTCCTTTCGGATAATCACCGGATTCACATTGATACTACCGGCCATCCAGTCAGAAGTGAGCCACTCCTGAGGGCTTTTTGTCAATAGTGTCATTATATGTACTGCCGTAGCAAATCTTGTATTGTTCATTGTAATTACGTTGCAAAGATATACATTTTTTAAATGTAACAAAATTTATTACAGTTAAATTTTTCTTAAAGAATTAATTTATCCAGATCAAGCAACAGATAATTGATGTTTTGATTGATGGTACGGGTGGCCGACTGCATCTGATTCAGCATGGCTGCACGGTTGTGGAGATCATCTGCTCTGTAAAGCCCTCCATCACTGAAAATCACAGACTTATCTGCTACTTCTTTATTATCATCAAACTGATAGTGAAGCCATCTCAGTTTCATGTTTCCGATAATGGAATGTTCTTCTCTGTTGGAAAACTTTTTCTCTGTGTACATATACCAGATAAAAGGAGGAAAATTGGGTGATTCCAGTTTTTCTCTCCAGATATCTCTCAAAAGGTTTCTCTGGTGAATAAACTCTACCTTTTTTCCTTTTGGATTAAGGGTTGCCAGTCCGAAACCTGCTCCCAGAACCCCTCCTCCTATATCAATGGCATTACTCCAGCCTTCATCATGTACAATTCCTCCTGCGATGGAGGCTGCAGCTCCTGCAATGATTGAATATAAGATAAGCTTGTTGTTTCTTGACGAGTTGAGATTGTCTACATAATTTCCAATCTGTGCTACTCTTTCCCCTTCACAGTCAAATTCTGCAGCTACAGCATCCAATTCTGTAAGGGCAATCGTTATTTTACTGTTTATTTTTGTCTTCAGCTGTAAAACTTTAACCTGAGAAGCAAGGGATGAATCTTTTTTAAGATCAATAATTTCATGAACCTCATCTAAATTATCCAGTGCGTTTAAGATGAGAATACTCTGATCAGAAAAGATCTCTTTTAATTCTTTATTGGCTGCTAAGATAGAGTCAGAATTATAGGACGGAAGTTTATTGCTGTAGTTATATTTGAACGGCGCTTTACAATAGCTGTCTTTCAGCGTGAGAATATTCTGCTGAATAGCCTGATTCTTCCTGGAAACACAGGAAGTAAGAAGCCCGAAAACAATCAAAAGGTAAAAAAGTTTTTTCATACAGTCATATTTTGTGTTGCCCGGACGTATTGTAAAATCATCCCCTTTTTCTTCTTCATACTACAATTCATCAATACGAATATAGTACAAATAAAAAAATTTACCTGAAATCAGGTAAATTTTTAATCTATTTTTAAGAAGGATTATTTAATATCCAGTAATTCAACCTCGAAAACAAGGGTACTGTTTGGTCCGATTTCTTTGCTGATCTCCTGATCTCCATATGCTAAGTGTGGAGGAATGATCAGTCTCCATTTGCTACCAACAGACATCAACTGAAGAGCTTCCGTCCATCCGGAAATCACTCTGTTCAAAGGGAAAGATGCAGGTGTACCTCTTTTCACAGAGCTGTCAAATACTTTCCCGGAAATAGTAGTTCCGTGGTAGTGGCACTTTACAGTAGATTTAGGACCTGGTTTTGCACCGTCACCTTCTGTAATGATTTCATATTGCAAGCCGCTTGGTAACTGCACAACGCTTTCTCTTTTACCATACTCTTCCATATATTCTTTACCATCTTTCAGGTTCTTTTCTGCTAATTCTTTTTTACGTTTAAATAACATATCTGCTACTCCCATATTATAATTTTTTACAAAGATAAGGCTTTTTGGGTTTGGAAGATGGGAGCACGATGAGGGAAGTTTAAAAGCCTGAAGTATTTTTCTCTCAAACAACATGTCTTTAATTCATTCTCATTAAAAATAAATAAACACTATTAATCAACAAGTTAAACAGGTTATTTTTTAATATTCATTAATCATATTATCTTACATTTCCTTATTTTCAAACATCTTTTCCACAAAGTTCAAACAATTGTAATACTTGCTTAACACAGATTTCAAAACTTGGCGTTATAATTGAATTTTAAAAACTAAATGCCAAATCCATTAAAATATAATAAGAAGTTTGATGAACTGAATGAGGAGGAAAAAAAGCTTCTGGAACTCAATAAAAAAACAATAGCGGATTTTGTTGAACAATCCTCTTCCATCAGTGATGTCAATTATGCGACCAGGAATGCTCATGCTAAAACGTATGCAGTAGCAAAGGGTATATTCTGGATAGAACCCGATATTCCGGAATCACTGCAACCTTTTTTCGATAAGGAAAAGTTCGACCTTACCATACGTTTCTCTAATGCTCAGCTGAAAATCAAAAATTCAAAAAAAGATATTCCGGCTTATGGCTTTGCCGTGCAGATCAAGGATGAAAACGGAGTATTGCTTGCCAATTATCCGTTGGTTAATTTTCCTTTGTTTCCTATTCAATCTCTTTCTACGTTTTTGAAGTTGTTTACAGCAATTAACCAGCTTTATATGAAGCAATGGAGAAAAGTATTCCCTATGTGTATTCAGATGGTTAAAATGATTCCTTCTTTATTCACTGGCGATATGCTCCGCAATATTATAAAACTTATTGGTAAGAGAAATGATTTTATACTGTCGTTTGATTATTATTCTGTAGGAGCCTACCGTTTGGGAGACCAGATGATCAAAATAAAACTATGTCCTCAATCTGTGGATAAAAATTTTGGAAGAAAACAAAAGGTCAAAGATTCTTTAAAAAATTATCTGCAAACGAATGATTTTGCAGCAGATGTTTTAATACAGATTTGTAATGATTTGAAAGACCAACCCATCAACAGGTTGAATGTTGAATGGAAAAATGCTCCTTTTATTAAAATCGGCGAAGTCAGAATCAATAAAAATTCATTCCTGGATTCACATAATTGTACGACTGAACTTCTTTCATTCAATCCTTTTGAGAGTAAAATATTTTTTCAGCCTGTAGGAAAAATACAAAAGCTGCGCGATGAAGCTTATAAAATTTCCGTGCAGACGAGAAGGAAAATTAATAAGTTGCTGCATGGGAAAAACGGGTAGGATAATGATGAATTATGAGTTATGAATTATAATTTATTGACTTCATGTTTCAGTTTCTTTTAAAAAGCCTTTAAAAACAAAAAAGACTGTTCTCATAACAGTCTTTACATTTTATCTAAACTTTCGGTCTTCTTCCCTGATAGCCAGATCATTGATACTTGCATATCTTTTCGCCATCAGTCCGTTCTCATCAAACTCCCAGTTTTCGTTTCCGTATGCCCTGAACCAGTTTCCATCCTTCGTCTGATATTCATATTCAAAACGAACGGCAATACGATTATCTGTATGGGACCAATATTCCTTTTTAAGCTTATAATCAAGTTCTCTTTCCCATTTCTTCTGAAGAAATACTACAATCTCTTCTCTCCCATTCACAAAGGTATCTCTGTTTCTCCATTCGCTATCGATGGTATATGCTTTGGAAACCTTTTCAGGGTCCTGACTGTTCCAGGCATCTTCTGCCAGTTGAATTTTTTCCAGTGCCGTTTCAAGAGTAAAAGGCGGAAGCGGATGTTTCTGTTCCATAATTTATTGCATTAAATTGGTGACTATCTTTTTTGATTTTTCAATTAATTCATTGGATTTGAAAAGCTGGCTTTCTATGATGCTGCTTTCAAAAAGCATGTAAATATGATCGGAAAGTTCTTCATCATTCAGCAATTCTGAAAAGAAGTTTCTGAGATCGGCTTTATGAGACTGAATGACACTCAGAATTTTAGTATTATCCATTGGTATCTCAGATAAAATATTCAAAAAACTACATCCTCTGAAATTTTCCTTACCGTTCATATAAACCAAGAAATCGAAAGCGTTGATGATCTTAGATTTTGAATCTTTTTCTTTGGCTAAAAAGGTATTGAGTTCACCAAACCAATATTCATGTCTTACGTTCAGAAATTCTACACACAGATCTTCTTTGGATTTAAAATATTGATAGAAGCTGGCTCTGGCTACTTCTGCTTCAGAAATAATCTGGTTAATTCCGGTTGAGTTATAACCCTGTCTGGCAAACAATTGAAATGTAGTTTCTATGATTCTTTCTTTTGGAGACTTCATTGCTTTTCTTTTATAAAACAAAGGTATGAAAAAAAACAAAGAACAGACCAGTCTGTCTGTTTTATTTTTGAGAATATTTTTTTGAGAATTTTGGAAAGCGCAAAGGCGCTAAATTTTTAATTGGTAAAGCATAGTAAGGACGCAAGGATTTTATCTCCGATAAAATTGAATATCGCTAATAATATGGTTCTGAATTATGCAAATAATTAGTAGGTATCCTTGAGGAAAATATTTTGATAATCTGATTCTCTTTATCTCAAACCTTATAGGTTTTTGAAACCTATAAGGTTTACATCTTAAAATTCAACGTTGCTTAAAATCTCACATTGAGCGAAGTCGAAATGTTCTCACGCCTTAAAAAAGCACAATACTTACCCTCTTTGCGTCTTTGCGTTTTCAACCATTCTATACAGAGATTCCTACCGGAATGACAAACGGTATGGATAAACTAAGCGTGGTATTTGTCATTCTGAAAGAATCCAGCCTTACAATTTTCTAGATATCATACAATCATAATACATTTTATCAGAGATAAAATCCTTGCGTCTTAAAAACATATAATTTGAGAACAACTTGCGTTTTTCCAACAAAAAAACATAAACAAAAAAGCCTCCAGAAATAAATTCCAGAGGCTTTCAATTTATTTTAAAAGTGATTATTTTTCGTCCAATTCTTCCTTCTTCTCTTCTTCTTTTTCAGGGAAGATGACAGATAAAAGAACAGAGATTACCAATACTCCTCCTACGATTCCCAATGAAACCGGAGACGGAATATGGATCCATGGTGCAATAAGCATTTTAACTCCAATGAAGGATAGGATAATCGCCAATCCGTATGGAAGTTTGCTGAACATATGAATAAAGTTCGCTAACAGGAAGTATAATGATCTTAATCCTAAAATTGCAAAGATATTAGATGTATAAAGGATAAACGGATCATTTGAAATCGCAAAGATTGCCGGAATGGAATCTACCGCAAAAAGAACGTCCGTAAATTCAATAACCCCAACTACTACTAAAAGAGGAGTTGCCATTTTAATCCCGTTCTGGATCGTGAAGAATTTATCTCCATCATAATTGTCTGAAACTTTCCAGAAACTCTTGATTAATCTTGCTCCTGCCGTATTGCTGTAATCTTCATCATCGTCATCGTCACCATCACCCCATGATTTGATCCCCGCATACACAAGGAATAATCCGAATAAGGTCATTACAACGTTGATTTTTACTGCTTCTCCGAAGATATTCATTTCAGGAAGGTAAGTCAGATTAATTAATCCTACTCCTGCAAAGATGAAGATCGCTCTGAAGATCAGGGCTCCGATAATCCCCCAGAAAAGCACTTTGTGATGAAGGTATTTCGGAACTTTAAAAAATCCGAAAACAAGGATAAATACAAATAAGTTATCCACAGACAAAGCTTTTTCAATCCAATAGGCGGCTTGATACTGGGTAAATTTCTCTATTGCCAAAGCATGACTTTCAGGACTTCCATCGGTATTGAATACCCAATATACCACTCCTGAAAAAACCATAGAAAGCGAAATCCACACGATAGACCATATGGTAGCTTCTTTGGAAGAGACTTCATGACTTTTTTTATTAAATACCCCTAAGTCCAGGAGCAGCATGATAACAACTGTTACTGCAAATCCCCACACCAGACCAGGGTGTAGTTCTAAAATACTTTGATGTTCCACTTGAGTTATGTTATTATATGATAAAAGCAATAGATGCACAGAGTACAAATATTGCTATTTTATTTATCTTTTGATTGTCAATTAATTATAGGTAATTCATCTGTACCGTCTGGATTGTCTGCTCCAGCTTTTTATCTGCTGTAGGATCTCCGATAGCATTGAATTTCCATTCTCCGTTTCTCTTATAGAAAACCCCCATTACCATGGCAACGTGTCCACTGAAAGAAGCATCATTCGCAATATCATACTTTGCAAAAACTTCTCTCACATTGGTAGGTGATCCTTCATAAATACGGATAGAAGCAAAAGGAATAGTTCCAAAATCCTGACCTCTATAGCTGTTCAAAACCATTGCTACATGCTCCACATTCGGTTCAAGCTGACTGAAGTCTACTGTGATTACTTCGTTATCCAATCCGTCATCTCCGTTTACGTCACCGGTAAGGTCATCTCCGCTGTGTCTTACAGATCCGTTTCTTGATTTAAGGTTTCCGAAATAGATTACTTCTGTAACGTTTTTGTTTGAATCATATAAAATACAGCTTCCATCTAAGTCTACTGCTTCTTTTTTAGTTCCAAAAAATCCTTTCTTTTCAATTGCTCCCCAGTTGATTCCTACACAAGCCTGGGAAAGTTCAGCTCCATTTTCTTTTTTAAGGTTTATTCTCTGACCTTTTTGTAAGTTGATAGCCATCTTTTTATGTTTAGTTATTATTTAATCTTTTGCAAAAAAGGTAATCTTCTTTGCTTTTCAAATTTCGTTCTAGTTATTATTCAAATTCAAATTAAGCATTGCCCGCAGAATATTTGTTTCTTCATCGAAGTCAAATATTTTGCTCATAATGTCCATATTTTCCAGGTTTTTGATATAATCTTTCAAAACACCTTCTACTTCTGCCGGTAACGTACGTTTCCTTTCGTTCATACTGTGTTCCAGCTGTTCATTTTTACTTTTCAACTGATCAATAATGGAACTCTGATTCGATTGATTTTCAGAAGTATCCAGCTTATCTAATTCTTTGTCAAAAAGATACAATTTCTTTTCGTCTACACTGAAAATAAAATGATCATCAGACTGAAAGATCTTAAAAAGCTCATAATCATGGGTTCCGATAAGGTAACCGCAGACAAAGCGGACTTTAAATCCCTGTATATTAAGTCTTCCCAACAGCTTTCTTTCAATGGAATAGTCTTTATACTGATAGGCCGGGAAAGAATCAGATTTCAGCAGCGTTTCATCTGCATCCGTTCTGTAAAATTCCTGAGCATATTTTTTATGAAAGTACAGTATATTCTCCCAATTAGCTGTAAAACTATCTTCTGTAAGATCTTTGTACAGCGTTTTCAGATGTTGTGAAAATACACCGCTGTACATTTTCCTGTCAGTCTGAAAGTTGTCTGACTGTCTTTCTTCAAAACCTGAAATATATTTACCGTTGATGTTAATTTCATTGATGACTGCCAGCATATCATTTTCCTTCTGCTTTTTAATTTTAGTCAGAAGCTCTATGAGGCTATCCGTATACTGCAGGTGGAAAAGTTCCAGTTTATTGTAATCTAAAGCCGTATTTTCCTGGAACAGATTGTGAATAATATCCGTTTTGATGTAAATAGATATAATATCAATATGTTCAAAAAAATTAGCGAGAAGCTTAAGCTTTGTTAATCTTCTTTTGCTTTGCGACAATATGGTTGCTGCATCATCCCCCACCTTAGTATCCTATAAATTAACCTCTGACATTTGCTTTAAGTTCATGTTCCAATGTCTGAAGATCCTGATCCAGTTTTCTTCTGTTATCTGCTCCCTGTTTCTGGATTTGTTTCACTTCATTCAATGTATTGATCAACATTGACGTTGTTTCTCTTAATGTTTCCACAGATACGATAGTCTGCTCGTTTGCTCTGGCAACATTCACAGAATTCTGTCCAAGGCGTTCTGCATTCTTTCTTAATATCTCTTCTGTAGTGGAAGATACTTTCTGCTGGATTTCAATATTCTGCTGTTGTCTGTACATTGCTACAGCCAATGAAAGCTGGTTTTTCCATACAGGAAGTGTAGTGGTAAGAATCGTCTGTGCTTTTTCAGCAATAGAAACGTTGTTGTTCTGTACGAGTCTGATCTGCGGAAGCGACTGCATCATGATCACACGTACCACTTTCAGATCTGCCATTCTTCTGTCTAGCCTTGCAATGAAATCTCTCTTATCTGCAATCTGATAATCCTGAAAATTCTGAGGAGCAGTTTCCATTTGAGCAAGCTCTACTGCAGCTCTTTCCATTCTTATATTTCCTGCAATTACAAGATCTTCTATCTGTTTGATAGAATTCACATTGCTCTCAAAAATAGTCTGAAGTACAGCATTATCTTTTGTAGAAGTGATGATTCCTGCATTTACTTTATACGAGATCTGCTCAATGTTATTGATGATCTTGTCATATTTTGCAAATAAGTTTTCTACCTGAGTCATTACCTTCTTCATGAATGGCAATTTGCTCAGGAAGCTTTTTACTTTATTTCCATTAAGCTCTTCTACATCTACATAGTTAAGCTCTACCAAAAGATCATTGATAAGCCCTCCTACTTCTCCAGAGTTTGATCTTCTTACATTTCCTAAGAAGCTGTCACTCTGATTAGTTAAAGTTTTCTGAAGTTCTGCTCCGAAATTCACGATGGAACCTGGGTTCGCTTCATCAATAGAGTTCGCAAGAACTTCATATTTCTGACGTTCTTCTGACTGCAACTGAGTCAGGTTTACATTTCCTTCTCTATCCACAAGAACCGCCGGTGCTGCATTCTGAACAGGCTGAGCCGGAGTTGGAGGAACCATTGGAGTTGGTTCAAAGGTTTTAAGAGGTTCTATTGATCCTAGTGGATCTATGGGTTGATTTTCCTGATTGTCCATGATTACTTCTGATAAATTGATACAAATTTCTCAAGGCCGTCTCTCTGTCCAGCGCCTACAGCCTCAAATTTCCATTCTCCGTTTCTGTTGTAGATTCTTCCGAATTCTACAGCGGTTTCGATTGAGAAATCTTCGTCTAATTCATATTTTAAGATCTCTTCATTCGTATCTGTATTGAAAATTCTGATGAAAGAATTTCTTACCTGTCCAAAGTTTTGTTTTCTTGAATCAGCCTCGTGAATCGTTACCACTACTGTAATTTCTTTGATAGAATCATCAATTTTTGTAAGATCAATTTTGATCTGCTCATCATCTCCCGCACCTTCTCCCGTAAGATTATCTCCAGTGTGGATGACAGATTTGTCCGGAGACTCAAGGTTGTTATAAAAAATAAAGTGATTATCTGAAACTAATTTTTTGTCGTCCCCAAGCAAAAATAAAGAAGCATCAAGGTCGAAAGCCGTTCCTGTAGAAGTATTATTGATATCCCATCCTAAACCTACAGTAAATTTAGGTGCGTTAATGTTTTCTCTTTGTCCTTTTTGTAAGTTAATAGCCATAATATAATTCCGTTTGTGTTAAAGTATTGATGTTATTTTCGTATTCTTTTATTAAATGATAATTGTTACTGATTGCCAGCTCCAAAAGCAGGTCCATCTGTTCCTTTTTTACTTTAGACGTAAGATAATCAAAATTACTTGAATCCAGGCCTAAAATATATTTTACAATCCTTGTATTGAACTGAAAACTTTCTTTATTCATCACTTCTGCAACATGTTTTACATTTTTCACGGCATAGTAATTAAAAAAGTTTTCAATTTTCGGGTCGAGGTCAAAATTCATCAGTTCTGCATAATACAGGAACATAAAGTCAGCCTCCACGTTATATTCATTCAGGATTCTGTTGACTGTATATTCATGACTTCCCGTGATTTTTATATCGTCTATAAAAATACAAAGTTTTCCTCTCAAAAAATCCTTATCAATATAATAAGTATCATTGGCGATCAGATTTTTGCGGTCTTCAAAATTAAGATTCCCATAATCTGTGATGTAAGTATGGTTTCTGTTGATTTTAGATAAAATACTTGACTTCTTTCCTTTCTGAAACAGATAAAAATCCAGGTGTTTTTTAAAGTAGAAACATAAAAAGTTGGATGCCGTAGGAATCGCCATATAAGGGCTTGGAAGCACCACGATTTCTGTATCTGTATTTAAAAGCTCTTCATTTTCGGAAATAAATCCGTCGAATAATTCTCTTGCAAATTTTTCAGCATACGACTTATCGCCATATTTGAAATAGCTGTATTCCGCAGGTGAGAAAGTAAACTCATCTGCCGAATGAATGTGGTGTAAGCTGTATCTTGTATTCATGTTTATTTTTAGTGTTTAAGTAAATGGGCACTGAAACCGAAGTCTTTTGCTCCCTGATAATCTGCTACCGGATTGTCTCCAATATGCAAAATCTGGTGCATTGGCAAATCCTGATCTTTGATCTTATTCTTCACTTCCTGAAAAATAAGCGGATTAGGTTTGGAACAGTTGATTTCATCAGAATAAATATGGAAATCTATGTACTGATCCAGGTTTTCATGAATCAGGAATTTCCTCATTGTTTTCCCTTTGATAAATCCGGTGTTGCTCAGAATATTAATGGTCTTCCCCTGATTTTTGATATCCTCAAAAAAATCATGAATATTCTCAAAAATTACAACTGGTTTATATTCCAGAAACAATTCTTCACTTTTGTTGTAAAACTCATTGAGCTTTTCCTTATTCAAAAGCTTTACATCCACATCCAAAGCACCCAAAATCATCAGATAAATTTCAAAAGTATCGATATTCCCTCCTGTCACCTCATTGATGGTATTGCAAAGATCATCATAATATTTTACGGTTTTCGCAACCTCTTCCATAGGTTTATCTACGTTGAAAAATGAGGAGAACAGCTCAACTCTTTTTGCTTTAAATTCAGGATGAGATTTGATTAAAGTGAGCCACAGGTCAAAGGAAAAATGACAGTGGTTATGGATGTCGATATCTGTTTTCAATAGGTTTTAAGTTAAAAGTTTTTATTTAGCTTCTTGAAAAAGATTTAAAATTTTTTAATCATCAAAAAGTGTTTACAATACTATTCTTCCCAAAGATAAAATATTTATCATAAAAGCATTACGTTCGTTATCTGTTTTAAGATATTTTATGATTTATTACCTCGATTTGAACGTTTACAACATCTGAACTTTAATATTTCAATCCGTCGAAAAAAAAATTAATAAATACTTTAATTTAAATGAAATGAATTACACACAACATAACAATATTTAATAAAAATTAAATTAAAAATACAAAATATTAAATTCAATCATCATAAAACATAATATTTAACATATTTTAACTTTTAATTATAATTTATTTGTTAATTTTATCCAATAAAACACAACACATGAAAAAGACAATTCTATTACCTTCTTTACTGTTTTCAGTATTTACTCTTGCACAAACTCCCAATTACATTCCTACTTCAGGACTAGTGGCATGGTGGGAATTTAAAGGAAATGCAAATGACACAAGTGGAAACAACAACAATCTTACTGTTAATGGAGCCACTCTAACCGCCGACAGAAACGGAAATGCCAATGCAGCATATTCATTCAACGGAACCAGTAATTACCTGACCAAAAGCTCACTATCTTACAACTTTTCACAAAGCGGCTCATATTCAATTTCAATGTGGATAAAAAAAACAGATAACACTTCAGGAATTGCTATGATGAGTGGTTCCAGTACTAATAATAACTTTATCTGGCTACTGCAATATGATACTACAAAAGCTATATATGGAACTAATAAACAAGGCCAGGCATGGACATGGCTGAATGGTCCGGTCTATTCTACAGGATGGGAGCATTACGTAGTAGTTTACAATAATCAAAGCATGCAGCTTTATAAAAATGGTATTTCCGTTGGCACAACTTCCAATACCTACACCGGTACTTTAAGCGCTGCTTTACCTTTATTTATAGGTAAGGGGATTAGTTCATCAGGATATATTAATGGAAGCATAGATGATGTTGGAATCTGGAGCAGAGTTCTTACTCCCGCTGAAATCACCCAGCTATATACTGGTACTTTATCCACAAATGAAGTTCAAACTGTAACAACTGGTAATATTGCTCCCAATCCTGCAAGCGATTTTATCAAAATCAACTTACCACTAAAAAGTACAAAAACATATAAAATTACTGATATGAACGGAAGAATGGTTTTACAAGGAAATATTTCTGATGAAAAAACTATTACTATTTCCAGCCTTCTGAAAGGAGAATATCTTATAGAAATTGAAGGTGTTAAAAAACTTAAATTTATAAAAAAATAAGATTTTTAATTAAATACAATTAAGAGCTGTAGGAATCATCTTACAGTTCTTTTAATTATTAACCATTCTATTTTTCCGGCATCACCTTATACGTAGGGTCTTCCTGAATGTCAATTTCCACTACAGCTTCTGCATTTTTAAGTATTTTCCTGCAGTCCTCGCTGAGATGACGCAGGTGCAAGGTTTTATGATATAGCTTATAGCGTTTGGATAATTTGTCCAGAGCATCTATGGCACTCATATCTACAATACGGCTTTCTTTAAAATCAACAACCACCTGATCGGGATCATTCATAGGATCAAATTTATCTGTAAATGCTGTTACTGAACCAAAAAACAAAGGTCCATATATTTCGTAGCACTTCACCCCATTTTCATCCACATGTTTTCTTGCTCTGATTCTTTTAGCATTATCCCAGGCAAAAACCAATGCCGAAATGATCACTCCAATCAAAACCGCCAAAGCCAGATTATGTAAAACGACAGTGATCAGAGCTACAGTTACTCCAACAAAAATATCGGATTTCGGCATTTTATTCACAATCCTGATGGATACCCACTGGAAGGTACTGATCGCCACCATCATCATCACTCCTACCAGAGCCGCCATAGGAATTTTCTCTATGACAGGTGCTCCACACAGAATTATTATTAAAATTAACAATGATGCTATTATCCCAGATAATCTGGCTCTGGAACCAGCGTTGAGATTCACCAGTGTTTGTGCTACCATTGCACAACCTCCCATTCCGCCAAAGAAACCATTGGTAATATTAGCCAACCCCTGAGCTACGGATTCTTTATTGGCACTTCCTTTCGTATTCGTAATTTCATCCACCATAGATAATGTCAGAAGAGACTCAATAAGACCTACTCCAGCCATAATTAAGGCATACGGAAAAATAATCTGTAACGTTTCCAGAGAAAAAGGAATCTGTGGAATATGGAAACTAGGAAGATTTCCACTGATATGAGCAATATCTACCACTGTTTTTGTTGGAATATTAAATCCAAGAACTACTACAAAGACAATGATAATGGCCACAAGAGAGGCAGGAACAACTTTTGTGATTTTTGGAAAAAAATAAACTATGGCAATTGTAAGAGCCGTTAAGCCGGCCATGATGTACAAAGGCATTCCCTGCAGCCAATTTACCACACCACTACTATCTGTTATTTTGAACTGCTCTACCTGGGCCATGAAAATAATAATAGCCAATCCGTTCAGAAATCCGTACATAACGGGTTGCGGAATCAGTCTTACAAATTTCCCCAGTTTAAAAATACCTACCATCATCTGAAGAATTCCGGCAAGTGTTACAGTGGCAAAAAGATATTCTATCCCATGAGATTGTATAAGAGCGATCAACACAACGATGGTTGCTCCTGCTCCACCAGAAACCATTCCCGGACGGCCTCCCAAAACAGCTGTTACAAGTCCCATCATAAAAGCTGCATAAAGACCGGTAAGCGGAGAAAGACCGGCCAGAATAGCAAATGAAAGAGATTCGGGAATCATTGTCATCGCTACCGTAAAGCCAGCCAGCAGTTCATTTTTATAATTGATTTTTTTCGAAAAGTCGAATAAGCTTATAGTATTTTTCATTCATTGACAAAGGTATGGACTGTCACGATGGTATACAATTTTTTCTTTTTATGATTTTCCCATGAACAAGTCTGTTAATTTGAATAATTCACACATCAGTTCTTATAATATGTTAATTTTAATTAAAATAAATACATAAGGTGTAATTTTTATATTTATGATTGTTTTTACTTCTTATTTTTGTCTACATTTGAAAGCGAATAAGCAATTATTTGGTACTAATTAAAAATTCAACGAGTAAAAAGCTGTTTATCAACCTATCCACAGCTTCAACTCTTAGAATTGTATAAAACCTTAATAGGTTATATATTATTTCACACAAATGGCAGGAAAAGAAGTTTGAAAGAGAAGAAGAGAAAACCATTGAAAATAAAGAATATAATCCAAGTACATTAAGGTGATCCCTACCCACCTGTTTTTAAGATATTTGGCAAAATTCAAATCTATTTTATAAGATAAATCGTCTTATGAAAACTATTTTAATATTCTTAATCATAATTTCTATTCTTTATCAATTTCAAATTTCTGTGAATTATTTCCTACCAAGTAAGATAATATATATCACCTATTCTCGTTTTTTTATATATAAGTTTAAACAAAAGAACAATATTTAGTAAAAATGTTATATAAAGAAATCCATATTGAGAAATTTATTAAAGAAAGAGTTGATGAAAATGAAATTACAGTAGAGAGGATATGTAAATTTTTAAGTAAAGATGAAGAGGCTGTCGAAATGATGTATGACAGCAGATCAATGGATACGGATCTTCTTTTAAGATGGAGCAAATTGCTGGAATATGATTTTTTCAGACTTTACAGTTCACATTTGATTTTATATGCACCTCCATCGGCCGTTAACAAAAACCAACAGAAGTCCGAAAAAACACCTTATTTCAGAAAAAATATTTATACACAGGAAATCAAAGATTTTATTATGAAAAGAATTCTTTCCGGTGAAATGACTCAAAGTGAAGTCATTAAAGAATATTCTATTCCGAAAAGCACTCTCCACAGATGGCTTCAGAAGAGTGATAACGCAAACGGATAAACAGATAAAAATGCGCCCTAATTACAAAAAAATTTACCAGGATATGCTGAGGATGGAATATCCCGAAAAGCTTAAAGATCCAAAAGTTAAAGACCTTCTTGAAAAGCTTCATACGAGTGAAGATGTTCTTAAGTTCAATGAAAAACTGTTCAAGCAATCCAGAGAAAATCAAAAGCTCAAAACCTATGACAGGCAGACTATGTTAAAACTGCTTCAGTATCAAAAAAAACATGGTCATTCTACGAGCTATATGTCACGAAAATATAAAATAAGCAGAACAACGCTTTCAAAATGGAAAGGAATGTTTGAAGAAGAGCTTGAAAATACAACAAAAAATGCCGGTAAGTAATCTACCGGCATTTTTTTAAAGGTAATAGTAAGGAAAAAACCGGGCTAAACGTTTGCCGGAGTGACCGGCTTCGCTATTCCTTCATTTTTATAATCCATTTATATGATGATGATTTTAAATAAGATTGGAATCGTTTCTGAAAATCAACAAGAAAAACTACCTATTAAATTCGTCAATGGAAATGCGGGGAAATTATTAGGGAGATTCTACTCAGAAAAAACATATGTTTCGTTTGATGCTAAAACAGAGTATCAAAATAATTTTTAAATTCTAAAAAAGGAGCTTTTTTATCTATTCCCGAACTAATTTCGGAATATTTATTCCTCAATTGAAAAAGCGCTTAAAGCAAATTAAAGAATATTATGAAGCTAAATCTCTGTTTTACTTAGCTCGTATTCTACACAATAACAAAGTTTTAGCAAATACAGACATCCATAATTGTGAATAAAAATTAATTGGTATACTTGTCATAAGATTGCAATCACAAAAAACAATTTAAAAAATTATACAATGATGAAAAAATTAATTTTATTAGCAGCCTTTGGAGCTGCTGGTCTTGTAAGTGCTAAAGAAAGCGTTTTGAATGCTAAAGAAAAAAATGATCAAAAAGCAGTTGAATGGTGTGGAACCGTTACATACCATACATCTTGCGGACTTCCTATTCAAGACTCTTATTGTACAAGTTGGGGAGAACAGTGCTTAATGGATAATATGGCCTTATTGGATGAATATTTTTGTGGTTAAAATTTAAGCTTTAATGTTAAAAATATTTTCAATAATAATTTTAATGAACAGTATTTTTGTTTTTTCACAAGACAAGAATACTGTTCTTTATTCTAACTTGATTTGTAAATATCATGTTAAATTTCTCAAAGATTCAACAAATAAATCGAGTGAGAGAGAAGAAATAATGACACTTTTCATTGGGGACAATGTTTCTCTTTTTAAAAGTGATCAAAAGGCAAAAAGTGATTCACTAAAAGAAGCCATTGTAAAAAATAGTATGAACAATATTACTTCAGGGAATCTTAGTATTGATTTTTCAAAAGTTCCACGAGTAAATATACCTCAAGAAGTATTATTAAGAAATGGCAAGCTAAAGGTTTATGATAAAGTATTTAAAAATTTGTTTTCATTTGAACCAACTAATAAAGTTGAATGGAATTTATTAAATGAAACAAAAAAAATAAATGGGTATAATTGTAAAAAAGCTATTGGTAAATATGGAATGAGGAAACTTACTGTATGGTATACCCTGGATATTCCAATATCAGAAGGTCCTTATACTTTCAAAGGTCTTCCAGGACTTGTTATTTACTTAGAAGATCAAAAACAAACCTATTCTTTTGAATTATTTTATTTGAAAAAAGAAAAGCGGGAAATTATACCTCTTAAAAATGATGCTCCCACAACCTACGAAAAATTTTCAAATGCAAGACAAAATGCTAAGGATAATGCTGTAAGTAATGTAGGTGGACTTCTTCATAGAGAAATGACAAAACAGGAAATGGACCTAGTAAGGAATAACGCTGGAATGTCAAATAATTATTTAGACTAAAGCACCTTGAAATAAGGTGCTTTAGTCTAAATAATGACACAAAGATCTTTCAATGTCGAACTTGCGGTTTCTTTTATGATAAGACAAGGCAAAAAATGAATAATGTAGTCGTGCTCTAACCAACTGAGCTACTCTTCCTATATTGACCGTGTTTTTTTGTTGTGGAAGAGACGGGATTCGAACCCGTGACCCCGTCGTGATGAGCGAAGTAACATTTTTCTACGGCACTTGTTTGTTTTTAAAATAAAAAAGAGGCTAGATTCGAAAAGACTTGTACAAGATCACTTTCATGACCTTCTGGAGTCGAACCAAATTAAACCGAAGTAGGCCTTTTCTATGGCACTCTTTTACAAATCAAGGTAATATTTTTCAGAATCTTCCGTGCATTTGCTCTACCTGCTGAGCTACCTCTCCTTTTCGAGGGAGAAGGCAGGATTCGAACCTGCGACCCAATGTTTACTCAATCTCGAAGTATGATTCTAAGACGACACTTGATTTTAATTATTCATAGTTATTAGTTTTCTTTTTACAAAATTATATTCTTATTGCGCATTCTTTTTACGCAGTTGTTTTTTTATTAAAAACCAAGCAATGAATCATAAGAGTAATTGATGTTCAATTGAAAGTTGACGATGAAACTCTTATCAACGGCATTGGTTAGCTACCGGGCAATCTGGTGAAAGACTCTGTCAGTTTGGAATCGAAGGAGGTCTTTCTAACGGCACCAGTAATATTAACACTGCAAAATTATATTGTAGGTACGCAATCTTTTTACGTAGATTATTTTTTATTTACCTATTTGTTCGTTTTGCCTTGAAGCAAAAGAACCAAAAATTCAAGACCTGGAAACTACGGCTAAAAATAACCTACATTCTCTAAAAATTCTAAAACTTGCGCGAATCTAATGTTACTTTTTCGTTTCACTTTCTGTCTCGCGCTTCAAACAGTAGAATTTTCTTAACGTTCGTATAGCTTATTTTCTTAACGCCTCCATTTCTTATGTCATATTTCCATAGTTATCATTGATGTGATTTAAATAAAAGAGGCTAGATTCGAAAAGACTTTTACAAGATCATTTTCATGATCTGTTATGGAGTCGAACCAATATTATACCGAAGTAAGCCTTCTCTACGGCACTCTTTTATAGTATCAGGGTAAAAGCGGCGGAATCTTTTCTATACCATCTACTCTGCCATTTGAGCTACATTCCGTTTACAACAGGAATGGCAGGAATTGAACCTACATCTGACGGGGAACTCGAAGTATGATTCCAAAACGACACCTGATTTTAATTTTTCCATTGTTTCTTTCTGTATTTCTTCCAGTTTCGCTGGAACTTTGTATACCTTGCATTCACCACTTCAAAACCGTGTGGAAAACAATATGAACAACCCATATCATTTCCGTACATCAATCTTGAGATCCGTACGCCTGAAATTTTCTTTGGAAAGTCGATTAATCCATATTCATTGAATCCGAATTTTTGCCTTAACGTTTTAGCTTTTTTCATAAGTATTGAGTATTAACCTCAATACAATGCTTCTTTTAGATCTGGTTTATAATTATTCACGGTTATTAGTTTTCTTTTTACAAAATTATATTGTTATTGCGCATTCTTTTTATGCAGTTGTTTTTTTATTAAAAACCAAGCAATGAATCATAAGAGTAATTGATATTCAATTGAAAGTTGACGATGAAACTCTTATTAACGGCATTGGTTAGCTACCGGGCAATCTGGCGAAAGACTCTGTCAGTTTGGAATCGAAGGAGGTCTTTCTAACGGCACCAATATTATTAACACTGCAAAATTATATTGTAGGTACGCAATCTTTTTACGTAGTATAATTTTTTATTTACATATTCGTTCGTTTTGCCTTGAAGCAAAAGAACCAAAAGTTCAAGACCTGGAAACTCCGGCTAAAAATAACCTACACTCTCTAAAAATTCTAAAACTTGCGCGAATCTAATGTTACTTTTTCGTTTCACTTTTTGTGTCGCGCTTCAAACAGTAGAATTTTCTTAACGTTCGTATAGCTTATTTTCTTAACACCTCCATTTCCTATGTCATATTTCCATAGTTGTCATTGATGGAAATTTCAACCTTTTATTATTATTTTTTCATTGATGTGATTTAAATAAAAGAGGCTAGATTCGAAAAGACTTATACAAGATCATTTTCATGATCTGTTATGGAGTCGAACCAATATGATAACGAAGGAGGTCTTTCTAACGGCACCAGTATTATTAACACTGCAAAATTATATTGTATGTACGCAATCTTTTTACGTAGTTTAAATTTATTAAGAAAATAATGATGAAATCATTTCAAAAAGTTTAAAAATACCTAACAGAGGAAGTGATATAATAAATCCTACGATTAAACAAATTCCGATTTTACTTAAAAAGCCTGTTTTGTTTTCTGAATAGTTTTCTTTCTCTCTTGTTTTGGCTTTGAAAACTGGAATATGTTTTGTGATTTTAAGACTATGTTGTTCAAGTTCAGTGATTACTTTCAATGCATATTCATCAAGCAGATTTTTATCTCCCCTGAAAATAATATCTTTTAAAATAGCATTTCCTGAATTGCTTAAAGACTTTCTATAAATCTCTACAGCATTTTCCATTTCATTATTCTCCGGTGTGGACAAAATCCAGAACTTACCTGCTTCATCAAGAAATCCTGCTTCAAAATAAATCTGTCCTAATTTTTTTCTTAGGGAAAGATCATTAGGAAACTGATTGATCATATTTCTTAATCTGTCGCATGCTTTTTTCTTTCTGCCTTCTTTAAGATCCTTTTCAATTCTGTAAAATAGATTTCCCATTGTTTTTTAAGCAGTTTTATTTTTCATTTACATATTCGTTCGTTTTACCTTGAAGCAAAAGAACCAAAAGTTCAAGACCTGGAAACTCCGGCTAAAAATAACCTAAACTCTCTAAAAATTCTAAAACTTGCGCGAATCTAATGTTACTTTTTCATTTCACTTTCTGTCTCGCGCTTCAAACAGTAGAATTTTCTTAACGTTCGTATAGCTTATTTTCTTAACGCCTCCGTTTCCTATGTCATTATTTAATTCCAGCCAATTGTTTTGAAATTTTCTCGGAATATTTATAATTCATCGTTTTTAAAACAGATAATATTCTGCTTTTTAAATTGACTTGTTGCATGATTACTTTTTCCAACTCAGTTTTAAGTTCGGATTCTTCTACTTCTGCAACAATTTTTATATTTTCAACATCTTCAACATTGGATTCTGTATATTCTGAGAAAAAGACTTTTCCATTTTCTCTTTTGTAAAACACCCACGGATGTCCTATCCAAAGCATTCTCCATTCTGAAGTTGGTGTCTTAAAAATATTTTCCCAATCTTCAATATTACTTATATCACTACAACAGCTAGGTTGTATCAGTATTTTATCTTCTATTTTTAATACAATTCCGCCGTCAAAGGCCATGATACCAATATCTTCTTCAGATTCGTCTGATTCCATATCTTCTATTTTGGCTTCTACAATCATCTTAAGATTTTCATCATCGATGGTTTCAATATCCACCAGGCAAGATCCTTTCTCAATAGCCTCAAAATTAAAATTCAGCTGAGAAACTACTTCTTCCCATTTGGCAAACCATTCTTCGGGATCGGGATAATCTGAAATTTCCGGCAATTCGAATTCTTCTTTGGAATATCGTAAAGGACTAATTTCAATGGTATTAATGAGTTTCATAGTATATTGTTTAATTTATAGCCCCGATTACAACGGCATCCTTTTTCTGAAGGGCTTGATGAAAGCTTTGGCGAAAAAGATAAAGTGGAAAGCGGGATTAAGCTCCTGAATATATTGATTGTTTTTTCTATATTTTAAAAGCAGTGCCTGTTACAGCACTACTTTTTGAATCATTTTCACTGCAGATTTTTTGTCTTCCAAAGCATTCAATACATCGAAAATTTTGTCTGACCAACCTGCAATAAGGTGTACATCATCCTTCCTGATATCAAGCGGCTGCGTACCATAACCTGCAAGGTCAAAAATATACAGCTTTGCATGAGGTGCGATGGCTCTGTATTTTTTCCACACGTCTTCAAAGGAGTTTCTGTTTCCTGTGCTATCCCACATCTGAGTATCGGTGAACAGCATTACTTTATCTACCTGCTCTCTTCTTTTGATGAGATCTTCAATTACCAGGTAACCATTGGTGGAATATCCTACCTCACCTTCACGTTTGTAGAATGCATCTACATTCCTTAAAATACCGTTTTTCGGCATGGGAACTCTCAGCCAACGGTCACCGAAGATACCTGTCACCACATTTTTACACTGTGACTGGAGGATCATAGACATCAGCAAACCGATATCATACAGTAAAATTTTACTTTTGCTGGAAACTGCTTTCTGCATAGAACCTGACACGTCGGCAGCGATCACCACTGATGTCTCAAAACCAAAACCTTTGATGTTTCTGGCACTCACCACAACAGCATTTTCCAATGCTTCCAATACTGAGGACAGATAAGGAGAATCAAAGTTTTTTAATTCTCTGTAAGCCGCCAGGAATCGGAATGGGAGCTGCTTTGAATTGGTTACGGCTCTTTCATCGGAAAGATATCTGCACACTTTGTTCATCGCATCAGACGATACTTTAGCTTCCAGGATATTCCTCAGGTTTCTCATAGTGGCCATATAGCCCAGTTTGCTGCTGAAGATCAGTTCTTCCCATTTATTTTTGACAGCCAGTTTTCTTTCTGCATCATTTGCAAATTTTGTCTGACCCAAAACGGAAAGCTCTACTTCCCATGTATAAGGCGTTTCCAGCGTATTGTTCGCAATTTTGTTGAAAACTGCCTGCTGATTTTCATCTTTAGCTTTCGGATGAACCAGGAATAATGCATCTTTCAGCGTCACTTCTGCTTTTCTGTTGTATTTTGCAAACTGGTATTCATCAAACTTATTGAATGATTTTACCAGACCTTTCTGAATCTGTTTGGACAGTTTATTCAGTTTCTTGGTATCTGTTCTTTGATTGGCAAGCTGGTAGTATGCCAGCAATTCTGTGATTTCATCTGCTCTCTGAACGATTCCATCTACTGTTTTACTTACAAGGTCTGTACCCGAAGTCTGCTTTGCCAATTCAGTTGTCAAAACCAATGGGATAGATCTCAGATACATATCTTTTCTTGCATATACGGCCAGCTTTGCCACAAATTCAGGATCATTTTTTTTGATCAGAGACTGGATTCTCGCCAATCTGTCATTTCCTTTTTCATAGTTGGCATCTGACAGCCCTGTTGTAACAACAGCACTATACAATTCTTCTGCAGGCGTCATGGCATATGCTTTTGCACCTTCGTAGTTCTGTACTACTTTATTTTCTTTTTTTAAAAAATTAAATTTCATGGTTACTGTTTTTCTTGTTAAACATGGGAAGGATTGATACTTCCTCTCTGATTTCTGATGCAAAGTAAAAACAGAATTACGCAACCTTTTTGCGTAGAAAATTTTTCTTCGATTTTTTTTTAAATGATTCTCGCAGATTATACAGGATTACACTGATTTTAAGTTTTGGCTGAAGCCGAATGAAAGGTGTTATATTGAGAAGGCGGGCTAAAGCCCACCTCTATTGAATAATATTGATTTATAGAATTTATTTTAACCACAGAATACACAGATTAGCACAGATTCTGTGGCAATACAATCAAATTCATCATTTATAATTTATAATTCATCATTATAAAATCCTTCTATCATTCATTTTCATTAAAGAAATCGCATATAGAGCGTTTCCAGATGAGAGTTTTCTAGCTTTGTTCTTATTAAAATTAAGCTATGATTAAAGGAATATATGAGACTCATGTTCAGGTGAGCAATCTGGAAAATGCAATACAATTTTACACAGATATATTAGGACTGAAGCTCGCTCATAGAGATGAAACCAGACCTATTGCTTTTTTATGGGCGGGAGAAGGAAAAGAGTTTATGCTGGGGCTTTGGGAGCAGAAGGAGAATCTTCAGACCAGACATTTTGCTTTTTCCAGCAGTAAGGAGGATATTTTGAATTATTCTGTGGAGTTTCTTAAAAAAAAGAATTTAAAACCTTACAATTTTCTGAAAAACGGAACTGTAGAGCCTATGGTATTTGCATGGATGCCTGCATTGGCTATTTATTTTAATGACCCAGATGGAAACCAGCTTGAGTTTATTTCTATTCTGGAGGGTGAAGGCAGACCGGAACTGGGAGTGCTGAGCTATGAGGAATGGATGAAGCAGACTGATCATTAATAAGACACTCATACAATACAGAGGCGCAAGATGTTGCACCTCTGTATTGATCAACAAAATGATAAGATGAGCATTGGCAGTATTTAAACATTAACCAGTTTTTTCACTGCTAATACATGTTTACAGGGACCTCTTTCCCCCTGATATTTACTGAACCACTCACAAGTACAGCGTTCTTTTTCTTCCTGAATAATTACTGTATGATATATACCAGTTCCTTTTACTCTGGCTTCTGTTCTTTCTTTATTACTATTTAAGATTTCTACTTTTCCGTCTTCAATCAATTTTTCCGCGTTTTTTATGCGGGGATTAAGCCCGATAATACGGCTTAATTTAAAAGGAAGTCTACGATAGAAAAACTCTCTGTCATTAAGATCGTAACCAAGCAATCCCATTGCAGCGAGTCTGCCAGTACTCTTTTCAACTTTTTCAAAACTGATATTCTCTTCCGAGGCAATTCTGCCAGGATTAAAAGTCTGATTGGCATAGGCATATTTATCCAACGCATCAATCCACTCATCAGGAACATCTGAAATCAGGCTATCCAACACTGCACCTTCACCTGAAAAGCCTCTCCAGCATTCTCTCGATAAAGAAAAACTGAACCGGATATTTCCCATATTGAGTTGCCATGTGGTAGACTGCATATTAGTATGTGCGAAAACCTGCAAACCATCAATATAAGGAAGAAGAGGTTCTAATAGGCGCAGTCTGTGAAGTCCTCCTATACAAACAGAATCTGCAGATTTTACCGGAGAAAAAATGGGTTTATTTCCTCTCACAATTAAATAATAATCTGACTTCACCACTCCTTTTGGCATTCCTCTGAACAATTGCTGTGTCTGGATTTTATTGAAAGTATGACGCTTTTCGGATTCTGATAAATACACCTGAACAGTTCCCAGTCCTTTGATCCATTTAGCTGGCAATGGTACTTTTCTTTCTATTATTTTGCTTTCCCCCTTGTATAGTCCTACTTCTTTTTGTCCTACAGAAAGCATAATTTTTTCATTCGGACGGATGCTTCCCAAAGCTGTTATCATAGGCTGATTGAAATCCACATTCGTTGTTCCGTTTTCAAGAAACTCTCCATCCAATCCCTCAGGCAACACATCTACTCTTGCATACACTCCTGCGCAATGAGAAAAACCTTCAAACCTTAATCTTTCATTTCCTGCTGTCACTATAGGATCTTTAAGAAGTGCCATCTGAAAAGGCGACAGGTTAAAACTGGATTTCACAATGTTGGAAAGTGCAATCAGACATCGGGCTAAAATAAAGGGCTGTCCTACATTTCCCCAGAAAAAGCAGGGAACATTGGTATTTTTGTCAATCTCACTGTATTTAGCAAGAAATAACTCTTCAAGTGCACCTCTCCTGACTAAAGAGGATGCTCCTGAATAGTTATAAATAAGCGTATCTTCCATGTTCTATTTTTTCAGAAGAAGATTACATATTTTTTTAAGACTCGAGTTTTCTTTCCAGCTGTTTAATTTTTCAACGACTTCCTGATGTACTGATGAATGGTTCAAAGCCAATACTTCATGATAGATTTCCAGAATTCTTTTCAGATTGGTAACTGGCTCTTCCATTTGAAGTAAAATATTGAAAATCAACTCTTCAAGAGCCGCATTATGATTTTTACTTACATTGAGCATATGGTGTTGCATCAGATCAGTAAATCTTTTCACCGGTGCCCATTCTAATTTTTCGTGCAGACCAATCACTCTTCCAAGTCTTGCATTATCCATCATCTGACCAGAAACATGTTCAAGCCAGATTTCAGCAGCTGTTCCGCGAATGGTTTTATCACTGTCCAGGAAAATAGTCCCCAGAAAAAGATATCCAATTTCATCGAGAGGTTTTTTAATCTGATACAGCGTATTTGCAGTATTCAGAACAAGACTTCTTTCAAAAACTTCTGCAATTCCTGAATAGAAAAGGCAGTATTTAATTACCTTCGCCAGCGCGTTTGCAGGTGTATTGGGGAAGCAAAGCATCAGTGCAGGAATTTCGTTAAGCTCTTTCTGCTCAGCAACAAAATATTCCATGAACAAAGGTTCTTTTCTTTTTTCAAGATGATATTTTGGAATCGTAATGTTCAGCTCTACCGGATAATATGAGTTTTTCTTATTGTCAATGGTTTTCCATTGATAATCCCCTGAAAAGAATTCTGCAGGAATATTATCATATCCGAAATTTTTAAATTCCTCAAAAACAGTTTCCGGTGAACGGGTAATTCCAGCTGTCATCCACCACGAAGGGTGTATAAACTTACCTTCCGGCTTTGCATTTTTTCCAAAGAAGAAAAGCAGTAATTCTTTATATTCACCTTTTAATCTTTTCTCTACTTCTGCAATAGCTTTTGAAGTATCATCTAAAGCACAACGTTGCAGGGCTAGCTGAATATCCAGATAATGAGGCTCTGCATTATTATTCTGGTAATTCTCCAATCTCTCAACCAGCGTTACAGGAGAAATCCAGCATGGTGCATGGGTGATAGGAAACAACAAAGGGAGTTTGTCTCCGGATTTTATTTTTTCAATGGCATAGATGGCAATTTCCTTAAATGCCTGTCTTGCCGGACAATCTGCTCCTACATCTTCTATAGGTCCCAATTTTTTCTGATAATTGGAGTAAGACTCTCTCGTAGCTTCCTCTTCTTTGGTTTTCTGGTATATTTTTTCCAGATTCTTTAGCTGAATCGGATATTTTTCCATTAAAGCTAGCCCATAATTGATGATTGCATTGCATAGTAAAACATTCAGATAAGGAACTTCCCATTTTGCAATGGTCTTACAGGCTTTCAAAAACACAGGTTCCATCAGTTTTACAGATTCTTCATCTACATCTCCTGCAAACCTTATAAATCCAGTCAAAGCAATATCACAATGGTAGCTATACGGATCGTCCATTGCTAAAGGCAGATAGAACATAAGATCTTCAAAGTTCTGAAGTACCTGCACCGCATTTTCATCTGAAGTCAGCAATAGTTTTTCTGAAGCTATTGCTTCCAGTTCAGGCTGTTTCTCTTCAATATATTTTACCAAAAGAGGACGTACATTGGTTAATATATTATCTGAATAATGAGAAAGCGCCACTATCATATTTTCTGAAGCCGGAATGTATTTAAGGATGATCTTGGCAGCTTTTGATTGTATCTCATCATCTTTACTGACAAATGCTGTACTTAAAGCCATTCCAAGCATATCCGGATCCATTTTCTTTCTCTGGAATATTTTTTCAGTAAGTCCCAGACTGGAAACCACTACTGTTTTTACCTCAGAGCTTAATAGATTCGGAAGATAATGTGAAAATTCTTCATTCTTAAATTCTGAAGTTCCTACAATCTTTTTCAAGTGGGATAATATTGTATTCACAGCTTTTGACTGTGAAGAAACGAGCCCTGCAAGTAGTTCATCCTGTAGATCAGATAATTCTTCTTCCGTTGGTTTTAATGAGGTAAACGCATCCATAAACCAACCCGTGACATTTTTATTAAAATTCCTGTTGGCAGCCAGAAGGCACTCTTTCAGAAATCTTTTTCTTTCAATTTTCTTATCTGTAATAAGTTTTTGAACAATAGGAAACCATTCTTTGCGGAAAGGCAAAGATTTGGAAGGGAATTCACACAAATACCAAAAATGAGTATTGAGTGTTTCAGGATGGCGGTCAAGATCAGCCGGATAATTGCTCAGATGATGTCCCAACAATTCTGGTTTGGGCTGTACATATCCTTTTTCTGTCCATCCTAAAATATCTTTATAATTAAATGCTGTAAATTCAGCTTCAACTGATTCGTTGATAAAGTCTGAAAACCAATCCGGGCATCCCCATTCCAGTATCTGATCAGTCTGTTCTACATTGCGGAAAAGACTCCAATAGTTTTTACCGAAATTCTTTTTGTCCATGCAGACAAATGAAGCAATATCTATAATGGAGTGCTGATTCACAGATCCTGCCGTATGGTAGGAGTTTTTAGTCATTACAATTTTACTGATCTCACGGTCCATTTTCTTGATAGACGGTACCAGTGTTTTCCTTTCTTCAATACTAAGCTCTTTTAGAAAGGGAATAATCTCATGTATTTTTTCCTCATTAAGGATCTCATAAAGTCTTTCTTTCATGGTGCTTTAATTTGATGTATAAATTTGTTTCAGGTTATTCATTTTTTTCCATTCTTCAGGTTGTCTGACAAGATTTTTTCTCATCCCAGACTGATTTCGTTTTAACAGTTCATGATAAAGCCCAAAGAACTTTTCAGCATTCAAAACTGTCTTTTTCAACTGTTGAAAGAATGGGCATCAGCAGTTTTCCGGAAGCAACATTACAACTGGTAATCAGACTGATAAGTTTTGGAATTTTGTGGATAAATCCTTTTATCTGATTCCATTCAAAACTTGACTTTTTACCGATTATTGTCCCCACTTCATTTCTTTAAAATTATTCAAAAACATCCTGTTTATAAGGCTTCAAAAGCCGTACCACAGAGCGTTTGACAGTATTAAACAGTCCCAAAAACAGGAATAAACAAAGCCTCCTCCGGGAAGCGCATTCTGTTTCATCCCAACATTCGGAAACACAATATCTATTTAAATAAAACACTGATATACAACACTTAATGAGTTTTACTATTTTCTTCCTGTAAAATCAGAGTCTGAAAAACAGAATACCATATATAAAATTCTCATCAGATTATTATCATAAACACTTTGATAAAATTGAATGAAGTATTTAAAAAAGAAGTATTATCAGGAATGTAACCATCAAAGAATTCACAGACCATGTCAACAGGTGTCTTATCATATCCGGAATTCTGTTATTTGTACTCGTTTCCTGTTTTACAATACGTCAATAGTTTAAATTTTTCACCTGAAAACCTTTATCAATAAGCATAAACTCATTCTTATCGGCTAAAATAAAAAAAAATGACTGACAGACAGTAAATTATCCCATAAAAGTGATTTTTTTAACAAATATTAAGTTAATTAAAACAATCGCTATCAAAGCCTTTGGTAACACAAAAACAATTCCCTGTTTAAAGATATATTAATAAAAAAGTGGTTAAAAGCATTATATCATGATATTTACACAACATTTGGTGTCTTAATTCCAGAATTTAAGATACTATATAACAAATCATGTTAGCTTACCAATACGTTAATTTTTTTTAAAATAATAAAAACAGGATTGTAATTCTCTAAATTTTATATATTTGCAAAATAAAATACTTGACAACTCAAATACTTTTCAATGATAAGCACAGAATTATTATTCTTAATAAACATCAATAAACTACAGTCTGTAATTGCCAGAAAATTTGATTCTCTGAGCGTTCATGGTCTGGGATTCAATGACTTTGTTATTCTTTATGTGCTCTATTCTTCCTCTGAGAGCAAAATGAGAAGAATAGATCTTGCCGAAAAAATAGGACTTACCGCATCAGGAGTTACCCGCTTATTGAATCCATTGGAAAAAATCGGACTGGTAGCCAGAGAAAGCAACGAAAGAGATGCCCGCGTAAGTTACGTGGTCATCACTCCTAACGGTAAAAAGATATTTGAAGAAGCTAAACTAAGCGCAGAAAATAGTACTAAAGAAATTCTTTCATCCAAAAAAGGTAAATCTCTACGCATGGTCAATGAGCTTTTATTTGATTTAGGAGGAAATATACAATAATGAAAATATGAAAAATGCATTAAAGAAACAGCTAAGAGAAAAGGCAAAAGACTATACAACAACAATGGGAGTACTTGCTGTTACTAACATTTCAAACGGGAAAAAATATGTTCAGGCTTCTTTACATCTGGAAGCACTGGTGAATAAGATGAAATTTCTTTTAAACGGAGGATTATTTACCCATCCACAATTACAGAAAGAATGGACTGAATTGGGAAATGATTCTTTTACTTTTGAGTTTGTCGTCGTTGTTCCGGATCAGAACAACGAATTTATCAACTATCGTAAAGAGATTCAAAAGGCTGAACAGTCTTATATTTCCCAACTAACTACAGAATTATATTAAAGTGATGTCAAAAAAATATCTGTTTCCTACTTTTGAGGCTGGAAAACATCTATTTACTAAAAATATACAAGGAGCCATTATTAATCTTAATCTCATCAGATTAAAGAAGGAACCAGATTATTCAGAGTATCCGGATTTGAAACCTAACGAGAAAACAAGCAGCTGGGATGCCTATCTTACATACATCAGGGAAACTGAACCTTATTTAAAGGAAAGCGGCGGAGAAATTTTATTTATTGGGAAAGGAGACCAGTTTCTGATAGGTCCTGAAAGTGAATATTGGGATATGTGTCTCTTAATCAGACAAAAAAGTGTTAATGATTTTTTCGGTTTCGAAAAAAATGAAGCTTATATGAAAATTATGGGACATAGAATGGCTGCAGTAGAAGACTCAAGGCTTTTACCATTGGAAGAAGTATTATTAAATACACAAAGGATTAAATGAAAACAGTCAAAATGAATGATGTGGAATTATGCTATGAGGTATTTGGCGAAAAAAATTCTGATACCATTGTATTAATTCCCGGATTAGGAAGTCAGATGATCCGTTGGGATATTACATTTTGTAATCTTCTGGTTGAAAAAGGATTCAGGGTGATTCGGTTTGATAACAGAGATTCGGGAGGTTCTGTTTTTAATGCAAAAAGAGAAATTCCTGCTGGTAAAAGCATTGAAGAGATTTTCGGGAATCTCAGTAAAGAAGGGATTCCTTATTCTTTAATGGATATGGCAAATGATGTTATTGGTCTTCTTAATCATTTAAATATTGAAAAAGTTCATATTGCAGGACGTTCCATGGGAGGAATTATTGCACAGCTTTTAGGTTCCTATTATCCAGAAAGAGTTTCATCATTGACGATCATCATGTCAACCTCTATGAATCCGTCTCTTCCTAAACCTGATCCGGAAGTGATGGCTATGATGACACAGGTGTCTGCTGATCCTGTTCTTCAGAAAGAAGAGTATTTGAGGGAAAAGATCCATTTTGCAAAAAAAATTTCAGGTTCGGGATATGTTTTTGATTCAAATCAGGAAAAAGCTTTGCTTGAAGAGGAACTTATACGTTCCAGAACCAAAAACGGAATCATCCGGCAGCTTTTAGCGATGGGTTCCTTTCAATTTAACCCTGAAGTTCTGAAAAAAATAACGGCCCCTACTCTGATCATTCATGGAACAGACGATCTGATCTTTCATCCTGATTGCGGAAAAGATATTGCAGATTCTATTCCGCGTGCTGAATGGCTTCTTATTGAAGGGATGGGACATTCTATTCCTATTGAGCTTTACAGTTTTATTAGTAACAAGATATCTGATTTAACAAAATAAAAAAAAGGCTGCCTCAACATTTGAGACAGTCTTCATTATATCTGTTCCTATTATATTATAGAAGATTTAATAATTATTCAGGCACCAATGCAGAATCTTTGCAATGTTTTTGGCGTCATCTACTCCTCTGTGGTGAGTACCTTCTAAAGTCATACCCAATTCACCTAAAGCTCTGTTCATTCCGACACTTTTCCTGATCGTAGGATGAATTTCACCAAATAATGTCTTCACATTGATGTGGTCATCACTCATTGGATAATCTGTGTAGAATCTTCTTGCCTGGTTTTGAAGCATATTCAGATCGTAGTTTCCGTAGCTCGCCCATGTCAGTTCTTCCGAATCATATTCTGCTCTCAGGATATCGAAAGCATCATCCAGCATGATTCCTTCATGATCCAGCATATTTTGGGTAATAGTAGTCAACTCCGTACAGAACGGACTTACTTTTGAATACTGGGGTTTTACTAAAATCCCTTCATTTTTAGAGATCTTACCCGTTTTTGCATTCATAATACATACACCGATTTCGATGATCTCACTTTCCTGACCTCTTGGCGGTCGGTTTTCCCAACACGTTGCTTCGAGGTCTACTATTAATATATTATCTGTTGTTTTCACTTGTTTAAAATTTAATTGTTAAAGATTGGAAGAGGGATGCGGGAAGAGGGAAATTTGAACAGTGTCTCATTTACTTCCAGCCTCCATCATCAGTCTTCCAGCCTATTGATTATTTACAGAATCTTACTTAAAATTCTGGCTGTGTTGTAAGCATCGTCTGCTCCGCTGTGATGGGTTCCTTCAAAATCCATATTCAGATAGTTCAGGGCTCTTTTAAGTCCTATTTGTTTGTGTAGTTTAAAATGTCTTTTAAATTCATGCATCACATTCATATAGTTTTCTGAAAAAGGATTGGTTATCCCGAGCCAGTCACATTGTTCTATGATCTGCTCTCCGTCGAAGTTTCCATATCCTGCCCAGGTAAGCGGTGCAGAATGGTATTGATCCCTGATTAATTCACAGGCTTCTTCAAAATAAATTCCTTTTTCTTCTATCAGTTGCGGGGTAATTCCGGTCAATTGTGTACAGAATCTGTTGATTTCTGAACGTTCCGGAATTACATAAATGCTTTGTTTTTGGGAAATTGCTTTTGATGTTAAGTTTAATTTGCAAATTCCTATTTCTATAATATCGACCTGTTGCCCAATGGGAATTCTGTCGTTTTCCCAACATGTAGCTTCCAGATCGATGATTATCATCTCATTGGTTGTTTTCATGATTTTTTTAGAAATTAGAAGCCAGAGGTTAGAAGTTAGTTAGGTTTATACTTCTCATATCCTCAAGCTTCATTTTCATCGTTAATTGTTAATTTCTGGGAGCAAATGGAGGCGTCCATTTTTTCCTCTTCATTATTTCTTTGACTTCCTCGTAGGAAACCGGATAAAAATTGTGGCAGTCTACCCCAACGTCAAAACTGAGTGCCATTTCATCATCCGGTAAGGTTCCGTGTGAATGACCGTATAATTGCCAGACTCCGCGATGTGAACCATTCCAGGTACGCATGGCGTAATGGAAAAGAATGATTTTCTGTTTGCCATTACTTTGATCCGGTTCGTCAATTCTCAGTTCGTGGTAATCTCTGATGGAAGCAAATCGTTTGGGATACGTTAAAGCAGCTCCTTCATGATTGCCCTTGATCAGATGAATATTGCCATGTAAGCGATCTAAAATTTCTTTTGTAAAATCCGGTTTTCCTAAACTCATGTCTCCTAAATGGTAGACCGTATCACCGGGCTCAATTTTTTCGTTCCATCTTTTAATGAGTTCTTCATTCATATGGTCCAGTGATTCAAAGGGTCTCTCTGAAAACTTTATAATATTCTCGTGACCAAAATGATGGTCTGCTGTAAAAAATATATTGAGTTTCATTTTTTAATTGTTTTTTCTTTTTAAAACCACCCCGTCAAAAATTCTTTGAATTTTCGCCACCCCTCCAAAGGATGGGAATTGTCACACATTCATGAGTTCTATTTCTCTTAAATACAATGAAGTGTTTTCGTTCTTCTGACTTTTATGGTTACTTATTATACATAAAAAAGTTTCGGTAATTTTTTACCGAAACTATACTTTAAGAGTCATCAACTCTTCTTTTATAAAATCAATGACTAAAGAATTCAACTTTTTGTTGATCCTTTTCTGCTCTTCTTTTTCAATAGTGGCAAAAGCTGCCGGGAAGTCTTTCTGGAAATCCTCTAAAATATCCTGTGAAAAAAGACCAATTACCTTACCTATCATTTTAGGTTCGAATTCGCCGATTTTGCTTACCACATTATTCAATCTGTTGGCTGTAGCATATTTTTGGATTTCTTCCCAGATCTCCTGAGCTTTTTCGCTGAAGTGAATCTGTTTTTGAACAGTTTTACCCTCTTTTTTAACCATTTTGGACTTTTCTACCCATTTTTCATTCTTATTTTTCAGAATAATTCGGGCACCATTTCCAAAGTATTTGGTTTTCAAAGTTTTTACGATGGTTCCTTCACACCTATTGTCTTCCAATTCGGGTAATCCCAGCCAAGTCGGAATTTTTGAATTGAAAACATTAGGGAATTTCAAAGCTTCCTCAAGACTTCCCTGAAACAAAATTTTTGCATAGAAAAATCCTGTCTCTTCAAAAATCTGATTGACCACTTCTGTATCCAAATAGGTAATCCCATTCAGTTTAATATCAAAAGCGTAAAATTCGTTGTAAGGTGCATATTCAATACCTTTCTGTACTTTCACTGCATCTTTTACGGGTTCTACTTCTTTATGTTTGTATCCACCACCGAACAATTCACCATAGATCACTACAGTTTCTACATCCGGGTAAATGGTTTTCACTTTTTGAAACACTTCTATTACATTTTTTCTGTAGCGTTCCAACATCTGATGGGCATTGAAAAATTTCTCATCTTTTTCGATGAAAGCAGTTCTCTTCGCGATTTTAATTTCCTTTCCGTCGGTAAAGAAAGAGAAATTAGCTCCGTGAACTTTTTCCTGTACGATGAAAACCTCATCCCCAAAACCCTGCATCCTGATCTGTTCGATCACGCGGGCCTGGTAAGCATTTTCTATAGCGTTATATGTTTTGAAAATCATTTTGTTTTAGTTTTTAATCGTTTCTAAAATTTTTTAAAAGGCTTAGAATATTTTCCTTTCCTACCGGATTCATAGAGTGACAATAGAATTCTGGAAGGTCCAGATAATTATCCATGCAATATTCTATCAGCCATTTGGCACAGTCGTATCCTGTTTTTTCAACAAATTCCTGAGAATCCTGTTTCAAATAATGCTCATCTGCCAGATCATGGTCAAAAGAGATCATTTCCGGAAGTCCTTTTTCCAAAATCCTGTTGACAAACTGCTTGTAATTCCGAACAATATGCCAATCGCTTCTGAGGAAAATGTCCTGTTTTGTATAATGATAAGCCTCAATCGGGTATCTTATATCATCCAGAAATAGTAATCTTTTTGTTTTTTCCATGAGTTAATTATTTAATGGGAAAAATAAATGTTCAATGCTTTAATCACGCTTTTCACATTGGTGTTTGGATAAAATCCGGAACTGTTGATACAATTTATTTCAACAATTTTCCAACCTTTATTTGTCAAACAAATATCCATTACAAAAGCTTCTTCAAGATTAAAAAGTTTGATCATTTCATTAGCGAAACTTAATCCATCTTCTGAAACCTTTTCTTCAAAAGGAGCATTATCATTAAACTTATAATAACCTCCATCAATAATCTGTCCTCCAACAATCCAGAGTCTTGCTTCTTTTATTGTTCGTTTCGCTTCAGAAACTTGTACCAATGAATCTTCATTAATTCTATTATTTTGAGATTCCAAAGCTTCAAATACAAAATCTTCCCATTCTGTTTCCGTGAAAACTTTTCCTGTAAAAATTTTTGCTTCACTGTATGGTTTAATGAATTTTATTTCATCTTTTTTCCAATTCAACTGTCCGGAAATTGTATGAACAGAAACATTGTAATTGAGAAGGTTTTCACCATAATATTTTGAATAAACTTCATACAGATGATTTCCTCCGTAAAAAGAACCCGGAAACCAGTTTATATTTTGTTTTGCCAATCTTGCAATCGTCACCGAACCATATACAAAAACATCTTTCCTATCTGTTTTAAAATCTATTTTTTCTGCGGTAGGAGGAATATTAATGACTTCATAATCAATATTCAATTCTTCCAATGCATCAAAAATTTTATAATGATCCGGATCTAAATACACATTAGCCTGAATTAGAAAATACATGGTTACTTGTTTTTTAAGTTTCTTTTATTAATTTTTGAATGGAAGTTGGAAACCGGATGAAAGAAGTTCATTTTCATATCATTAAACAACTTCCTGCTTCTGTCATCCTGCTTCCAGCTTTATTACACCATCATATCAGCACAGTTGGAACTGGCGAAAGCAAAAGGTTTTGCTTTAAACACATATCCCATTCCGAGAATATATCCCATGGCATCTTTTAATGCTACATTGGATTTAAAATCCGGATCGGTATTAATGTCTGCGTGTACCTCCATTTCCACACCATAAGCATCCAACACAGAGCAGATCGCGTATGCAATTTCAACGGATTTGTTGACCTCATTCAGCATTCGCTCCTTGATACTGATACTCTGTATTTCTCTTTCTTTTCTGATAAAGGTAAACGCTCCTTTTCCCTCACGAATAAATACTACTGCTGTAGCATAGTTGATGGCATCTCCGTATACATGAGAGTCTGATCCCACACATACTTTCAGACGGTGTCCATTGGCCTGTTCGCGGAGGATGGCTTCTTCTACCAGCTGTGTGATAGAGTGTTGGAAAATTTTTCCATTCATATTCTGCCATGTTTGTTGTTGCGTTTCCATTTTTTCTACATGTTTTAAATTTTGTTTTAAATTAATTTGTGAATTGTGAACTGTCAATTCGTTTTACGGTCAATTTTTAAAGATTCATTTGCCAAGTAAAATTGACTATTCATTTTTTGCACTCCGAACCGGACTCGAACCGATACCATCAGTTTTGGAGACTGAGATGCTGCCATTACACTATCAGAGTAAATGCTGTTGATTCATTAGGACTCGAACCTAAACTCCAAGAATCAAAATCTTGTGTGCTGCCAATTACACTATGAATCAATTTCATGAGTAATAAGTAATTGGTAATGAGCAATATCAGAAATCAGTCAGGTATCAATGATTGCTCATTACTTATCATTCATGTTTTTGCGGAACAGACAGGAATTGAACCTGTACCTTTAGTTTTTCAGACTAACGTGCAGACCTTCTACACCACTCTTCCGGATTTTATAAGTAATGAGTAATATGAAAATCTATGACTGGCATTATTACTCATTGCTCATTATTTATTGCTTATATTTTGGTACGGGAAGAGGGATTCGAACCCCCAAAAGCTTGATCCTAAATCAAGAGTGTCTACCATTCCACCATTCCCGCAGGTTTTTTATAAGTAATGAGTAATTGGTAATTAGTAATATTTTCTTTTTTCATTATTACTCATTGCTCATTGCTCATTACTTATTACTCATATTCTGTACCTCTCCCCAGATTCGAACTGGGACTTTACGGGGTTTAAAGCCGTTTTCTCTGCCAATTGGAATAGAGAGGCGTAATTTATAAGTAATGAGTAATCGGTAATGAGTAATATTTTTTCTTTTATTATTACTCATTGCTCATTGCTCATTGCTTATTACTTATGTCATGCTAGGTTTGAGAAAGCTCTGTCTGTTGATAAACTATGCCTGTTAGTGTTTGTAAAGATCTTCTGCGCTTGACAAACCTTTCTCTTTTCCTAATTGTATTTTGGTTTAAAAAAGTAAAAGGCTGTCTGTTTTTATTGACTAAAGATCTTCTGCTCTCGACAGTCCTTTTTTCTCTTTTCTTCATTTTTTGTGTGAATGGTAACTGGCCAATTTTTTAAAAAAATCTGAACTTTCATGGTATTATTATCAATTCAATATTGACCAGCTATTCACATCCAGTACTCTATAAGGGAATCGAACCCTTGTTTTCTGCTCGAAAGGCAGGCGTCCTCACCGTTAGACGAATAGAGCATTGAGCCACTGACCAGGAATCGAACCTAAACAACAAGAGTACATTTCCTGCATGCTGCCATTACATTATCAGCGGTTGGTGGAAGTAGTAGGATTCGAACCTACTCAGCAATGAAGCAACAGATTTACAGTCTGCCCCGACTCTCCAACTTCGGCGTACTTCCGGATTTTTATGAGTAATAAGTAATTCCTCATTTTTCCTTTTAAAAAGAAAAGGTCTGTCTTTATATTGAATGTTTGAGTAAAGATCTTCTGCGCTCGACAGCCTTTTTCTTTTATTAATAAAGGATATTCTTTGCTATAGGTGATAAAAGATTCTTATATCTCCTATAGCTTTTACATTGAGATGGTTATGGGATTCAAACCCACTCAGTTTACACAACGGTTTTGCAGACCGCCCCGACTCTTCCACTTCGGCGAACCATCAGATTAAAAAATAAAGTCTGTCTTCATTTGTTTGATATAAGAACTTCTGCGCTTGACAAACTTTATTTTACCTAAAAATTTATAAATGATATCTTTTAATTTCTAATTTATCCGGAGAGAAGAAAAGCCTGTCTGTATTTTTCGTGTTTGGCGTAAAGATCTTCTGCTCTCGACAAACTTTTTCTTTTTCTCCTGAAACAATTAACAATTAGTTACCTGCGATTCTGGAAAGACTCGAACTTTCAACTTCCGGTTTAACAGACCGGTGCTCTACCATTGAGCTACAAAATCATTGTAATTCCGGAAGGACTCGAACCTTCAACCTTCGGTGTATCAGACCGACACTCTAACCACTTGAGCTACGAAATCATTTGTATTCCATAAGGGAATCGAACCCTTGTCGTTCGGTAGAAAGCCGAATGCACTTACCTCTATGCTAATGGAACCAATTGTCTGGAAAGCAAGATTCGAACTTGCGACCTCCCGCGTCCAAGACGGGTAAACAACCACCGTTATCTTTCCAGCTTTGGGGTTCACTTCTGTTTCTTTTCCGGGAGACAGCCGGATGGGAAAGTTTCCATGAACCTTTTTTGTGATTCCGAGAGGACTCGAACCTCTAACCCTGGGTTTAGAAAACCCATGCTCTATCCAGTTGAGCTACGGAACCGCTTTTTGTAATCCCAGAAAGATTTGAACTTTCAACCCCCGGTTTAAAAGACCGGTGCTCTAACCATTTGAGCTATGAGATTGTTTTGGTTTTGTGAATCATCAATAATCAATTTGCTTATCAATTTTACAATTCACGTTTTTTGTAATCTCAGAAGGACTCGAACCTTCAACCTTCGGTGTCGTAAACCGATGCTCTATCCAATTGAGCCATGAGATTTTCTGCTTTGGGTATCTCCGGGGATCGAACCCTGTTCTCCGGTTCCACAGACCGGCGCTTTACCAAATAAGCTAAAGAAACCATAAAAAAAAGCGCCTCTTTTCGGGAGGCGCTTCATATATTTTAACGTAAGAGATCATTAAATGACCCACGTATATAAGCACCTTTTATCCACAATTCCACTTTCAAGAATACACGCCACACCTGTCGGCTCCTGTCCGAATAGTCTTGAATATCGATTGAATATGTTGTGTAACTGTTTCATTTTATTTTTGTTTGTTTCTAAATTATTTTTAATTGAATCCTGAAAACCTGTTGCTTTCAATTTTCGGTTGCAAAGTAAATATGATTTTTTTAAACCTGCAAATAAATTTTCAAATTAAAATATTGATAATCAATTAATTACATGTTGTTTTTAGAGTAGAGAATTTCTGTCCGCAATATTTTGCAGATATCTTAATTACCTAAATGACTGTCTCTCACCGGGTTGCTTATCACTCTATTTTATCGTATTAAAGTTTCATTGTTTATTAAAAATTTTTCATGTTTATGGTTATTTTTTTTCATTCTAAATAATTTCTGACCTAAAAAACAAAAAACGCCTCGGTTTTCCGAGGCGTTTCTGTTGTATTTTGATTAATTTTTTACAAGTTTATAGTAAATAATTTCCAAAGTCAGCACATTTCGCCTCATTCCATATCACCTCATCACGTCCGAATAATCCTTTGTTAGAAGGACTTTCGCATAGTTCTGCATTGATATGTGCTCTTTGTATTGTCATAATTTTCTGGTGCAAAGATAAATCTTTTTTGGTATTATTTTATAATATTCACAATTTGGGGAAGGTTTTCAGCACGCAAAGGCTCAAGAAAATTGTTATAAGGTGTAAGGATTTTATTTATTTTTAAACTCTCGCTGATTTTGCAAATCAAGCAGATCTTAATGATAAAAATCTGCATAATCTGAACAATCTGCGAGAAAATGTATTGCAGATCTCCTACTATTTTCTTGCGTTTTAAAAACGTCATTAACATTAATTTTAGCGCCTTTGCGATTTTCCAACAAAACAGAATTGCCATGCTATCTTCAACGCAAAGTTTTATTTCAGGAGTTTCTTATTTTAGGGAGCTAAGAAGAATCAATTAAAAATTGATTTGATGAAGCAAACGTTTTATTTAATTTTTAAATTATTCAATCTTTAAATATTTAATTTCTAAACATTTTATTTCTTCCTGTTTTGAATCTTGAAATATCTTTCAGAATCACTTCATCACTGGGATTGAAAAATTTCAGTTCATTAACAATTTCAGAACGGGTAGTTACTTTTTCAGCAATGATTTCATAGGCTATATTTCTTGTTACAGCATGCAGCTCCTGAGATTTTTTAAATTCATATTTCATAGCATCCAGATAAGTAATCTTTTTATGGGCTGGAGTTTTTTCGTATAAATTCAGAATTTCCGATTCCAGTTTTTTGATGTCAAAGATATTGGCAAAGTAATTATTCAAACAATTGAAAGCGTCTTTATCTTCTTCCCATCCTTTTAACAATACTTCCTGAGCATCTTCTGTTTTTTCCATCTTTTTGCGGTACACTAAAGAAGCTTTTACCATCTGGCTGTTTTTCACATAATCATCTGCTACTATCTGATAATAATAATGGGCGTTTCTAAGATCGTTGATTTCTTTATAAAGATCTCCTACTTTTTCTTTCTGCTCCATTTCTTTGTAAAGATCAATGGCTTTCTTATGTTGTTTCGCTTTTTCATAGCAGGCTGCAGCATCGGATTTATTGTTGAGTTTTTTAAGGTATACAACAGCTGCTTCATTGTAGAATCCTCCATTTTCCAGGGTTTTTGCTCCCCTGTAGTTATCCTGCAGAAGATTCATATAAACTCTTGCTGCTTTTTTATAGTCTTTTTCAGCGATGTATTTTTCGGCAAGTTCTTCATATTTGCTCCTGATTCTGTCAAAGAGTGAGTTTTCCAGATAGAAACTGCTACTTCCGCTACCTTTTCTTCCTGATGAATTCCTGTTGTTTTGCTCCTTATCTTTTAAAGAAGTGATCACAAGAAGAATAATGAAAGCTACAATTAAGAAAATACCCAATGTTCCCAGTACACTCCAGAAACTTTCATGGAATAATTGGGCTACAATTCCGACAACCTTGAACATGGCCAGCAGCACAAATGCTGCCATAAATTTGTCTATAAATTTCTGTCTATTCATCATCATCGGAGTTTAAAATGGTTTTATCTTCTCTAAACAGACGGTAAAGGAGTAACAGCACGCAAATTACCAGAACCCATACAAACCAGTTGTATCCAAACATTTTGACCAACGGATAAAATAAATATACAAGCATGGCTACAAGAATGGCAATTAAAACAAACTTTACCCAGGCAGGCACATAATCTCCTCCAAGATTCAAAGATTTATTTTTAAACAGGAATGAGTATAATCCTACTCCGGCAATCATCAGGATTACCATATACAGGATATCTGAAACAGGAGCTTCTTTTTCTAAAGGGGTTCCTTCTGAACCCACTCCTTTTACTTTCGATTTATCTATGGAAGCAGAAGCAGGGTCTACGATATCCAACGTCCCATAAAGTTTCCCCAAGGAATCTGCCATTAAAGCTTTTCTTTTTTTCAGAAGATATTTAACGACATCTCCATTCACCGGTTTTCCTTTGGTGTATTGCTTTAGAGAATCTGAAATTTTACGTTTCAGTTTTTCAGTTTTTTGTTCTAGATGTTTTGTAATTTTTTGGGTGTAAATGGTTTTGAGGGAATCTCTGCTCTGTTTTTCATTATGAACGAGCTTTTCGATATCTCTTCCTATTTCGCTTACGTCTCTTCCGCCACCTTTTTTATAATTTTCTTTGTCTTCTTTTGTTTTGGATTCAATGATTCCTGCATGAATAAGTTCTTTGGATAATCCTTTTCTCTGCTGGTGATATATTGAATCTATCTTAAGATCAATTTCCGATGTTCCGGACTGGAAAGCAATCATATCAGAAGGTGCTTTTACTGCATTTTTTTCTATCTTTCCTGAAGAAGGAGTATTTTCTTCCTGCTCCGACCTATTTTTATCTGAAGGTAATGCAATCTTTAAAACAATCGCTGCAATAATAACCGCCCAAAATACTCTGCGAAAATTTCTGGTTCCTGCACTCTCCTTTTTGCCTCCGGCACCACCAAATAATCCTTCCAGCCAGGTAAATTTACCAAATCCATCACCTCTTGAAGTTCCCATTACATCCAGGGAAACACCTAAATCTACTGCTCTTTCGGGGTATTTTTCAATATATTTTAAGTATTTTTCTATCTCTTTTTTATTTCCGGCCATTACTTTTTTAAGATCAAACGGCAGGTCGTTCATCCATTCTTCTTCGGTTTGTTTGGGCTGTAATGCTTCCATTACTTTTTCATCATCCATTTCCACCGTGTAGCTTTCTATTTTCTGCGGAATTGAAACCCCATTCAGAGGCTTTCTGATGGTTTCATTTATGGTTTCCGGCTGTTGAATTAATGAAATCCAGTCGATTTCTTCAGCGAGCTTTACCAATCCGAATTCGGGATGTATAATCAGAAAACGAGAATCAAGCTGTGCCCAGTCTTCAGGATTTATTTTGGGATAAAAGGTTGTATTTTCAGGGATGAAAAGCCTTTCATCCACACTTTGAAAATAAGCATTCCTGCCTATTTCATGCGGAGCATGATCATTAAAAATGAGAAAACAACCGTACAGCACATTGGGACTGTCTGCCGGAATTGCAAAAGATTGTACCTGACTTAAATTGATCCCAAGCATTTCCATTTCCTGAAGCCATACCACAGGGGAAGAACCTTTGATTAGAAGTCCTTTTTTGGGATAATTATTTTTCGGGAAAGGTTTTATTCTAAGCTCCATAATCCAAAATCTGTTCTATAAACGGTTTTAAAAACCTGTCACACATATCATCCATTGTTTTTACTTTCAACAAGGCGTGTTCCGGAAGATAATATTCTGATCCTCCGAATTCCGTATAGGTAGCCAACGAGAGAAAACCACCCAATGTAGATGGAATAAAAAATTCTTCTATACTCTTATTACTGCTTCGGAAGGTTAGCATTCCCCTAGAATCGGTAATAATTTCACTTCCGTCAGGGAATGTAAATTTATTTTTATTCTGTTCTGCAAAAATTTTGATATCAAATTTGTTTTTGGAAAAATCAAGGGTGTTCTCGGAGGCACTGTATAATTCATTTCCGGAAACAACGAGGTTTTCATACTTGTTGATTCCTATTTTATTGAAATTATTGATCACCTTCAATCCACTTCCTTTCAACTTGGCGACTTCGGCTTCGGCTTTTATATTATTTTTTTCAAACTCTTTATCCTTTCCGGTAATAGGCTCTACAGCAATATTCCCATCAATATTGATTTTGTAATGGGTAGCATGATCCGGATGATGGAGATAGAAATTCCGTCCAAAATAAATCAATCTGTAAGACTCCGGAATGTTCATCCCTGTAAGATTCTGGTCAGAATATTCTCCGGTATTAAGATTAAGTTTTAAAATGAGTTTCTGTTCAGGATGATACTGACACAGAATAAAGTGCTGCTGTCTGTTTTTTGCTAAGGCAAACTGTCCTTTAGGTTTTATGGAAATTTTATCAAACAAAACTTCACAGCCATGATATGTTTTATAATAATCGTAAGAATGTCTGTCATAATAATTATCGGAAAGGTAAGTTTTCAGTAATTCCTTTTTTGAACTCAAAATGAAAAATTCCCCTTCATATAAGAACTTAGCGATCTTATTAACAGGTGTTGGAAATAGAATCGGATAGTTTTTCGGAAGATCAGTTTTCTTTCCGTTGAAGTTTTGAGCAGATTGTTTTTGTTGCGGCGGATTGGCCCACAGCTCCTGCAGTGGAAGTTTTATTTTCTGAATATGCTTTCTTGCTCCTTTATGATGTTTGTAGAAATTGATTTCACCATCTGAAGCCGTTGTTACCAAGAACTTTAATTTATCCCTATTCTGATGGACAACCCGCTGAATTTCCTCATCAGCCATATTATCCTGATGGGTAATGAAGAAAACTTCAATATCTTTTTCTGAATGGTGTTCATTAAAAAACTTCTCCAGGGCTTCCGAAACTTCCAGAACCGGACTTACCTGGTTAAGGTTTTCCACCACTTCTTCTACTTTATTAAGCGAAATCGGAATTGCCGCCTGCCCTAAAGCAAGAACTTTACATTCAGAATGGGCTTTGGGATGTTTAATAACGGCTATTGCAGAGGCATAAGCCAATACTTTCGGTGTTCCCCAGTTTCTAAGGGAAGTATCAATCAGTATAATTCTTTCAAAAATATTTTCTTCCGGTGGAATCTCTCTTTGAATATAAAGTACCTCATTATTGGCCACACGATTTATAAAGATATCATCTTCATTGGCAAATTCGGAAAGAAGCATTCTGTGAAAATCGCCTTTATTCGTCATATCAGAAATGCCTCCAATAGGCTGTTCACCTGGAGAAAGATGACGCATTGGAATTTTAAGGCCACTCCAGATTCTTTTGATCAGGCTTCCTATCTGAAAAGTCTTTGGTTCTTCAATTAATTCTTTGATAAAATTTTTATTGGAATCTGCAGTTGTTTCTTCTTCTACCACCTCATCATCCAGTTCCGGCTCATGAACCAATCCTTTCATGGAATCAATGATGGATTGTACCGTAGGAAATTTTTCGTTCAGGTTCAAAGCACTTAAATCTTTGTTTAAAGCTGATGAACCTTCGTCATGTTTTTCTGCACTGGAAGCAAGTTCATGCGGTCTTTTATAATAGAATCTTAGGAAACCATCAGAAAGGCTTGGAGACAATCTGTTGTGTCCGTTTTCAAAAAGAGTCTGCAGCAGTACAATTCTGTTCTGCCTTTGTTTATAAGCTTTGGGAAGTGATTTTATTTTTTCAAGAAATTCAATTTGTTTTTCCACTCTGAATTCAAAATCCTCTCCGCTATAAAACTCTGCTGTACGTCTTAATGGACCGGCAAAATCTGTATAGCCATCCTGCATTGCATATAAAACCATAAGCAATGCCCCGAACGGAGGCCATCCCACGGGCTGAAGATAATTCAAAATCTCCATTACATAAGGTCTGTAAGCAATGGCTCCCACTCCCGGGACCGAGAGGAGATTATGATCATGATAACCGGAATCTCCGGGAACATCTTCATCTGTTTTCCATTCCCAAAAGTAATTTTCGTAGGACTGGAAATACGTTTTTAATTCCATTCTCTTGATTTTTCGGTAAGGCGGAATGAGCTTACGGACAAAGCGCGGAAATCGGTCTCTTTAATCAAAAGATTATTTCCATTTTCATCCCATAACAGCCATCCTTCCTGCTCTTTATTATATTTCTGCTGCAACAGTGGACTTACATTTTTAAATTCAAAATCCAGACCGGCTGGCAGTAAATGTCTGTCTTTGATCCAATAGGTTTTTCCGGGAAAGCTGAGTAAAGGAACTCCTACAAACAGTGCTTGATCTCCCAGTAAAGTCCATTGTATTTTTTCAAGTTTAAATCTGGGCAATGCTACAATACGGTCTTTAATATCAGCAATATTACACAGTAAAGCAGTTACCGGGTGCTCTTCATTGCTTTCTTTTAGATGGATCTGAACCTGTTCATGAATCCCAAAATAGTTTTGGTTTGAAGGTGGAAGACTAAGCTGTAATGCTTTGTCTATGGGAATCCAAAGCAAAGCTGTTCTCATTTTTTTACTGGGAACCAAAGCCTCTTTTCTGAATAAAAGTCCATCACGAAGTTCATATAAAATAAAATCGGGCAATTGTTGTATTTCTGAAGCTTCTGCTTGTTCATCGGTAAAACCTTTCAGCCAGACAGTATCATCATCTACAGCAATCTGAACATTCTTCCAGTCTCTGATTGAGCCCAGAAAATCTTCATCAGTACGGGGAATTTCCGCCCAGAATTCTTTTAAACGCTTTGAAGAATCTTCTGCCATAAGCTTTCAATTTCTTGCTGGATATACTGCTTCTGTTCCGGATTTCTGATCCAGTCACAACGGGTCTGCAGATATCTCAGTTTATCTTTTATTACATTCTGTTCTTCAAAACTCAATGTTCCTTCATTCCATTTTTCCACAAGAATTTTTACGTCTTTCATGACTTCTTCAGGATTGGGAGTTTTGTTCTGCATGGCCTGTGGATGGGAATCCGGATGATCATCTTTCTCAATCGTCCTGTTGATAATTCCTTCCAGAATTTCAATCTGTTCTTCGGTATCCCAGATATGTTTCAACACCCACAGATCAGAAAGTACGGCTTCTTTTCTTCCGCAGATCAGAGCACTTGCAGCAATCAGATTCTGAAGTTTCACCGCTCTACGGTCTGAAATGGCAATTCCTGTATTTCTGAGGCTCATGATTGTGTTCAGATAGACTTCATAAATGGGTTTAAGATCTATGGTTCTACACAGTTTTTGTAATTCTCTGATCTCATCAGCATGAATTTCCGGAACTTCCGTTTCTTCTTCGTTTTCCAGTTTTCTTCCGGCCAAAAGTACCTGTTGTAAGAGTTCGGGGTTGACGTAGTCTACATTAATTCTTACCAGAAAACGGTCAAATAATGCATTCAATGCTTCATCTTCCGGAAGAACGTTACTTGCTCCTACAAACATCAGTGCAGGAAGGTGTTTGGTTTCTTTTCCCCTTTTAAATATTTTTTCGTTGAGTGCCGTCAGAAGGGAATTCAAAATAGCTGAGTTCGCATTGAAAATCTCATCCAGGAAAACCAAGGAAGCTTCGGGCATCATTCCTTCTGTATTGGTCAAAAGTTCACCTTCTTTCAGTTTTCTGATATCAAAAGGTCCAAAAATTTCGTTCGGTTCTGTAAAACGGGTTAACAAATATTCGAAATTCTTTCCGTCTTTCACTGTTTTGGCCAATGTTCTGACAATAGCAGATTTTGCTGTACCCGGAGGTCCGTATAAAAATGCATTTTCTCTTGCCAACAGGCATATTCCCAACAGATCTACGACATCATTTTTACCTACAAAAGTATCTTTTACGTAGTTAAGGACTGTATTAAGCTGATTTATATTCTGGTTCATTGATTTTAAAAATTAAAATTTCCACCACTTTTTCTTCGGGTTTTTCTCTTCTTCTTTATTTTCTGCCTGTTCATTTCTTTTATTGAATGAAAAAGCCAGTCTCTGATAAGGCACTTTGATATCGAAATACAGCTGCGTTCCGTCATCCAGTGTAAGGGCATCCATGATTTTATCTCCATCCTTGACCAGACTTTGTGAAACATCCTGTTTATTGAGGTGATGTCTAATAAGATCTCTTTCGTCAGAAATTCTTGTGATCATATAAGGAAAATCTTGGGTTCCGTCTCCTGTTTTTTCAAGGCATTCAAAGATAAGCTGTGCTATGGTCATTTCAATATTCTTTCCTTTTTCATCACCCAGCTCTTTGTAAGCAAAATATTTACAGATATGCGCTCTGGGACTCAGCAAAATATTGACATTGACGTATTGTATAACTTCCTCAAATTTCCCTTCATTCAGTAAATCCTGCATGTTTTCAATATCTTCGGAATAGGGATCATATTCCGGATTATTGATCACCAGTTCACGACATTTCAGGAATGTTTCTTTTGTAGGGTCAGTTAAAAATTCAAATACTTTCTCATACGTTTTCATTATGGTCTTCGGTTATAGTTTTTAGTTCTCGCCAGAATGCATCTTTGTGCATTCCGAATTCGGCTATTAGTAGTTTATTAATAAACGGAATTTCCGCTAGTTTATAATCTCTTTTTTCAACAATTCTTTCCAGATAGAGTTTTCTGTATGTATTGTCTTTCAGTTCTTCTGTCCAGTTCACGTTCCTCAGATCAAGATCATACCCTATTCCGGAATAGTGAAACTGTATCAGAATATTTTCAAGTAGGACAATCAGTGGATCTTCAGGATCAACTGTATTTAAAGCAACCACAACCTGTGGTAAAAATCTCAGTGATAAATCTGCGGATAAGATAGAAGGAATATCCCGTGTTCCTTTGAATTGGGGAATAAGATTGTCAATATTTTTTTCTGTATTTTCTCTGATCAGATAAAGCTGTGCGCTATGGTAGAGAATTTTGGCGGCCCAAACAGCTGCTTCTTTGTTACAGATCCATTGATCTGACAAAAACTCAAGTCGTTCTTTTTCGAATTCTGTTTCAAAATAATCTCCTGCATCCGCCTCTTCCTGAGGGGAAATTTTCTGCAGGCTTGAAAAAAGAGTAATACATTCTTCTTTACGAAGCAAAAAGATCGTGTCTAAAAACGGTGACTTGGTTTCCATGATCTAACAAAAATAAAATTATTTCGTTGAGAATAAAATTTTTGTGGGGAAGATTGTTGTTAAATATGGATTCTTTAAGGGAATTATATGGTTGGAAAGCGCAAAGGCGCTAAGCTGAAATCTATTATGCTGTTTTTAAGGCGCAAGAAAATCAAAGATTTTCAGCAAGGTAGATCTTACCATCTAAACCTTATAGGTTTTAAAAACCTATAAGGTTTGAAATTACGTATTCATTACTATACTAAAAGATTGCTTCGTCACTAAAGCTCCTCGCAATGACTTACTGTGATACAATTTCAATGATATTATTTTCAGGATCAAGGATCACGCTTTCATAATATCCGTCTCCAGTTGTACGTGGTTCTCCAGCCACTTTATATCCATCTTTTCTCAGTATTTCTGTAAGTTCGTCTACTTTTTGTTTATTGTCTACAGAAAATGCAAGATGAATAATTCCATACTGCTGGGATTCATAAGAGTTTTCGCTTTCTTTGATATCCGGTCTGGTCATGATTTCAAGACGGCAGCCATTTTCAAAACTTAAAAAATAAGATTGAAAATTTTTAACAGGATTATGGTATTTTTCATTGGAAACCGCTCCGAAATATTTCTGATAAAATGCTCTGGATTTTTCAAGATCTTTCACCCAGATGGCAATATGTTCGATTTTCATTTCTTTTTTATTTATTTGAATTTAATTTTTTGTTCAGCCATTCTCTTACAGGAATATCGTAGAATTTCATAGAACAGTATGCTAAAACTACCGAAGCCAATACGGTTATCAATCCTAAAATCCATGATAGTAGTTCTTCTAAGGTATGTTTTCCATTTACAATCCAGGCCATGTAAACATACACCAATGGGAAATGGGTAATATATATCGGATATGAAATATCTCCTAAAAACTTGCAGAAACGGTTCGCTTTTTCATTTGTAACTTTTCCTCCTGCTCCCAGTAGAATAACCACCGGAAACATGATCATCAGGACGAAGCATTCATAGAAAGCATTCTGCCAATGTGCGGAAGTTCCTCCCAGACGTGGAAATGCAAATAAAATGACCAGTAAAATACTTGTTGTAAAAAAGGCATTTTTTGTAAATTTTAATGATACGGCTCTCGCTAAAAATATTCCCATCAGAAAAGGGAAAGCCAGCCTTGTAAATCCTATTTTCAATTGTGTGACATCGTCTATAGACCAACCTCCGATGATATCACCATTGGGATTGGTAAATGCGTAATGAATGGTAAACCCTGCAGAAATCAATACCAGAATTCCCAATACGATTTTGGAAACTTTTCTTAAAACCAAAGCATATGCAATATTGGCAATATATTCAAAAAACAGCGACCACGAGGGACCGTTCAAAGGATGCATTTCATTCCAACCTCTGATATCAAGACTTTTACCCACGGGAATAACCGTCATCCCGATCAACATCACCAGTACGACTTTCCAAACCGGAGTTGTGGAAATTCCACCCCAGCCCAATCCCGCCGAGTGTTGGAAATAGAATAAAACCGCTCCTACCAAAGAGCCTATGATGATCATCGGCTGCAATCTCACAAGACGGCGGATAAAAAAATCTTTCAGAGTCATCTTACCCCACCGGTTATCATATGCGTAACTGATCACATATCCGGAAAGCATAAAGAAAAAATCTACTGCCAGATAGCCATGATTAATAATCTGCTTTGTATGATCTCCATTGGAAAATGTTTCAAAAACATGGAAAAATACAACCATGATAGCAGCTACTCCACGGAGGCCGTCAAGAATTTCATAATGGGGTTTCGATTGAGAAACGGATAAGGTCTGATTCATATTTTAAATAAGATTTGATGCAAAAATAGAGGGTCTGCCATCAAAAAGTTTGTTCTATATTTTCCAATCATTGTCTTATATTTACATTATTATGATTTTTATTCTTTAAATGAAGCAAAATTTAAAATATTATCCAAAAGCAAGAACCCATACGTTTCATTTTGATCATATTCATATCAAATGGAATCAGCAGGTTCCGCTCCATCAGCAGGAAACCTGGGAATTGTCTTATATTATTACCGGAAGCGGAGTAAGAATTATTGGTGATATTGTGGAAAACTTTTCAAAGGGTGAAATCATTCTTATTCCTCCCAACATTCCACATTGCTGGTCTTTTGATGAATCTGTGCATGACAGTGAAGGTAACATTGAAAATATCACGATTGTTTTTGAAAACGATTTTTTAGAAAGCTGTAAAAATATTTTCCCCGAACTGTTGCATAGTATTTCCGAACTTCAAAGTAATGAAAATGCAGTTTCTTTTAAAAATGAACTGTTGGAAAAGCTCCAGACTTTAATGGCTTCTATGATTCATCAGAACGGTATTGAGAGGCTTTCGTCTTTTATCAAACTATTAGAGCTAGTTTCTTACTGTAAAGAAATGCAAGTGGTTGGAAGGCCCGTTTCTGAAAACAAAAAAGAAAAGAAACTGCAGGAAATATATCTATTTATCTTAAATAATTTTCAGCGGAACATTACTCTGGAAGAAATTTCAAGGTCTGTAGGAATGCAAAAATCATCCTTCTGTGTTTTTTTCAAAAAAATGACAGGAAAATCTTTTTTTACCTATCTCACAGAATTTAAAATAGAATCTTCGTGTCAAATGTTATTGAAGACAAAATTATCTGTTGCTGAAATCTGTATTGCTTCAGGGTTCAGTGATATTCCTTATTACAACCGGGTTTTTAAGAAAATTAAAAACGTTCCTCCCACACAGTTCAGGAAGAATGCAGGGCTCATCAATACCTCCGAAATGCAGTAGATAAAAATGATAAGCTACCGGAGTATCTGTTCACTATTTACATATTTGCTATCTTTGTCCCATTCAAAAAAACATTATGAGTATTCACATCAGTGCAAAAAAAGGAGAAATTGCTAAAGTAGTATTGCAGCCGGGGGATCCGCTTCGTGCACAGTATATTGCTGAAAATTATTTAGAAAATGCTAAACTGGTAAGCAAAACCAGAGGTATTTTTTATTATACAGGACTTTATAAGGGTAAAGAAATCACGGTAGGAGCTAGTGGAATGGGTTTCCCAAGTATTGGAATCTATTCTTTTGAGTTGTTTACAGAATATGAAGTAGATACAATCATCAGAATCGGGACTTGTGGTGCTTACAATACAGATCTTCAACTTTTTGATATTTTAAATATTGACAAAGCTGCCAGCGAAAGTACTTACGCTAAATATGCATGGGGAATTGAAGAAGAAATCCTTTCTCACCAGGGAAATATCTTTAACACCATTAATGAAACGGCAAAAGATCTATCATTAAATGCTAAAGCCATCAATATCCACAGTAGTGATATTTTCTACAGAAAAGATCCTAACACTCCGGAAATTGCTACCAAATACAACTGTCCTGCAGTAGAAATGGAAGCTTTTGGTTTATTTGCCAATGCTCAGCATTTAGGAAAAAATGCAGCGACTATTCTTACGGTAACGGATATTATTCCTACCCACGAAAAAATCTCTGCTGATGAAAGAGAAACAGCTTTGAATCCAATGATGGAACTGGCTCTAGAATCGGCTATAAAGAGTTTGTAAGAACTAAATTCATTATAAAAAAAGAGCTTTACTTTATTAGTAGAGCTCTTTTTTATAGTCTGAAAAAATTTCTGGCGGTTTCTGTGGTCTCGTCTGCCACTTCAGAAATACTGATCTTCTTCAGATGGGCAATGGTCTGTGCTACATAAGGTAAGAATGAAGGTTCATTTCGTCTGTTCTGTATTCTCGGCATATTTTTCGGAAGCATAAAAGGGGCGTCTGTTTCAATCATCATCCGGTCAAGAGGTGTATATTTTATAACGTCTTCGAGATGTTTAAATCTTTTTTCATCACTGATAGCGCCTGTAAATCCTAAATAAAATCCTTTATCCAGATAAGTTTTTGCTTCATTCAATGTTCCGGTAAAGCAGTGTACAACGGCTTCAGGTAACTTTGAAAGATAGTCATCTGTAATGTCATTAAATCTTTTAAATGCGGATCTTTCATGAAGAAAAAGGGGTTTATTCACTTCTATGGCGAGCTCAAGTTGTGCCCGATAACATTTTTCCTGAATAGGTCTGGGAGAAAAATCACGGTCAAAGTCAAGGCCGCACTCTCCTACTGAAATCACATGATCCTGCTTTAACAATTTCCTGAGTTCACTAATGCTTTGTCCATTAAAAGATTTGGCATCATGGGGATGAATTCCCGCTGTTGAAAATAAAATTTCGGGATATTCTTCTGCAATTTCCGCAGATTCTTTGCTTCCACGTATGCTGGTTCCGGTGAGAATCATATGTTCAACGCCCTCATCCAAAGCGCGGTTGATAATTTCTTCGTGTTCATTGTAGAACTGTTTATTGGTCAGATTAATGCCAATATCAATGTAAGTGTTCATTTGTTTTTTACTTTTTATTCGATGTTCATTTCTAAATATAAAATGGAAGCTAGCAAAATTCTGTTTGAAAATTTTTGTTCTGATTGATTCATAGCTTCTGTTTTATGTCTGCAAAACTAGAAGCATGGTGCGCAATGTTTTTACGCAGTAAAAAAGAAAGTAAAAAAAAAGAAAAGTAAAAAGACAAAATAGCTTCAAGTCTTAAAAAATCTGCGAGCGTTTTTATTTTCCCACGGATTTCACAGATGGCGCAGATGTTTGTGGATAACTTATTCGTTGATAAATTTTTCGAGAAAACCGATCAGCTTTGTACCTCCGTGGCTCCAGCGGATTCCATGGCCTTCTTTTTCCCGAACTTCAAAAACAAGTTCATGTTTGTAATGGAAGAAAACATTCCACCAGGTTTTATGATCAAGGATGTCATTGATTTTTGCCATTACTTTTTCCTGCTTCTGTTGGTTATTTCCTTTTATTTCTCCCCAGAAATCATCATCCATTCTTCCAATATGTTTTTCCCAGGCTCTTTGTGCAATGGTAATTTCATTGTTGAATGGTTCTTTACAGGCATTGATCAACGTTGCTTTCAAAGGTGGAATAGCATTTTCATCACGGATGCTGGCAGAGGTGAGTCTTTGTCCCAAAACATTCAGCCAATGTTCAAAAGGAATTTCTTCCAGAAGTTGAACTTTTACCTCATCTGAATCATTATTATCAAGAATCTTCATGAATTTTTCAAAGCTTTCTCGTCTGTTGATCTTTATTTCTTCATTAAAATAGGGAAATTCCCAATCTAAAATTTCTTCTTTAAATCGGTCAATATTTTTCTCCAGATCTTCCAGATGTTCTTTTACTAAAAGCGTTCTGTATTGATCTTTCCATGTTTCAGAAAACAGGGCAATATAGGGTTCGAACAGATTCATATTTTACTTCATTTTGATCAGATTAACAGGAAGATTTTCTTCTGTAATCAAATATCCGATCAGATTAAACCATTCTTTACAGTGATCCAGAATCCAGGCATCTGAGGAAATAACGATGGCTGAACTTTCAGCCAGGAATTTATCGGGATTGTATTGCAGATCTGCCTCCCAGTTGAGATGATGTTCTTTGGCAAATTCCAGAATAATCTGTTTGATTCTTCCACTATTGGAAACCGGCTGATCAAAGATCCATATCAATTGATGAATCTGATTTTTCCGGTAAAAAGAAGCTACCAGTTCTACTGCTCTTAAGGTTTGATTCACTCTTTTATAAGTTCCATGGACTCCTGAAAGATCACGGATACAGTCATCCAATCCTTCAAAAATATAAGCTTCGGAAAGCAGACTTTCCAACAGAATCAAAACATTAAAACCATCAAGATATACCGTTTTATCTTTTAAATCTGAAGCATCAACATGCTTTAACTGCCTGTTATGAAGCTGTTGAATGGATGCTGATGCTCCCCGAAGAGCTTGTATCTGACGGGTTTTCAGCCTATACCTGTTGCCTACCAGATCTGAAGCCGCTTTTTCCGGATACCCTCTGCTCAACAGATACTGCATGTCTTCAACAGCTAGTCTCAGTTTGGAGATCTGTTTTTCTGAGCCAAATAAGGTATCATCACCTGTATTTTTTCCACGGTTTCTGTTAATCATACTCAAAAATAGAGTTTTTGGTGGATGTTAGAAACCACCCCGTCAAAAATTCTTTGAATTTTTGACACCCCTCCAAGGGAGGGGAATTTCACACCTTTGATTGTTAAATTTGTCAATGATATCATTTTTCTCATTCTGAATGGGGATCTGTTATGTTTTCTACAACAAAAGAGATATTTCGTACAACACATTGATATTTATTAGAAATAAGTTTGCAAAGACTTAAAAAATACCCTTATGAATACACTGAAAAAATTATGTTTTCTGTCTGCTGCTATACTGTTATCAGCATCTTTTGTTTCATGCTCAAGTGATGACAATGAAATAAGTATTGAACAGCAGACTCCCTCACAGGTATTGTCTTCTACTCCATGGGAAACTACAGGAGCCAAAGATAAAAGTGGAAATAATGTAGCCCTTACTGATGCCAGCGTGTCAGGATATGTAGGTTTTGCTTATTTCAAAGCAGATGGAAAGTTTGCGATTTATAATCTGACTGACGTTTTAAGATCTATGGGAACATGGTCTGTAGATGCTCAGGGAAAGACAAGAACTATTGCTGCATTAAACCCGGATGGAACAACTATTTTCACCCGTGATGTTGAAATTCTTGTTTTGAACAAAAATGAATTCACTTACAGAATTCGCCCAAACTCCAGTGATCAGTCAGTTTACTATGATATCATCCATACCAAAACATCTCATGCTGAGCCAACGAACGGGCAGCTTACTCTGGCTTCTACTCCATGGGAAACGACTGGCGCTAAGGATAAAAGCGGAAATAATGTTGCATTAAATGATGCCAGTGTAGCCGGATTTGTAGGATATTCTTACTTCAAAGCCAACGGAACTTTTAAAATTTTCGGTTTGAACGATGTATTAAGATCTGAAGGAACATGGTCTATTTCTCCGGATGGGAAAAAGAGAACGCTTACTACTCCTACCTTTACCCGTGTTGTGGATATTCTGGTTCTGAATGAAACTACTTTTACTTACAGAATTACCCCTGATGCAGCTAACCCAACTGTATTTTACGATATTATTCATTCCAAGGTCAGCCATAAAGAGCCTTTGTAGTGATTATTTTTTTGATAAGAAGGAAAAACCTGCTCAGTGATAGGCAGGTTTTTTTATATTTTAAAATTAAAAGGAATGTATTATTTGTAATTGATTTACCTGTATTCTTCCCACCATTTTGTCCAGTTTACGGATCCCAGCTGATCCAGATTTACTTTTTCTCCCATCATCGGAAGAGTTATTGGAATATTATTTTCTTCTGCATGTTTTGAAGCCAGTTCTAAAGGTTCGTACCAGGTATGCTGAGCCAGTTTAAATTTAGAATTGTGTACCGGGATAAAGCTTTTGGCCTTCAGTTCTTTTATTTCTGTTATCAGTTGGTCCGGCAATGTATGAATGTAAGGCCACTTTTCATTATACTGCCCGGTTTCCATTACAGCTAAATCAAATGGTCCATATTTTTCTCCAATTTCTGTAAAATGATTTCCATAACCGCTATCACCGCCTAAAAACAGATTTTTCGTAGGTGTTTTTAAAACAAAGGAAGTCCAGAGTGAGATATTACGGTTCAGCAATCTGCCGGAAAAATGTCTTGCTGGCGTGAGTGTAACTCTGAAGCCTTCTGCAATGTCTATACTTTCCCACCAGTTTTTTTCAATAATGGTATCAAAGTTCCAGCCCCAATATTCGAAGTGTTGTCCGGTTCCCAGGCCACAGATAACTTTACCGACCTTATCTTTTAATTCCTGAACGGTTTTATAATCAAGATGATCCCAATGGTCATGGGAAATAAGCAGGAAATCTATATCCGGCATATGTTCCGGTTTGTAATAATCTGCTCCCTGAAAAGCTTTTATAGAACCTGGCATTGGGGAAGCATTTCCACTGAAAACGGGATCTATAAGAAATTTCTTTCCATCCACCTGTATGAAATAGGAGCTGTGCCCGAACCATACCAATACATTTTCATCCGGCTGAAGATTCTTAAGATCCGTCACTACAAACGGGAGTGCCGTTTTTGGTGATGTATTTTCTACTTTGCACAAGCTTTGAAGAAGTAATTTAGTCATGCTTTCTCCTTCTAACAGTGCTGGGGTTGTTAATATATTCTGAAATCTTCCGTTGAGATAATTGGGAAGTGTACTGAAGTATTCTTTTCTTTTTTCGTCGGGAAACTGCCCGAGCTGTTTTTTTAAACTTTTCATTCATTTAATTTTAAATTCAGCCATCGTTTCTAGCGAAATACACTCTATTTCATTGACCAGCAAACCTTAATATAAAATAAATATAAGCATAAGATTTTGAGATGTAAAAATAAATTGAAAAGGATATGAAATTTACATTCTTCATTAATCCATGAGAGATTCTTAAAAAAGCCATTTAACCAATCCGATCATGATGGTTCCTAATACTAAACAGAATAGGATCATTATTGCAAAAACCTTCCCAAATTCTGACCAAAATTTTTTATGATCGAAAGTAAAATCAACAGGATTAATATAATAGACATCATACACCAAAGGATTTATGCGCAAATCTGGTCGAAAATGCACAATTCCCTGGATATATCTTCTTCGTAAAGCTCTCAAATTTCCAATATAAGTACGGTAGCCTGCATCCATTCCATTAAAATCAACTTCTACTACCGAGCCATTGTCATTTACTTTCAATATATAAGTTTTGTGCCTTGGGCTGATACTCACATCATATTCATCAGAAAAGGAATATTTTTCAAGGTTATTGTACAAAATTTTATCTATTGTTCCATCTGCTCTCTCGTAGTGAATTCCCTTATCATCAACCTCTATCTTTCTGACGATTCTTTTTCTGATTCTCCTCTGGTAAAGAAAAAAACGGTATAAACCGAAAGCAAGTGCCGGATAGTATAGTATGGCTACAATAACAAATATGACCAGTTTATCACTCATCACAACAGGCAATCCTACTATGATCAGAAACGCCACCAACAATAAAAGTATCCCAAAAGTCCTGGTCAGCCAGGTCATGAACCACCATGTTTTAGAAACTAATGGCAAAAAATCTTTTCTTACATCCTCTTGCATCTGTTCAAGATACGAAAAAAGTAAATAACCTCTGGTAAAGATGGAGGATGAAAGAGGGAGGCTGGAGGCTACTGTTAGTCTGATAATTTCTGTAGTTACCACAAACTCAATGAAATTTTCCCTTAAAAAGATGATAGGTTTTTGAGAGTAGCCTTTGTTATGATCTCAATAACTTCCCTCCTCCTGCTTCCAACTTCCAAACTATAATACAAAAGAGCCACCGTAGTACACCGTGACTCTTTTGACTTAATTGAAAATAAGATATGATTATTGAAACTATAAAATGGTATAGGTTTTTTCTGTACTTACATTATAAGTGTCAGAGATGACGTTATCTACAAATCTCCATTCTGCGACTGAACTTCCAGTGGTAAATTTCACATGCAGATATCCTCTTTTATAAAGATTGGCATAATCCAGATCGTCAATAAGTAATGAAAATGCCTGGGCCAGCTCTATCGCTTTTGCAGGATCTGAAGTAATTCCCAGATATCCTTCCAAGCCAGGAGAAGAAACGGAGCTGCAAGCCAATTCTGTTCCGATAAACTTCCCTTGTGCATCGTTCAGTTTTCCTAACCATGCATTGTGGGTATCTCCCGCTAACACCACTACATTTTTCCCTGCAAGAAGGGAATACAGCTGCTCTCTTTCCATGAAATATCCATCCCATGCGTCCAGATTGTAGGGTAAAGTAGTTGTGATTCTTGCAATTTCCTGAGGTGTCAAAGTAGGATCCTGCTGCTGGTGTCTTGTTTTAAGAATAATCAGTTGTGTGATGGTATTCTGAAGGGCCTGCATCGTTGCTGGCTGTGCGCTTCCATGTTGTTTAATTTCTGCCAGAATTTGATTCAACAGCATAAGAAGTTCTGCAGGGACCATCATTTTGGTCATTAAAATCTGCTGTCCAAGCACTTTCCATTTTGCTGTATCGCTATTGATCTGAGAGCCCAGCCATGCCATCTGCTCATTACCGATCAGTTTTCTGTTTGTACTTAAAAAATCTGTTTTAAACTGTATCTGATTAAAATTCCCGGTGCTATCAAGATAATCGGAATATTCCATTTGCTTATCTCTTGCGATTACCCTTGTATCCATCATATAAAGGGAAACGATATTTCCGAAGTTGAAACTTCTGTAAATTCTCATATCTTTCCCCGTTTTAAGAGGGATATATTCGCTGTAAGCTTGAAAAGCCGCCATTTTTCTTGCCTGAAAATCTCCTTCGTTAGGCTGATGGTTTTCTGCTCCGGATTTATAGGTATCATTAGCAAATTCATGGTCATCCCAAACACAGATGAACGGTTTTTTCTGATGAAGAAGCTGAAGATTCTTATCTCCTCTGTACTGCCTGTATCGTTCTCTGTAATCGCTGAGGTTAAGAATTTCCTTCGCTGGCTGGTGTGCTCTTCCCAACTGGTTGGTGTAAGGATTTGTCCCATATTCTCCCGGAGCATATTCATAAATATAGTCCCCAAGGTGTACCACAACATCAGCTTCAGATTTTGCAATCGCACCGTATACATTGAAAAGTCCGGCAGGAAAGTTGGAACAAGATACCACTGCCATTTTCACTTCACTTACAGCATCTAATTTTGAAGGTAAAGTAAGGGTTTCTCCTGTCACGCTGACCTCCTTAGTTTTACCGTTATAGAATCTATAGTAATATTTTGTGTTGGAAGAGATATTCTGAACATCTACTGCTATAGTAAAATCATTGACAACTGTGGCATTCGCCTGCCCTCTTCTTACCACTTCTGAAAAGTTGCTGTTTTTACTGATTTCCCATGTAATCTCGGCATCAGTCCCTTTTGAATATCGGGTCCAGATAATAATTCCTGTTGCGCTGGGATCAAAACTTGCTACCCCGGATTCGAAACCTCCGTTTTGGAGATTATCGGGAGCATTTCCATTTTCAGTAAAATCATCACTGCAGCTTTCAATGAGAGGAGCAAGAAAAATTCCTCCGGCTGCCAATAGTGAATTTTTAAGAAATCTTCTTCTGTTGAATTGGTGGTTGTTTTCCATCATTACTTTTTTTGCAAAGCAACAGTATCTGAGGAAGAAGGTTGTTAACTGAATTTTAAATGTATTTTATGATTTTTTAAACAAATGTTTAATGTTATGCATAAGAAATTCAACCTTTGCAAAATGTCTCTTTTTAAGAAAATAAGAATGAAAATTGGTATAAATATTTTTAAAAAGTTGTGCTGCTTTTTATTACATTCACTACACTAATAATGATGATTAAACTATATGACTAAAAAAATCATTCTTTCAATATTCCTCTTAATGACAGGATATTTTTTCTATAGCCCGCTGATCATCTCATTGAGTGATATAGAAGATCCTAAACCCATTAACTTTAAACCTGATCAGATATTTAAATTAAAAGATATTCCGGAACTGAAAAGTTCTCAGAATATGGTTGCATATATAATTTTAACCCCGGAAGACCGAAAAAATGTAAGCCCCACAATTCCGAACTGGAAAGTTCTAAAGTCTGACAATACAGCTTTGATACATGATCTGCTTGAATGTGATTTCAACTATAATAATGCAGATGTTTCAACAATACAAAGTAAAATATTTATCTATTCAAATAATACATTAGTCTTTGAAAGCGAAATTTCGTTAGATCAAAATGATCTGGGGCTTCAAAATAGATTGACCGGCTGGGCAACTCCAGTGGATCATAATCGTTTGCTTACCATTATAAGTCAGTTTGACAGGTATAAATTACCGGTTTTAATTCTTAAGTAAGTATTTGATAAATATGAAATTATTCGAATTACGCAGAAAATATATTCTATACTAAAACACTATTTGTTTTGTTTTAATTCAAAATTGATTTTTCTATCTCTTTAATATAAATAGACGGAGTAGTTCCTGTCTTTTTCTTAAAAGCAATCGAAAATGCCTGAACGTTATTATAACCTATTTCTTCAGCAATAGCCGGTAATTTATAAGAACGAAATTTTTTATCTTTTACAAGCTGATCTAAAGCATAATCAATACGCAAATCATTAAGATAAGTTGTGAAATTTTTATCTTTATGGTTATTAATGATTTCCGACAAATAAGCAGTATTGGTTTTTATATTTTTCGCAAGACTTGTTAATGTAATCCCGTTTTTCAAAAAATGAAGTTTGTTTTCGAAATTGTCCAGATCCTTTAAAATAGATTGAGCAACATCTTCGGGAACAGTTTTAATTGTTTTGGTCTCACTTTCCACTTTTACCGGTTCATATATTTCTACTGGTCTATCATTTTTATTTTGAGCTGCTTCAAGATTTCTTTTTTCAATCAAATGAATTAAGTCCTGAGCAATTTTTCGATGTTCTTTCTCAGCTTTCTTAGTTTTGTAATAAAAATAGGTAAGCAAGAGTAATATTAAGGTTAAAATACTAACAGAAGCATACAAAAATGTTTTTTTATTTTTTAATTCATTTATTATAACTTCTTTTTCTTGTAAAAGATTGGGTGTATCATATTTCTGGTGCAGCTCCGTTGATAAGTATCGAAATTGTTCATCAAGCTTTTTATCAACTTTTAGAAAACGGTCAATATAATAGAGTTGCTTTTCTTTATCACCGCTTTCCCTATAATAATCTATTAGAAAAGTATATACATCTCCTAACTCTGGAAAAGTAATCTCCGTTTTTTTTACATTGGAATCTATCTGAGTAAAATATTTTATCGTCTCTTGTTTGTTATTCAATTCTTCATAACATTTTCCCAGACTGTATAATACAAAATTTTGATTATTATCATTAATACTTGAAAAATAAGTATAGGCCTTTGTTAGCTCAGCAATAGCAACTTGATAATTTTTGGTTTTAAGATTCAGCTGTCCGGATAAATATAAATACTGATTCCTATTATATTTATTCTTTTGTACAAAGGGAGAATTCAATCCTTCCTGAATAAAAAACCTGGCAGAATCAATTTTGTTTATTTTAATATAGCAGTACGCAAGACTTACCCGCATCTGATCATGCTGATATTCATCTGTTATATCGTGGGAATTCAATAAATAATATCTAAATGTTTTTGCTGCCTCTTTATTTTTCCCCATATAGCTATTTAAATAGGCAATATTCATATTGGCATAAGCTATTTGCTTCAAATTCTTTTGCTTTTTAGAATATTCTAAGCCTAAAATATAGTTATCAAGAGCAGCTTTTAAATTGTCATATTTATAGTATAAATTTCCTTTTATAATAAATGTTCTGGCTGGATATATATCTCCTTTCACATTTTTTGTAATCATAGCCAGACTATCAATATACTTTAAAGCCCCGGGGAAGTCCTCAGTTGAGTGCATAAGATTATACCCTTCTGCAATTTCAAGGATATTTTTTTCTTTTTTCGCTTTTGCTAAGTAATATTGAGAAATAACTTTTGCTTCTAACTTTTTATTAGATTCATCATAAACATTAAATTTATTTTTTAACTCCTCATAATTCAATAATTTTAAACTATCAATTTTGTTTTGAGCAAAAAAAAGACTACAAAAGAATGCAAATAAAAGCAGGAATATCTTTTTCATTAATTTTTCTATACCGTACAAAAATATTCATTTTTTCAAGAAAATGCATAATCTGTATTTTGATTTTAACTAATTGATCATTATTATTTTATTGAGATTTTACAAACGTGTATTTATAAATCTATAGATATATTTTCAGCAGGTCAAAGAAATATTGCTTTCTTTGTACCATTAATTTTTATAAAACAAAACAATAACAATCATGAAAAAAGAAAACAACGCGCAAAAGAAATTGTCTTTAAAAAAAGTACAGATTATGAAGATTAATGATTTAAAGAGAATTCATGGAGGATATGGAGGGAATGGTAATCAGGCGTCTTTTGATGAAAATGGCGAAGTGGATCCAAACACTCCCATTAAACATACAATAAAGCCTTAAATAAATATGAAAAAATTAATATTTGTCATTATTGCTATTTTATATGTACTTCCCGTAAAGGCTCAAAAAAACAATTTAGCACCTTCAAAACCTGTTACAGAAAATTATTTTGGAACTAAAATAATAGATGAATATAGAAACCTTGAGGATCTTCAAAATGCTGGAACTATAAATTGGATGCAGTCTCAAACCAATTATACCAATTCTATATTAAATCAAATTCCTAAAAAAAACTATTATGTTGAAAAAAGGTTAGAATTTGACAGAAGGCAGGGGTACTCTATATCAGATTTTGAAATTACCGATAATGACAAATATTTCTATTTAAAGAAAAATGGTGATGAAAAGATTGCCAAATTATATTATAAGGAAGGCTTTTTAGGCAAAGAAGTATTGCTATATGATCCTGCTATGTATAAAGAGAATAACGGAAGTCATTCTTTTGTTATCAATTATATAAGTCCATCTTCGGATGGCAGTAAAATAGCTGTTTCCATGTCTGAAAAAGGAAAAGAATTATCAGAAATAATTATCCTGGATGTAAAAACGAAATATGTACATCCGGAGATTATTACCAACTCTGCACCCGCTACTTTCGATGGAATAAAATGGACAGATGATAATACAGGGTTTATCTATGTAGAGTTTTCTACAACTGACCCCACATCTCAAAACTTTTATAAAAATACAAAAACTGTATTCTATAAAATTGGAACTGATCCTAATAAATCGGTTGACGTTTTTTCTGCTAAAAACAATCCTGATTTACATATTACCGAAGATCAATTTCCAATCATTTTAGACTTTAGCGCTGATGATCAATACTATATTGGTATGTTGGTTGATTTCCAGTCTTATAGAAAAACATTTATCATTCGTAAGCAGGATTTATTATCAGGTAAAAAAAATTGGAGATTATTTTCCAATTCGGACGATAAAGCTAAAAGTTTAACTTTTCAAAAAGATAAAATATTCTTTATATCAGGTTACAATACTTCTCTCAATAAGCTATGTAAAACTAATATTCTCAATCCTGACTTTAAGAATGGTGAAGTTTTAATTCCTGAAAAAAAGGACGAAATCATTAAAAGCTACACAATCACAAAAGATGGTATTTATTATACCACTACAAAAAACGGAGTAGAAGCTAAGCTGTACTTATATAAAAACGGACAAAATCATTCTATTGAACTTCCCTATCCATCCGGAGATATTAATTTAAGGAGAAAAGGAGAAAATCATTCTGATATCTGGATAACTTGCTCCGGTTGGGCCAATGATGAGCAAAGATTTAAATATGACCTAAAGACCAATTCTTTCAAGCCAGAAAATCTTACCCCTATTACTAAATATCCCGAATTTCAGGATATTATTGTTAATGAAATCATCGTAAAATCAAGAGATGGACAAGAAATCCCGGTATCCTTACTATATAATAAAAACATCAAAAAAGATGGTAAGAATATGACTCTTATTAACAGCTATGGTTCTTATGGTATTTCTAATAATCCCTATTTTTCACCCACTTATTTATTATGGGTTCAACAAGGTGGTATAGTTGCAATAGCTCATGTAAGAGGAGGAGGAGAAAAAGGAGAAGAATGGCGCTTAGGAGGATATAAAGAAACTAAACCCAATACCTGGAGGGATCTAATAGATTGTACAGAATATCTGATAAAAGAAAAATATACCTCTCAGGAAAAAGTAGCGATTTGGGGCGCCAGTGCCGGAGGAATTACTGTAGGGAGAGCCATGACGGAGAGACCTGACCTCTTTAAAGTAGTTATTGCTGAAGTAGGAGTAATGAATCCGTTAAGAGATGAAATAACCCCTAATGGCCAGCCTAAAGAATTCGGAACGGTTAACGATCCAAAAGAATTCAAAAGTTTGCTGGAAATGGATGCCTATCAGCATATTAAAAAAGGAGAAAAGTATCCTGCTACGTTTATAACCGGAGGAATAAACGACCAGCGGGTTATAGTCTGGGAACCCGTAAAATATGCTGCTAAACTAATGTTTAATGATGCTTCTTCCAATCCTCAGTTATTAAAAATAGATTTTGAAGGAGGTCATGGAAATAATGTTGCAGTAGATCAAAGATATACTAATATTGATGATATATTTACTTTTGCATTTTGGCAATTAGGCCATCCCGACTACCAACCAAAAGAACAAATAAAAAAGTAGATGTCACGCTTCCCTTATCATTTTTTTAATGAGTATATAGTACGAACCCCTTTATTCTCACTAAAGAGCTTTCAGGAACAACTTAGTCAAGATGAAATTTCAGATGGAAAATTAAAAGAGATTTTTAACAATCCTGTTTTTAGGGAGGCTATCTATCTTGCCTCATCTCATTTATATGAAGAGTTTGACAAATGGCTCAGCTCAGAAAAACCATTATCATCCAAAGAGTTTCATAAACTCAAAAATACCCTTCTAAAATATTATAGCCGAATGAGTACCCGTTGTACTCCATTCGGCTTATTTTCTGGTATAGGGTTAGGAGAATTTTCTTTAGAAGCATCAAAATTTTCCGACAACACAACAGGATACCAACTACCTACTGATCAATTAGTACGGGATACCAGATTGGATATGCATTTTCTTGTTTCTCTTGCACAATACTTTACACAACTACCCATAGTAAAGAATAAGCTTTTATTTTTTACTAATAACAGCATCTATAAAATAGGCAATAGAATTCGATATATAGAATATCAATATACAGGAGGAAAAAGAGAATACATTATTTCCTCGGCTCCAATATCTGCAGAGTTACAGCAAATAATAAATTTTTCAAAACAAGGTAAAACCATTAGTGAAATTTCTCATATCCTGCTTAATGAAGAGATAACAGAAGATGATGCAAGAGAATTTGTAGAAGAATTGATTGATAATCAGGTACTGGTAAGCGAGCTTGAACCGAATGTATCAGGAACTGATTTTTTAAATACTATTATTACTGTTCTAAACAGATTAGAAATAAAAAATGAAACTGATATTTTAGTTTCTTTAAAGAATAACTTGGAGAAACTGGATTTAAATATTGGTAATCCTACTATATTATACGATGAAATCAGAGATCTGATACAATCGTTCACAATGGAGTATGAACAAAAATATCTCTTTCAGACGGATCTCTATAATAGCTCTCATTTTTACTTATCCCCAAGTTGGAAAAAAGAATTAAAAACCGGAATAAGTTTTCTGAATAAAGTCACTTTAACACAAAAGGAAAATCAATTTTCCAGATTTAAAAAAGCTTTTGTCGAAAAGTTTGACACTCAGGAAATGCCTCTGCTGTATGTCTTAGATACTGAAATAGGCATAGGATATAAGCAAAATACATCTTCAAAAGGCATTCATCCTTATATAGAAGATTTAATACTTCCTATTTCACAGGAAAAACAAAATAAAAATATTGAGTTTACTCCGATCCAGATAATACTTAATGAAAAGTTACAGGAAGCTCTGTTAGATAATCAATATAGTATAGAACTAACAGATACGGATTTTGAAGATTTCCAGGAAAATTGGGATAATATGCCTGATACCACGTCTATCATGGCAGAAATCATTTCTGAAAATAATCAGGAAAAAATATTCTTAAATGCAAGCACAGGAACTAGTGCCGGTACTCTTTTGGGGCGATTCTGTTCTGAAAAATCAAAAGTACAGAATCTTATCAAAAACATTACTGAAAAGGAAAAAGAACTCAACTCTGACGTGATCTTAGCTGAAATCATTCACTTACCTGAAGCAAGAATAGGAAATATAATAAGAAGACCTACTTTGAGAGCGTATGAAATTCCTTATTTAGCTCAATCTTTATTGCCTCAAGAAAATCAGATATCTACAGATGATCTATATATTTCTTTAAAAAATGATGAGATTATTTTACGTTCAAAAAAACTAAATAAGAGGGTTATTCCTTATCTCACAAACGCTCATAATTATTATACCAATACATTACCGGTCTATCATTTCTTATCAGATTTACATACACAGAATATCAGATCCGGACTTTATTTTAACTGGGGCGATTTAGAATATATTTATACATTTTTGCCAAGGGTAGAATATCGTAATATCATTCTTTCCAAAGCGCGGTGGAAGATTACAGAAAAAGATATTTTTTTGTTAGATCAATTAAAATTGAACAAAAAAGATTTTTTACAGGAACTAAAAAACTGGAGAAACAAAAGAAAGATTCCGACTTGGATTCAATGGTCCAAATTTGACAATACTTTAACCATGGCTCTTGAAAATTATGACATGGCAAAACTTTTTATTGAAACTGTTAAAAGTCAAAAATCAATCATTATAGAAGAATTTTTATACAATGAAAACGATCATTTCAGACGGGAGTTTATTTTTCCAGTGTATAAAGCCGTAGAAGAGAAAAATAAGTAAGATATTTAATAATGCAACGAACTTTTATCCCCGGAAGTAATTGGTTATACTTGAAAATATATACAGGTATAAAAACTTCTGATATTATCCTTGAAGAAGCCATACATCCTTTAATAGAGCTATTTCAGAAGAACGGCTATATTTCCGAATGGTTTTTTATACGGTATTATGATCCTAAATCCCATTTGAGAATAAGATTAAAATTAAATGATCCTCATTATTACCATGAAATTCTTAACACTGCTCAAAATATTTTTCAGCCATATATAGATAGTGGAGAGATCTTTACCATTATGGTCGACACCTATAACCGGGAAATTGAAAGGTACGGAAAGAATACCATGGAAGAAGTAGAAACCCTATTTCACAAAAATAGTGAGTTCACGTTGGAGTGTTTACATTATGATGATGAGGAAAAGATCATAGTTAGCTTGTTTTATATAGATGAGATATTGAATAAACTTAATCTTTCCATCCAAGAAAAGCTGGAGTGGATCAAATATTTTAATCATACTTTTAAACAGGAATTTAATGCAGATAAAAAACTCAATAGCCAGCTTGACAAAAAATACCGAGAGTTTAAACCTAAATTTGTAGACTTTATTAATTCTAAAGAGTTTTTGGAAGAAAGGAACTTTATTATTCATACTATTGAAGAAAAGAACACTGCACTACAAAACATTCTTCGTAAACATGAAAATCAATCTTTAGAAATGCCTCTGCAATTCTTATTTCAGAGTATTTTCCATATGAATATCAACAGAATCTTTGTTTCTCAACAAAGATTATTTGAAATGGTTATTTATGATTATCTCTTGAGATATTATAAAACGCTTGCTTATGAATCATTCTTATAAAGAATTTTTCAAAATACCCTATTCTTTCCCCTCAGTTTCCTGATATTATTCCCAATAAAAAAACACTTTCCAATAGTATCCTATAAATTCTTATACAGGATACTATTGAAAACACAACAAGCTAAAAAACAATAATTTACACAACATACAATTCTTGTTTAAATTTATAAATCCATAAGGATCTTCACCCAAAATTTATAAATCCCACTATACTTTTCTTGTATCATCGAAAAAGCACACGCATCTTTGCCTTGGTTAGAAACACAAATAATCTTAACCTTTTTATATCTGCGCAATATAAAAATGAAATAAGCCTGATCAGCAAAAAACCCATGTCAGGGATTATATGACAAAATTAATTATCATAAAAAAAACAAAATTATCATGAACAAAAAAATCAGAAACTCAGTTTTCGCAGGAGGAATGGCATTCGTATTTGCATTAAATTTTTTAGTACCTAATGTAGTTAAAGCACAAGGTATCGCATATGGGGATCAAGTACAGTCTTCTAACACTTCACGCCAGGCGCTTCCTCCAGGTTCAAGTGTATCTGCTGTTGCCGGAACCGTTCTTCTTGCTGTAATGGTTGTTTCAGCTCTAGTAGATGGTCTTCACGCAACAGATGATGTTTCAGCAAACATCCAGAACTTAGACTAATAATGATTTAATGGCTCATTGTATTAATGAGCCATTTTTTTTCCTGACAGTTATGAAAAAAGCAATTAAAATATTTATCGTTACTTGTGTATCAATTTATTGGCTTTTTACATTTTTATACAATTCACCCAATAATTTTATAAAGATTGAGTATCAAAAAGAAATGAAACTATTTTCTACTTTTTTTGCTCAAAAATGGAGTTTTTTTGCCCCTCCGCCGCAATTTAACTACAAACTTTATTTTACCTATCTGGATGAGAATAAAAATGAAATTGCTGCTTTCGAAGTCTATTCTTCCATTATAGAATCAAAACGAAATACAAGACCATTTAATGGTAGAGCCGAAATGGTAGACTATACAATTTATGGATCTATCGAAGGTATCGTTAATACAATAGTGAAAGAAAGAACTGAAATAAACACCACACAACCCGAGCTAAATCTTCACAATGCCAATCTTCTGGCAGTACAGAGACTCAATGAAGTTCCTGAACAAGTTCAAGGTTTTCTTCTGTTAAAAGACTATGCGAAGATTGTTGGAAAAGATAAAATGTCTGCAGAGAAGTTAAAGTCAGTAAAATATGTAACAATAAACATAAATTCTGAGGAAATTAAAAAGTTTGCTAATAGAGAAAGTAAAAAGCCCAATGTAGAATCTAAAGTAATTGCTTTCAATCCTTATCCTTTTTAAAATGAAAAAACTATTCCATTCAAATCACTATATATATCTTTCGGTTTTCAGGATATTGATATCAATACACGTGTTTAAAAAATATTTACAATTATTTTTTAATAAAGATCTCATCACTGATGCTACATTTTTGAAAGCAGCACCTGTCAATCCAATATTTCAGTTATTTGGAATTCAGCAATCCTCTATTTTTCAAAATATTAATATTATTCTTAGTGTTATAATGTTGCTAAGTATTTTATTTGCCTTTGGAATTTTCAGGTATTTCACTCCCTTATTGTTATATATTTCCGTAGAAATTGTTCAAAGAGCATATCCTTTTATATTAAATGGTGGTGATAATTTATTGAAATTTCTTTTACTGTACATGATTTTTACAGATTGTTACCGATATTTCACATTAAATAACAGTACCGGGCAGAAAAAAGACAGTATCAGCTATTTTGTCAATCAAATATCCGTTTTATCTATAAAAATTCATTTATCTTTGATTTATTTCGTTTCTGCCATATTCAAACTTAATGCTAAAGTATGGTTCAGTGGTGTTGCCACTTATTATACATTACAATTAGAAAGATTTAAGGGAACAGAAATGAATAATATACTAGCAAAAAATGGGATTTTTGTGACACTTTCTACCTATGTTACTTTAATGTGGGAGTTAGCATTTCCTTTTCTTGCATGGCATAAAACCGGCAAATACGTTGTCTTTGCTCTTGGAATAATGATCCATCTGGGAATATACATTTTTATGATGATCCATGATTTTGAAATCCTATTTATGATGTGTTATGGCTTTTTCATAAGTGATGAAGAATGGAAAAAGGCTGGAGTATATTTTCAAAAAATTGTATCGCTATTCAAAAAAAAAATATTTAGTAAAGAATATGCTTAAGAGATATCTGAAACTGAGATTAAAATTATTACTTAAAGCGTCAAACCAAAGTATGGATATTGGTGTTTTAGTAAGTATAATGCTTTTATTTTTACTTTTTTTTAAAACGAATCATAATGGCTATTATACATTAATTTCATCAACTGTTTTATTTATCATTCATTTTACGCGAAAGGATATTAATTTTTTAAAAAATATTTTAGGAAAGCAATTCTATATAAGCCTTGCATTAGAATATTTGATAATTTGGATATTTATAAATTTATTTTTCGTTTTCAAAGAAAATAACTTTGTCTTTTTGGGAAATGTTTTTATATGCTTCATTTTACCTTTATTAAAGCTTAAAAAATATGTTGCAAACCCAGGGTTTATCAATAAAATTCCTAATGCATTATTAGAGTGGAAAGCCTATATACGAAAGAATATTATAATTTTCTTTTCCTTTGTATTACTTTCAGTTTTCTTAGGATATCATCCCGCAACTTTAATAATATTAGGGTTATGTTGGTTACATATTCTTTTGCATGTCTATTCACTCCAGGAAAATAAAGAAATTCTCATTCTGCAATTCTCAAAATTCAGATTAGAAAAAAAAATCATATACTCTTTTCTGATTTGCTTGATGATCTCAATTCCTGCTATAATCAACTTTGCATTTTTAAATCCCCTACAAAAAGATTATATAATTTATTTCACTCTTTATCTTTTTCTTTCAAATTATGTTATTATTATTAATAAGTATGTAAATTATAATGAAAAAATAAAGGTAACTCATATCAATGACGCAGAATTTTTCAAATTTACACTTATAATTGGGCTACTAATTCCAGCAATAATTTACATTATAAACAATAGAAAATCAGCCTTAAAGAAAATTGCAAAGTATGTTTAGTATACAAAATATCACCTTGAATTATAACTCCAAAAAAATTTTGGATAACCTAAGTTTAAATATAAATGAAGGAAGCATATTCGGTGTTCTTGGAAGGAATGGTGCGGGAAAAACAACTTTATTTGAATCTATTTTTCAAAATACAAAATACCATGGAAAAATAGTATTACAAGACCAACCTATAGATAAAAGAGATATTTCGTATTTGGAATCTGAAAATTACTTTTATCCTTATCTGTCGGTTAACGATATTTTAAACCTGTTTATTCATGATAACGAGGATGAAAAGATAACAAGGTTGACAAATTTCTTTAATATTCCAACAGACGCTATTGTTGAAAAACTTTCATTAGGAACCAAGAAGAAACTTGCAATCCTTTGTAATATTTTAATTGACAGACCCATATACTTATTTGATGAACCATTTAACGGACTCGATTTTGAAAGTGTCGAAAAGTTTTATTTTATCATTGATGAGCTCAAAAAAAGAAATAAGATCGTTTTGATAAGCTCTCATATTATGGAAACTCTTACAAATTGTTGTGATTATATCGGACATTTACAAAATGGGAAATTCGCTAAAATTTACCTTTCAGAAGAATACCATTTAATACGGACACATCTTACAGAAGATATTCAGAAAGATTGGGTCTCTTACATCAACATTTAGCATTTAAAAACTAATTTCTATGGACAATAACCTTATTTCATTGGAGTATATTTTTATTACTTCAATAGTGATCGCTTTATCCTTTACAGGATGTATTTATGGCATTGCATACTCTCTTTCTTATGATAATTTTAGTATGACTGCAGTTGCTTTTTTCCCTATTCTTTCATTGTTTATTGCTTTTATGATCGCTGCAATTATTCTGTTTCTGTCATTAAAGAAATATAAGAAGGTAAAACAGGTAAATCATATCGCCAATTTTTATTATGTGATTTGTACGTTCATTCTTAGTGCTATCATGATTTTTTTGATCGATGTTTTCGTGTATGCTTTAATTGATAAAACATTGTCTTTAAAATATGCTGAAACATTGCAGATGATATCCAGACAATATGCGGTAACCTCAAAAAATATTGATTACATGAAAAAAATTCCATTTATTCTTCAAAGTGGAGTTATGATATTTACAGGGCTGTTGGCAGGGTCATTTTCTTCGTTATTCATTTTATCACAATATAAAAACATCAAAAAGCAGCCAGACTTGCAATCTATTTAAAAATTCACAAAATGAAAGTTATTATTTATGATTCTGAATGTAAGTTTTGTACAAGGTTTTCCAAATGGAGCCAATCTAATGTTAAAACACTGGAAATCATTTCCGTAAGAAGCAAAGAAGCAAGAAAAATTCTTCGTGATAAAGGAATTAAGTTTATAGATCTTCAGACCATCTATTTTGTGAATGATAATGAAGTCTGGGTACGGTCAAAGGCAATATTTGAAATATTTGCCCACTTTACTTCTCCCTGGAGAATTATTTCTTTTTTCTCTTTTTTACCTACTCACTTCACGGATTTTTGGTATAAAATTTTTGCAAAATACAGATACAACTTTTAAAAATCAACCTATGAAATACTTATTGATACTACCATTATTCTTTTTAATTACTATCAAAACCAAAGCTCAGGAGATCAATCGTTTTTTCTATGAAGTACAATATAAACCTAAAAAAGATTCTACAAGAAATGAAACTGCAATGATGGTTTTAGATATTAAAAAAGATCAATCGATCTTTAAAGACTATCAATTAATTGTCTCAGATTCAATCTCCAATGAAGTATTTAAAAAAATGCAAAAAACAGGCATTTACGAAAATCAGTCAGCACCTCCGAATGTCAGATTTACCTATTCTGTAACAAAAAAATATCCTGACATGGAAGTTCAATATACTGAAGATATTATGAATGGATTGACTCCTCTTACCTTTGGTTATCAGGAAAAAATAAATTTTGACTGGAAAATTCAGAAAGAAAAGCAAAAAATCGGCGAATATAATGCCCAAAAAGCTATAGTAAATTTTGCGGGAAGAAAATGGGTTGCCTGGTTTTGTCCTGATCTTCCTTTTAATGATGGCCCGTATAAATTTAATGGTTTACCTGGATTAATTGTAAAAATAGAAGATGATCAACACAATTATTCATTTACCTTAAAAGGAAATAAAAAAGCGAAAGATAACAGTGAAGATTCACTTGTTAAAAAGTTCACCAATGGTAATGTGAAAATAGTAGAAAAAGTAAAATTTACAAAGACATTTGAAAATTACAAACAGGATCCTTTAGCTGCCATGAGAAATGAGCTAACTCCTCAATTATTAAGTATGACAATGCCTGGAACTGATATGAAGGTAAAAGACTTTATTGAGAAACAAGGGAAGGAAATAAAAGAATCTTACAAGCTTAACAATAATCCTATTGAAAAAGAATAATAAAGCCATTTAATAAAAATCTATATGCAGGGCAGTATTGTCCTGCTTTTTTATAGCCTTGTATTAATACAATGGCATTATCATTTAAACCTGAGCCTGTATTTCAGTATATAGTTTCTGGAAATAAAAAAGCACCTACATTTTTGTAAGTGCTTGATTTTTATTGTGGTCCCACCTGGGCTCGAACCAGGGACCACCTGATTATGAGTCAGGTGCTCTAACCAACTGAGCTATAGGACCTCAAAACTTGGTTAAATTTTGTGTTTGCAAAAATAGTAAAATTTCTTTCACTACAAAATTTTTTATTGCTTTTCTTGGCAAAGTTCTACCAGCACACCGTTTGTAGACTTGGGATGAAGGAATACAACTAATTTGTTATCAGCACCTTCTTTCGGTTCTTCGGAGATAAACTGAAATCCTTCTTTTTTCAGTCTTTTCACTTCTTCCACGATATTTTCAACGCCAAATGCCAGATGATGGATGCCTTCTCCCTTTTTATCAATAAATTTTGAGATCGGACTTTCAGGATTACTGGCTTCTAAAAGCTCAATTTTACTTTCTCCCGTTTCATAGAAAGAAGTTACTACTCCTTCTCTTTCCACTGTTTCTTTTTTATAGGATTCTTTTCCTAATAATTTGGCAAAAAGTTCATCAGAACCTCCTAAAGACTTTACAGCAATACCAATATGTTCTAGTTTCATAAATACTAATCAATATAATTAAATCGTAAATTTGATACTGTAGTTGAATTTCAAAGTATCAATTCAAACAAAAGTACTAAATTTGCAGAAATTATGGAAAGTAACAGACAAAGAAAAGTAGCACAGATCATTCAGGAAGACTTCGCAGAGCTTTTCCGCAAACAGGCTTCAGAAAGCAAACAGAGCATATTGGTATCTGTTTCAGATGTAAAAGTAACTGCTGACTTAGGAATTGCTAAGATTTATTTAAGCATTTTCCCACAGGAATTCCGTACCGCTGTGATGAAGGAGATTGAAGAAAACAAACCTCAATACAGAAACTTCATTGGCCAGAAAATGGCAAAACAGGTGCGTATTATTCCACAACTTAACTTTTACCTGGATACCGCTCTTGATGATGTTGAAAGACTGGAAAGAGAATTAAGAGGCGAAGGCGACAATCCTGTTTTATAGATCTTGAAGAATATTGCATTTTACATAGCATCCAGATACCTTTTGGCCAAAAAGGGAAGTACTGCCGTTACGTTCATTACGTGGCTGGCTGTAGGTGCCATGACGGTTGCTGTGGCTGCAATGTTCGTCATTATTTCTGTTTTTTCAGGACTTGAAGACCTGAACAAAGATCTTATTTCCAATCTTCACGCTGATCTTACGTTAAAAAGCACCTCCGGAAAAACCATCAAAAATCTGGATAACGTCAGTAAAGTTTTGAGCAACAATAAGGAAATCAGCAGTTTTTCCCGCGTTATTGAAGAAAAAGTATACATCAGTTTCAACGGAAAGGGTGATATTGCTTACTTAAGAGGGGTAGATTCTGCTTATGTTAAGGTAAATCCTATTAATAAAGAAGTGTTCTACGGAACTTATCCAAGCTTCAAATACTCGAATGAGGTATTGATGGAAAACAGTCTGGATAACAGGCTTTCAATTCCTGTGGATTCTTCCAATCATTATGCAACCGTCTTTATGCCCAAACCGGGAACGGGGATTATCAGTAAGGAAGAAGACATCTATAATAAAAGAGATATTCTGGTAACAGGTGTTTTCCCGGGAAAAGACCAGCTGGACAATTATATTGTTTCTCCTATTGAGCTTACAGAAGAATTACTTACTCTTCCTAAAAAGTCCGCTTATCAGATTGTTATTAAACTGAAAAATCCGGAAAATGCAGATGCTGTAAAACAAAGCCTGCTTTCTTCTCTCGGAAAAAATATTGAGATCAAAACCAAGGAAGAGGAAAATGCCGCTTTCTGGAAAATGATCAACACTGAAAAGCTTTTTATTTATCTGATCTTTGCATTGGTTATCTTTATTACGACCTTTAATCTTGCGGGAGCGATTATCATCCTTCAGCTTGATAAAAAAGAACAGGCAAAATCATTGATATCACTCGGCTTCCCTTTAAGCCATTTAAGAATGACCTATTTCTACACCGGACTCCTGATCGTTGTTTCCGGAGTGATTACCGGATTAATTCTTGGAACAGCACTTTGCTACTTCCAGCTTTATACAGAATTCTTCAGAGCCAATGAGGTTCTGCCATTCCCGGTAAAAATTGTAGGAAAAAATTATCTTATTGTAGCCCTTACAGCTTCCTTATTTGGAATTACTATTTCATGGTTCTTTTCAAAAATCAGTAAAGAATATATTACTAAAGGCTAACATTTCAAGTTTATATATTACATACAATTAATATACTTCGGTTTCATTTTTTCGTACCTTTACGCCCCAATTTTAAAAAATGAAACAACTTTTATCTTTTTTTCTTTTAAGCGTGACATTTATAAGCGCTTTGGCACAGGCTCCGGCAGGATATTATAACCAATCGCCGACCTTAACTGGTGCAGCTCTTAAAACAGCTCTTAAAACCATTATCAGTAATGGACACATAGACAATGGTTATGGTGGCCTATGGACAGGGTATGCTACCACAGACCGTGATTATTTCTATGAAAATGATGGAACTATTCTGGATATTTATTCTGAAAATCCAAATGGACCGGATCAGTATAATTTCACCCTAGGAACCAGTCAGTGCGGATCTGCCGGATATTCTAATGAAGGTGACTGCTACAACAGAGAGCACGTGATTCCTCAGAGTCTGTTCAACAGCGCTTCTCCTATGGTTGCTGATATTCATTTTATCCGAGCTACCGATGGAAAAGTGAACGGAATGAGATCCAACTACCCTTATGGAATCGTAGGAAATTCTTCTTTTACTTCTAAAAACGGATCAAAATTAGGAAATTCTGTATCAGCAGGATATGCAGGTACGGTATTTGAACCCATTGATGCTTTCAAAGGAGACATTGCCAGAATGATTCTTTATTTTGTGACAAGATATGAGGATAAACTTCCTAATTTCACTACTGGAGACATGCTTGGTAACACAGCATTCCCGGGACTACAGCCTTGGGCACTTAATCAATATCTAGCATGGAATGCAATGGACCCTGTGTCTGCTGAAGAAATTGCAAGAAACAATACTTCTTATACCTACCAGGGAAACAGAAACCCTTTCATTGATCACCCTGAATATGTTACTCAGATATGGGGAGCGCCGGTTATTGATAACCAAGCCCCTACAGCAGCAACTAACCTTGTTGCCAGCAACCCAACTTCAAACTCTATTGCTTTAAGCTGGACAGCTGCTACGGATAATGTGGGAGTAACTTCGTATGAGATTTATGCCAACGGAACCTTAAAAGCTACTGTTTCAGGTACAACAACATCTACTATAGTTTCCGGATTATCACCTTTGACTCAATATACATTCTACATCATCGCTAAAGATGCTTTCGCAAACTCTTCTCCACAAAGTACAACAGCTACAGAAACAACTCTTGATGTACCTGCCGGAGGAGGAAGCTGTGGAACTGAAAATTTCGAAATGATCAGCGGTGCTGCCAATACTTATCTGACAGCAACCTGGACCAACAACGGAATTTCCTGGACTGCAACAGATGCAAGAGTTGACCAAACCATCAATAATAAAGCGATCACCATTAGAAATGGTACTTTAACAAGTTCTTCATTTTCAGGGGGAGTTCAAAGCTTAACTTTAACAACTCAATTGAAATTCTCCGGAAGCGCAGGATATTTCAATGTTTTTGTAAACGATGTTAATGTAGGAACTATTCCTTACAGTAATGTTGTTACTACCACTACCATCAGCAATATAAATGTAAGCGGAAGTGCAGTGATTAAACTGACAAATTCTTCTACTTCCAACAGAGTGGCTCTGGATGATCTTAGCTGGACCTGTTTCGGAACTACGTTAGCTACTGCTGAAAACCAAAAAGATAAATCAGTGATTACCATCTACCCTAATCCGGTAAGAAATAATGAATTATTTGTAAAAGGAGAAAACCTTAGCAAAATTTCAAAAGCTGAGATCTATGATCTTTCAGGTAAATTAATTGAAACGATTGCAAATCCTTTCAGACATTCAAACAAAATTAACCTTAAAGGTATGGTAAAAGGAACTTATATCCTTAAAACAGATAATTTCTCTACTAAATTTATCGTAGATTAATTATTAAAAAATATTTCAAACCAAGGCCGGATTTATCCGGTCTTTTTTTTATTTTTGATGTATGGATTCCAATAAAAAATTAGGATTGATAGGACGAAATATTTCTTATTCTTTTTCTAAAAAATTCTTCGAAAACAAGTTCCAAAAGCTCATGCTGAAGAATTTCTCCTACGATATTTTTGATCTGAATGAAATCAATGAAGTAGAAAACCTTTTTGCTTCCCCGGACCTGTTAGGATTCAATGTGACCATCCCTTATAAAGAAAAAATAATCGATTATCTCGATGAACTAAGTGATGAAGCTGAGAAAATAGGTGCTGTCAATTGCGTTCTTATTCAGGATGGCAAAAAAACCGGCTACAATACAGATGCGTTCGGTTTTGAAAAGACGCTTCTTTTACACAAAAAACCTTCACAGGATAAAGCATTGATCTTAGGAAACGGAGGGGCAGCAAAAGCAGTCAAATATGCATTGGACAAACATAATATTCCTTCTGTAACGATTTCAAGGAGTACAGAAATCAATTATGAAAATCTTGATCAGGAAACTGTTGCCGAACATAAAATCATCATTCAATGTACACCAGTAGGCACTTTCCCGAATGTGAAAGATTGTCTGAACTTTCCTTTTGACGGGCTTTCTTCAGATCATCTGGTTATTGATCTGATTTACAACCCCAACTACACCCAATTCATCATCAATGCCTCAGAAAAAGGAGCAAAAACAGTGAATGGGTACTATATGCTTGAACAGCAAGCAGAAAAAGCTTGGGAAATTTGGAATTTTCAAAAAAAATAACATAAATTAGTACTTTAATTGGCCTTAAAGCTATATTTAAAGGATATTAACGCCACTCACATAAAAGATTTGCTATGACTACAGAAAACAATCTTTCTGAAAACGAAGAAAAGAAAAATCCTAACGAAGTATCTCAGGACCCATCAGAAAACACAGTTTCTCATGATGCAAACCAACATGAAGATGATGCAGAGCACCTGGATGAACATGAAGAAGAAATTTCTCTTGCTGATGCTTTAAAGGAAATGGAAAAAATCATCAACACTCCCAACGCCGGTGAGAACTTCAAAAGATTCAACCAGCTGAAAGAGAAAGCAAGTCATTACATCCATGATGAAGTGGAGGATAAAAAGCATGAATATATAGAAGCCGGAAATGCAGCTGAAAATTTCAGCTACGAACACCCTTCTCAGGCTAAGTATTCTGCGTTGGTTAATATTTTCAAGGAAAAACATGATACCTTCCAGAAAGGACAGGAAGAAGAGCAAAAGAAAAACCTTGATCACCGTCAAAGCATTATCGAAAGACTTAAAAATCTATACACCAGCTCTGAACCGGGAATTAATCTTTTCAAATCTATCCGTGAGATTAAAGAAGACTGGTCAAAAGCAGGACAGGTTGCAAAGTCTGAATTCAAAATTCTTAACAATAATTATTTCCACCACCTGAATCAGTTTTATCAGATGCTGGATCTTAATAAAGAATTTTTGGAGCAGGAATACAGCCACAACCTGGAAAAGAGAGAACATATCATTGCCCGTGCTAAAGAGCTGGAAAATGAACCCGTTATCCAGAAAGCTCTAAATGAACTTCAGTATCTTCATAAACTATGGAAGGAAGAAGCCGAGCCTGTCGCTGAAGAGTTCCGTGAGAAAACGTGGGAAGAATTCAAAGAGATTTCGAACAAAATTCACGAAAGAAAATCTGAACTCTCTGCTTCTATTGAAAAAGAACAGAGTGAAAATCTTGAAAAGAAGAATCAGATTATTGCGGAAATCAAGAAACTGTCTGAGCCTTCAGAAACTCCTAACCATAACTACTGGCAGAATGCCATTAAAAGAGTGGAAGATCTACGTTCTGAATTTTTAAAGACAGGAAGTGTTCCAAGAAAACTTTCCAACCAAAACTGGAATGATTTCAAAACAACTCTAAGAGGTTTCAATACAACGAAAAATAACTATTATAAATCGTTGAAAGGTTCTCAACAGGCGAATCTTGAAGAAAAATTAAAACTGATCCAGACTGCACAGGACAATATGAATAATGAGGAATGGGATATTGCTGTTCCGTTATTCAAAAAACTTCAGGAAGACTGGAAAAAAATCGGCCACGTTCCAAAGAGCATGACCAATAAAATCTGGGATGAATTCCGTGACGCCTGTAATGCATTCTTCAACAATTACAGAGAGAAGAGTAACACCTCTACAGACAACTGGAAAGAAAACTACAAGAACAAGAAAGCACTTCTTGATGAACTGAAAGAGGTTTCCAATGAAGAAGGAAGCATTGAAAGAATCGAGCAGATCAAAACTTCATGGAATAATATTGGTAAAGTTCCGAGAGATAAAATTTCAATCAACTCTGAATTCAACAAAACATTGAGAGAGAAATTGAAAATAAATAAGATCAACGAACTTGAACTGAAAGAAGAAGGTTTATCTGAAAACCAGCTTACCGACAAAGCAAGAAAGATCAAAAATCAAATCTCTGATCTTGAGGCAGAAATCGTTAAACTGGAAAACAACCTTTCTTTCTTCAACAAACCGTCCAGAGAAAACCCTCTTTTAAAAGACACTTATAACACGATTGATGAGAAAAAAGCTCATCTTGAAACGTTAAAACAAAATCTTCACAGCATTATCAGCGGAGATTAATACATAACAAAATAAATAAAGGCGGAGCAAAGCAATTTGTCTTCGCTTTTTCTTTTTATAAATATGAACAACAACGAATTTTATATTAAAAGATGTATCGAGCTGGCTCAAAAAGCTCTTGGCAACACCTACCCTAACCCTCTTGTTGGAAGTGTGATCGTACACAACGGAGAGATCATTGGTGAAGGATATCATCACAAAGCAGGAGAACCCCATGCGGAGATCAATGCCATTAATTCCGTTAAGAATAAAGATCTTATTCCGCAATCTACAATCTATGTATCTCTGGAACCCTGTGCACATTATGGAAAAACTCCGCCATGTGCTTTAAAGATTAAAGAGCTAGGATTTAAAAAAGTGGTGATTGGTGCTATGGATTCTCATGATAAAGTGAATGGCAAAGGAAAGAAAATCATTCAGGATGCTGGAATTGAAGCCGTATCAGGAATTCTTGAAAAAGAATGTATTGAACTGAACAAAAGATTTTTCACTTATCACGAAAAGAAAAGACCATATATCATTTTAAAATGGGCAGAATCCGGTGATGGATTCCTGGATAAGGATTTTAAACCGACAGCCGTTTCCAATACATTAGTGAACCAGTTTGTTCATCAGTTAAGAGCTGACGAGCATGCCATTTTAGTAGGAACTCAAACTGCTTTGAATGACAACCCAAGTCTTACCGTAAGAAATGCTGAAGGCGTAAATCCTGTCAGAATTCTGATTGATTTTGACTTAAAAGTTCCTGCCAGCTTCAATATTTATAACAATGAAGCAAGAACATTAGTTTTAAATTCCGTAAAAGAAGGTACTGAAGGACATATTCAATTTATTAAAATCAATAAAGATAATTTCCTGCCAGAACTCATGGAGGCATTGTATAAAGAACAAATACAATCTGTTATTATTGAAGGTGGCCGTTTTACCCTGCAGCAGTTTATCAATGCTAATCTTTGGGACGAAGCCATGGTAATTAAAAATGAGAATTTGATATTAGAAAATGGAACAAAAGCCCCGGAATTCGATCAAATCCCTTCTACAATTGAAAATTTCAGAGATAATACCGTTTCATTTTTTAAAGCAAAATAACACTTTTTTATCACCGTCAAATGAAATAATTTATTTACATTAGTCTTACAAAATTAAAATTACTATGAAAAATTTAAAGAAAGTTTCGAGACAGAGTTTAAAAAAAGTAAACGGAGGAATTGCTCCTGAGTGCTGTTCATTCTATCCTCCTTCATTACAGCATTGCTGTGCAACACCTTCCAGTATGAGTTGTCCACCACCTTGGGCGGATGGAACGTTCCCTTGTTAAATTTGAATGTAAAACAAAAAACTATATCATGAAAAATTTGAAAAAAGTATCAAGAATCGGTTTAAAATCAATTCAAGGCGGAGCTTTTGTAAACTGTACTTTGCCTAATGGAGACCTTACAAGATGTAGAGATTTCTGTCCTACAGACTTTTGTGGCCCTACAAACTACATTTGCTTACTTCCGCTGGATTATTGCGGATAGAAATAATAAAAGTTGCAATACATAAAATTGGGAAGCTGTCAGAAATCTGGCGGCTTCTTTCATTAACTACTAGGATTTATTTAATATTTTTGCAGAACAAAGCAGCAACTCTGATGACGTTTGAATACAAAACCATAGAAAAGCCCATAGAAAATACACTTTTAAAGGAAAAAGGAAGCAAGTTTATCGGATTTGCTTACCCGGTAACCAATGAAAAAGAATTAAAGAGTGCGCTGGAAAAGATAAGAGAAGAACATCCGAAAGCTACTCATCACTGCTATGCTTTCAGAATGGGATTGAATGGTGAAAACTATCGCGCCAATGATGATGGTGAACCGTCGGGAAGCGCAGGATTGCCTATTTACAACCAGCTTTTGGCTAATGAAATCACGAATGTTCTTGTCATTGTTGTCCGTTATTACGGAGGAACCAAACTTGGAGTTTCCGGACTTGTAAAAACTTATAAAGAATCAGCAAAGATAACATTGGAGGAAGCCAGTATTATCACCAGAGAATTAGAAACAGAAGTAGAGATTCAATTTAACTTCAATCAGCAGAATACTATTTTCACCCTACTTTCTAAATTTGATGCTAAAGTTTTGAACTTCGATGCGAATGAAAACTGTATTCTCACTGCATCCCTGAAACTGGCACAAAAAGAAAGCATCTCAGAAAAGCTTTCTGAGATGCAATATGTTTCATTTGAATTTAATAATTAATCCCTTCTTCCACCAAGAAGCAAAGATCCCCAGTAAAGAAGTTGTGCCAGAGAACCTAATGCGGCTACCACATAAGTTCTTGCAGCCCATTTCAAACTATCCTGTACTCCAACAAATTCTTCTGCAGTTACCGTTCCTGTATCTTTAAGCCACTTCATCGCTCTGTTACTCGCATCGTATTCCACTGGGAGCGTTACAAAAGCAAAAAGTGTTGTCATCGCAAACATTGCTACTCCAATTGCCAGCACTGTAGTGTTTCCATTTGGATTCTCAATTGTTCTGGACGCAGCCATTACCGCGATACCCGCAATAAGGACAAACTGCATCAGATTGGAACTTATATTCACAATAGGAACCAGTTTTGAACGTAAATTCAACATAGAATATCCTACCGCATGCTGTACTGCATGTCCGCATTCGTGAGCTGCTACTGCCGCTGCCGCTGCGTTTCTCTGCATATAAACACCTTCAGAAAGGTTGACTGTTTTATCTGCCGGATTATAGTGGTCCGTCAACTGTCCGGGTACTGATATGACCTGAACATCATTTATCCCGTTGTCTCTCAACATCTTTTCCGCTACTTCTTTCCCTGAAAGGCCATTTCGAAGGTGTACATTGGAATAATATTCAAATTTCGATTTCAATCTGGACGAAACCCACCAGCTCACCAACATCGAAATACCAATAATGATATAATAACCCACCATTTTATATAAATTTTGTGTTTAATTTTACCCATAATCATATAAAAACTGTGCCAAAGTATAAGATATTATTATTTATATTTGTCCTTTAATTCCTCTCAAAAAACATGTCTACAGTTTCAATTATTGAAGTAAAAACAGCGGGTCAGCTCAAGCAATTCGTAAGGTTTCCAATGGATTTGTATAAAAACAATCCCTACTATGTTCCGTCCTTTATCAATGACGAAATCAACATTTGGAATGCTGATGAAAATCCTGCGCTTCAATATTCAGAAGCCAAACAGTATCTGGCTTATAAGAATGATAAGATTGTAGGAAGAATTGCAGTTTTAATCAATCACAAAGAAGAGAGAGAGTTAGGCATTAAAAAAGTACGTTTTGGATGGATCGACTTTATTGATGATGCTGAAGTTTCAAAGGCATTAATTCAAAAAGCGGTTGATTATGCCAAAGAAAAAAATATTGACAAAATTGAAGGCCCAATGGGCTTTACCAATCTTGACAAAGCAGGAATGCTGATCAAAGGTTTTGACCAGCTGGCAACTATGATTGGAATTTACAATAACGAGTACTATCCAAGACATCTTGAGAACCTGGGATTGACTAAGGAAAAGGAATGGGTAGAGTTTGAAATCATCTTCCCTGAAACGTTACCGGACAAAATTCATAAATTCAATCAGCTTATTTCTGAAAAGTACAAGCTGAAAGTTTTAAAATTCAAAAACAAAGAAGAGATTATTCAGTATGTAGATCCTATGTTTGATCTTTTGGATGAGACTTACAAACATCTTTCTACTTATACTCCAATTTCGGACGAACAGCGTAAAACCTACAAAGAGAAATATTTCAAACTTATTGATAAAGATTTCATTGTTTGTATTGCTGATGAGCACAATAATCTGGTCTCTTTCGCTATTACAATGCCTTCTTATTCCAAAGCCCTGCAGAAGTCCGGTGGAAAACTGCTTCCTTTTGGCTGGTGGCATTTCTTACAGGCAGGAAAGAAAAATGACAGAGCGAACTTCTACCTGATCGGAATTCATCCGGATTATCAGAGAAGAGGAGTAACTTCTATTATTTTCAAAGAAATCTGGGACATATTCAGAAAGAAAGGTGTTAAATACCTTGAAACCAACCCGGAACTGGAAGAAAACAAAAGTATTCAGCTATTGTGGCAGGATTACAATCCGGTGAATCACAAAAGAAGAAGAACGTATTCAATGGAACTCAAATAATTGATACTGCATTTCGTATAACGTAAACTCACCACCCAAACTTTAAACTTTATGAAACCACAGCTGATTATATTTGCCATTTTAATTGCCGGATTTATCGGTTATAACATCTTTTTTCAGTCACCCGATGACAAAACCAATACGATAATTAATATTCTTTTTGCCAGTATTCTTTTTGGATATATTTCCTTTATGGCTTACACTCTTTTGAAAAAAATGAAAAAATAAGTGATAAACATAGCCCAACAAGGGCTTTAATCGCTTGTTTTTATTCCCAAATAAATAAATTCAAAATATCTGCAATGTACATGATGGGATATCATTTTCCCAGAGTTACTACAAAAAAAGGGGAAAAACACCACAAAAAAATAATCATAAAAAGCTAATTTTTATTGATTCTAAATTACCGATTTAGCTCATTTTAATCCGACTTTTAAGCTGATAAATTTCATGCTTTCTTGTTTATTCGCTAAATTTGCAAATTGAGATAATAATGCAAAAATGAATTTACCTGAAAGTTATATTCCAATCCTTATCCAGGCTGGTGTAGCAGTAGGATTTGTAGCTGTTTCTTTGCTTGGAGCACATTTCTTAGGTCCACAGCAGAAAAAAGGAAACTCTGTAAAAAACCAAAGCTGGGAATGTGGGGTTCCTGTTGAAGGAAACGCAAGAACACCGTTTTCTATCAAGTACTTCCTGACTGCGGTATTGTTCGTACTATTCGATATTGAAATCGTATTCTTTTATCCTTACGCTGTCAACTTCAGAGAATTCGGTATGGAAGGTTTCCTTGCCGTGCTTACATTCGTTGCGATCTTCTTCGTAGCGTTTTTCTATGTCTGGAAGCGAGGCGCACTGGATTGGGATAAATAAATTTTAACATTAAAAGATTGAATAATTTAATCATTGAAAAACAGAGATGATTAAATTTTATAAACGTTTTAATCTTTAAATATCAACAAAAGAAAATGTCAGATAAAAAACCAGTAATAAGAACAGATGCACCTGCTCCCGAAGGCTATGAAGGAGAAGGGTTTTTCGCAACAAAACTGAGCAGTGTAATCGGGATGGCAAGAAAGTTTTCACTTTGGCCGTTACCCTTTGCAACCTCTTGTTGTGGTATCGAGTTTATGGCTACCCTGAACCCGACTTATGATGCTTCAAGATTTGGTATGGAAAGAAACTCTTTCTCTCCAAGACAAGCAGATATGCTGATGGTTTGCGGAACTATATCAAAGAAATTAGGACCAGTCCTGAAAGAAGTTTACACTCAGATGGCTGAGCCGAAATGGGTGGTAGCAGTTGGAGCTTGTGCTTCCAGCGGTGGTATTTTTGATACGTATTCTGTACTTCAGGGAATTGATAAAATTATTCCGGTAGACGTTTACGTTCCTGGATGTCCTCCAAGACCTGAACAGATCATTGAAGGCGTAATGCAGGTACAGGCTCTTGCAGAAAGCGAAAGCATCAGAAGAAGAGATATGCCTGAATATCAGAAATTATTAGATTCTTACAACATAAGCAACTAAACGGAAATGACAAACGAATTTGTATTAGAAGCCATCACAAGAGAATTTCCGGAATCTGTCATTTCAAGCTCAGAACCTTATGGAATGCTGACGATTGAAGTGAAGAAAGAAGATATTAAGAAAATCATTCACTATCTGAAAGATTCATCACTGGAATTTAATTTCCTTACGGATATCTGTGGTATTCATTATCCTGAATTCCCTGAAAAGGAAATTGGTGTTGTTTACCACTTGCATAATATGATGGCCAATTTCAGATTACGTCTGAAAATCTTTATGTCCAGAGAAAATATTGAAGTAGACTCTCTTGTAGAGCTCTATGCAGGAGCCAACTGGATGGAAAGAGAAACGTATGATTTCTATGGGATTAAATTTAAAGGACACCCGGATCTTAGACCTATTTTAAATATGGAAGATCTTGGATACCACCCAATGTTGAAGGAATATCGCCTTGAAGACGGTACAAGAACCGACAAGAACGATAGCATGTTCGGAAGATAAAAATATAATGCAATAAGCAGTAAGCAGTAAGCATTTAGCTTAAAGCCTATAGCCTATCGCCTAAAGCATTTAAATTATGAAAGATAACTCATTATCTAATATACTAAACCAGTACGAGAGTAAGGAACAGATTGACGGACAATTATATACCCTGAATCTAGGACCTACCCACCCTGCTACGCACGGGATTTTCCAGAATATCTTAACGATGGACGGAGAAAGAATCCTTCACGCAGAGCAAACAGTAGGATATATCCACAGAGCATTTGAGAAAATTTCTGAAAGAAGAAACTATTCTCAGATCACTACCCTTACAGACCGTATGAATTACTGTTCTGCACCCATCAATAACTTAGGTTGGCACATGACAGTAGAGAAGCTGATTGGCGTGGAAGTTCCAAAACGTGTAGACTATATGCGTGTTATCTTGATGGAGCTAGCCAGAATCGGTGACCACCTGATCTGTAACGGGGTAACCGGAATGGATTCAGGAGCCATTACAGGTCTTACTTACATGTTCATCGAAAGAGAACGTATTTATGATATGTATGAGCAAATCTGCGGAGCCAGAATGACAACCAATATGGGAAGAATCGGAGGTTTTGAAAGAGATTTCACTCCTAAGTTTCATGAGTTGTTGAAAGACTTCTTAAAAACTTTCCCACCAAGATTCAAAGAATTCTGTACTCTATTAGAAAGAAACAGAATTTTCATGGACAGAACCATCGGTACAGGAGCTATTTCTGCTGAAAGAGCATTAAGCTACGGTTTCACAGGTCCAAACTTACGTGCAGCAGGTGTAGATTATGATGTAAGAGTTGCACAACCTTATTCCTCATACGAAGATTTCGACTTCATTATTCCTGTAGGAACTTCAGGAGATACTTACGACCGTTTCATGGTTCGTCAACAGGAAATCTGGGAATCAATCAAAATTATCAAACAAGCATACGAAAATCTTCCGGAAGGACCATTCCATGCGGATGTTCCTGATTTCTATCTTCCTGAAAAGGCAGATGTATATCAGAAAATGGAAGCATTGATCTACCATTTCAAAATTGTAATGGGAGAAACTGATGTACCGAAAGGAGAAGTTTATCATGCTGTAGAAGGTGGAAACGGAGAATTAGGTTTCTATCTTGTGAGTGACGGAGGAAGAAGCCCTTACAGACTTCACTTCAGAAGACCATGCTTCATCTACTATCAGGCCTACCCTGAAATGATTACAGGTTCTGTAATTTCAGATGCCATTGTAACGATGTGTAGTATGAATATTATTGCGGGAGAATTAGACGCATAACATTGTAAAAAGTACCATTGTAAAATGTATTCATGATTTTACAATGATCAAATAAATAAGTCATTAGTACATTGTACACTGTACAATAATACATTTAAAAAAATGAGCGAAACAATAGCTTTTAAACCGGAAAGTTTAGCACAGGTACACAAAATTATCGCAAGATATCCTGAAGGAAGACAGAAATCTGCTCTTCTTCCTGTACTTCACTTGGCACAGAAAGAATTCGGAGGATGGTTAGATGTTCCTGTGATGGATTATGTTGCCGGACTACTAAGTATCCAACCGATCGAAGTATATGAAGTGGCTACTTTCTATACCATGTTTAATATGAAGCCGGTAGGTAAATATGTATTGGAAGTTTGCAGAACAGGGCCTTGTATGGTTTGTGGAAGCGAAAAAATTCTGGATCATATCAGAACCAAACTGAACATTAAGGATGGGGAAACTACTGAAGACGGTATGTTCACTTTAAAGCCTGCTGAATGTCTTGGAGCATGCGGATATGCACCTATGATGCAGCTAGGAAAATTCTTTCATGAAAATTTAACGATAGAAAAAGTAGATGAAATCCTTGATCTTTGCAGACAGGGACAAGTTGCTTTAGACTAATAGAAATTTTAAATTCTACATTTTAGATTTTAAATTATTCAGTTATTTTTTTTAATAATTATAAAAAGCTAGAAGCCAAAAGCCAATAGCGAAAAGCATAATAAACAATGAGTAAAAAACTTTTACTTAAAGACGCACATATAGAAGGTATTCGCTACTTTGAAACTTACCGTAAACAGGGAGGTTACACAGCCGCTGAAAAAGCCTTGAAAATGACTCCTGACGAAATTCTTGAAGAAGTAAAAGCTTCAGGATTAAGAGGTCGTGGTGGAGCTGGATTCCCAACAGGAATGAAATGGAGCTTTCTGGCCAAGCCTGAAGGTGTTCCAAGACACCTTGTTGTGAATGCGGATGAATCTGAACCTGGAACATTCAAGGACAGATATCTGATGGAGTTCCTTCCTCATTTATTGATCGAGGGAATGCTAATTTCTTCTTACTGTTTAGGTTCCAATACTTCTTATATCTACATCCGTGGAGAATATTCGTGGATTCCTGATATCCTTGAAGAAGCTATTGAAGAAGCTAAAGCAGCAGGATTTTTAGGTAAAAATATTTTAGGAACTGGTTTCGATCTTGAAATCTATGTACAGAGAGGTGGTGGAGCATACATCTGCGGTGAAGAAACTGCATTGCTTGAATCCCTTGAAGGAAAAAGAGGTAACCCAAGATTAAAACCACCATTCCCGGCTGTAAAAGGTCTTTGGGAAAGACCAACGGTGGTAAACAACGTTGAATCTATTGCAGCAGTAGTTCCAATCATTGATATTACAGGTGCTGAGTATGCTAAAATCGGAGTTGGAAGATCTACAGGAACGAAATTGATTTCGGCTTGTGGAAACATCAACAAACCAGGGGTATACGAAATCGATATGACGATCACTGTGGAAGAATTCATCTACTCTGATGAATATTGTGGTGGTATTAAAGATGGTAAAAAATTAAAGGCTTGTATTCCTGGAGGAAGTTCTGTTCCGATTGTTCCGGCTAACTTATTGTTGAGAACCGTGAACGGAGAGCCAAGATATATGAACTATGAATCATTGGCAGACGGTGGTTTTGCTACCGGAACGATGATGGGTTCAGGAGGTTTCATCGTTTTGGATGAAGACCAGTGTATTGTAGATCACACCATGACATTGGCAAGATTCTACAACCACGAAAGTTGCGGACAATGTACTCCTTGCCGTGAAGGAACGGGATGGATGTACAAGATTTTAAAGAAAATCGAGAAAGGAGAAGGAAAAATGGAAGATATCGACCTACTTTGGGATATCCAGAGAAAAATCGAAGGAAATACGATTTGTCCGTTGGGTGATGCAGCAGCTTGGCCGGTTGCAGCAGCGATCCGTCACTTCAGAGATGAATTTGAGTGGCACGTGAAAAACCCTGAATTGTCTCAGACACAAAACTATGGATTGGCACATTATGCAGATCCTATCCCGGCTGTTGAAAAGAATGCGTAGGTAAGATGAAAAAATTATTGGTTGTCGGCTTAATGATGTCGAATCTTGTATTTGCACAGAACAAGAAGAGTGATACTGTAAATTATAACAGATCCGTTGAAGAGGATTTGTCATATTTAGTGAGTGAGAAAGAGCAGATTAAAGCTGAGAAAAAGGAAAAGCCTTTACCACTAAGCAAAAAGGGTCAGGTTTTCGTATTTTATGGATGGAACAGAGCCGCTTATAGTAATTCTGACATTCATTTTACCGGAAACGGATACGATTTTCAATTGAATAACGTAACTGCACAGGACAGACCTACAAAATTCGGAATTGTCTATTTTGATCCAAGCTGGTTTACTGTAACACAGTATAATTTCAGAATAGGATATTTCATTAAAGACAATTTAGCTTTGGTATTAGGGATAGACCATATGAAATATGTAATGGATCAGAACCAGACTGTTGGTTTCAAAGGACATATTTCAGATCCTGAATATGCAGCAATGGTTCAAAACGGGCAGGTTAACCTTGCAGATGAGAAGTTCCTTACTTTCGAACATACAGACGGACTTAATTATGAAAACTTAGGTCTTGAGAAATACAAAAATCTTGTTCATAAGAAAAATATAGATTTAGTATGGTCTTATGGAGCCGGAATCGGATTTATGTTTCCGAAAAGTAATGTAAAACTTTTTGGTAATGAAAGAAGTGACCGTTTTCACGTTGCAGGTATGGGAACCGATATCAGATCCAGTCTTAACTTAGTATTCTGGAAAAACTGGATGCTGAGATTAGAAGGAAAAGCAGGATATATCAATATGTGGGACATTAAAACCACGTTGAATAATAAGCCGGACAAAGCACGTCAGGATTTTGTTTTCGGACAGATTCTGGGAGGAATTGGATATACATTTAATACAAAGAAATATAAATAACAAAGCCTATTGCTTAACGCATAAAGCTTAAAGCATATCATATGAGCGAAGAAGTTAAAAAATTCAAAATAACTATAGACGGACAGACTACTGAAGTTTTGCCTGGTACTTCTATTCTGGAAGCTGCAAGACAAATCGGTGGTAAATCTGTACCTCCTGCAATGTGCTACTACAGCAAGTTGGAAACCAGTGGAGGAAGATGTAGAACTTGTCTGGTAGAAGTTTCTAAAGGATCTGAAGCAGACCCACGTCCTATGCCAAAATTAGTAGCAAGCTGCAGAACTAATGTAATGGACGGGATGGAAGTAAAAAATCTTACTTCTGAGAAAGCTCAGGAAGGAAGAAAAGCGGTTACCGAATTCCTATTGGTAAACCACCCGCTGGACTGCCCTATCTGCGACCAGGCAGGAGAATGTCATCTTCAGGACTTAGGATATGAGCATGGTGTGGAAAACACAAGAACAGAATTCGAAAGAAATACTTACGAAGCTGATGATCTTGGACCGAACATCAAATTAAATATGAACCGTTGTATTCTTTGCGCAAGATGCGTACTGACAGCTAACCAGCTTACAGAAACAAGAGAACACGGGATCCTTTTCAGAGGAGATCACGCTGAAATTTCAACGTATTTAAATAAAGCTTTAGACAATGACTTCATCGGAAACGTTATCGACGTTTGTCCTGTAGGAGCATTAACAGACAGAACAGCTCGTTTTGCAAGCAGAGTTTGGTTTACAAAACCGATGAACGCAACTTGTAAATGTGATAAGTGTTCCGGAAAAGCTGTTGTATGGTTTAAAGGAGACGAAATTGTAAGAGTAACTGCAAGAAAAGACCAGTGGGGTGAAGTAGAAGAATTCATCTGCGATACATGCCGTTTCGAAAGAAAAGCTTTATCAGACTGGAACATCGAAGGTCCTAGACATATCGACAGACATTCTGTAATTTCATTGAACCACTACGAAAAGCCTAAAGATGAGCTAAGAGTTTTAGACAATCCGATGGCTAAAGAAATCAGTGAAAAAGACGAAAAATAAAATTTGAAAATGAGGTAATTTGAAAATGAGAGTCTCTGTTGATGTGATTGCTATAACTTCCATCTTCCAGCTCCCATCTTCTAACCTTTAACATCTATAAAAATAAAAATGGATTTACTTACATTTAAACTTATACTTGTACTAGCACTTTTCCTGCTATCACTTACGATTGCAGCCTACTCTACCTGGGCAGAAAGAAAAGTAGCCTCTATCATGCAGGATAGAATTGGTCCTAACAGAGCCGGACCTTTCGGATTGCTGCAGCCTCTTGCTGACGGTGGAAAATTCTTCTTTAAAGAAGACTTTACGCCTGCCAATGCAGAAAGATTTCTTTTCGTATTGGGTCCAGCTTTGGTAATGTTTATTTCATTGATTACAGGAGCTGTGATTCCTTGGGGTAAAAGTTTAAATATTGCAGGTACTTCTTTTGATCTTCAGGTAGCAAACATCGATGTTGGTGTACTTTTCATCATCGGTATGGCTTCTATCGGGGTTTACGGAATTATGATCGGAGGTTGGGCTTCGAACAACAAATATTCATTATTAGGTGCTATCCGTGCTTCTTCTCAGATGATTTCTTATGAATTGGCGATGGGATTAGCACTTCTTTCTATCATTATGATGTCAGGAAGTTTGGATTTAAAAGAAATCACTGAAAGTCAGACTACCGGAAAATTATGGGGAGTTATTCCTTGGGTTTCAGGATTGAACTGGAACATTTTCTACCAGCCTATTGCATTCCTTGTTTTCTTTGTAGCTGCTTTGGCAGAAACCAACAGACACCCGTTCGATTTACCTGAGTGTGAATCTGAATTGGTAACAGGATACTCTACAGAATACTCTTCCATGAAGTTAGGGTTATATATGTTCGGAGAATATGTGAACATGTTTATTTCCAATGCTTTCATGGTCGTTCTTTTCTTCGGAGGGTATAACTATCCTGGTATTGAATGGGTAACTCAGAACTGGGGTGAAAATGCTGCAGGAATCTTGAGCGTTGTAGCATTCCTTACAAAAACAGTAATCGGAATTCTGATCTTCATGTGGATCAGATGGACACTTCCAAGATTCAGATATGACCAGTTAATGCACTTAGGATGGAAAACATTAATTCCAATGGCATTGGTAAACCTATTAATTACAGGAGCTGTAATTTTAGCATTTGCAAACTAAGAAATTTGAAAATGAGCTGATTTGAAAATTTGATAATGAAATCAAAGTTTTATCTTTAGCGTATCATATTCAATCATCAATATTAAATAATTAAGATAACAGACAAGATTAGTCTAAAATCTAATGTCTAACATCTAATATCTATAATTAAATGAAACTTACAAACAGATCAAAAGTTGTTTCCAATAAAGAAATGACCCTTGCTGAAAAAATCTACCTTCCTGCCATCTTTACAGGGATGGGGATTACATTTAAGCATGCTGTAAGAACCGTGATAAAGGGTGCTCCCGCAGTATATTCGTATCCGGAAGTACAGAAACCAAGAACCACCATCTGGAGAGGTCAGCACGTTTTGAAAAGAGACGAAGAAGGCAGAGAAAGATGTACAGCTTGTGGACTTTGTGCGGTAGCTTGTCCTGCAGAAGCCATTACGATGACTGCTGCTGAAAGAACTAAAGAGGAAAGAGGTCTTTACAGAGAAGAGAAATACGCTTCAGTATATGAAATCAATATGCTAAGATGTATTTTCTGTGGTATGTGTGAAGAAGCTTGTCCTAAATCTGCCATCTATCTTACAGACAGATTGGTAGACGTAGAAACCAATAGAGGTTCTTTCATTTACGGAAAAGATAAATTAGTTGAAAAAATAAATGAAAGGATTGATATCACGACAAGACAATCCGAGAAACAAAAAAATGCGGTAAAATAATGGATCAGTTTTTATTTTTCTTGGTGGCGTTTTTAGCAGTGGCAAGTGCTGTTTACTTTGTATTTGCAAGAAATCCTCTTTATGCTATTTTGTCATTAATTGTTACGATGTTTTCAATTGCCGGAATGTACATTCTTCTCAATGCACAGTTCCTGGCAATCATCCAGATTATAGTGTACGCAGGTGCTATCATGGTACTTTTCCTTTATATCTTAATGATGCTTAACCTTAATAAGCAAGACGAAAGTAAGAAGAACAATACTTTAAAATTTGTTGGAGTTTTTACAGCAGGTCTTCTTTTGGTAGGTGTATTAGGAGTTTTCAGAGGAGTAAAAGACAATCACATTGTTGTTGAAAATGTAGACAGAGGTGTGGGTCTTACCAAAAATCTGGGTAGACTTTTGTTTAATGAATATGTTTTACCGTTTGAGCTTGCTTCCATCCTAATTCTGGCAGGTATTGTAGGCGCGGTATTAATCGGTAAAAAAGATTTATAAAATTATGGGAGAAGTAAATACATTTATACAAAGCATCCCTTTGGACTACTTCATCATTCTTTCATCAGTATTGTTCTGTTTGGGAGTAATGGGAGTATTGCTTAGAAAAAATGCTATTGTGATTCTGGGCTGTGTAGAGCTTATGCTGAATTCTGTAAACCTTTTATTGGCAGCTTTTTCAGCGTATAAAGGCAACGGCGACGGACAACTTTTAGTTTTCTTCATTATGGTGGTAGCTGCTGCTGAAGTAGCAGTAGGTCTGGCAATTATTGCGATGCTATATAGAAACACCCGTTCTGTAGATGTGAGTATATTTAATAAATTAAGAGGATAAGAATGGAGAATCTAGTATATGCAATAGTACTTTTACCACTTTTAGGGTTTCTTATTAACGGGCTATTCGGAAAAAACCTTCCAAAAATATTGGTAGGATCTTTGGCTACAGCTATGGTTTTCGGATCATTCTGTATTGCGGTAAGTATTTTCATGAATTTCAATTCTGAAAGCCAGCCTGTTATTGTAAAAGCTTTTGAATGGTTTAGAGTAAACGGAGTTCAAATCAATTTTGGATTCCAGATTGATCAGCTTTCTTTAATGATGGTAATGATCATTACGGGTATCGGTTCACTGATCCACTTATACTCTATCGGATATATGAGTCATGATAAAGGATTCTATAAGTTTTTTACTTACCTGAATCTTTTCATCTTCTCGATGTTACTTTTAGTAATGGGAAGCAACTACCTTATCCTGTTTATCGGATGGGAAGGTGTAGGTCTTTGTTCTTACCTGTTAATCGGATTCTGGTATACTAACGAAGAATACGGTAAAGCAGCAAGAAAAGCTTTCATCATGAACAGAATTGGTGACCTTGCGTTATTGATCGGTATTTTCATGATCGCTTCTCAGACTAATGCTGTAGATTATCTTTCTGTAGCAGAAAACGCTTCAAAATTTGAATTAGACGGAACAGTGATTATCTTTATCACAGCGAGTTTATTCATCGGTGCTACCGGTAAATCTGCTCAGGTTCCATTATATACATGGTTACCGGATGCGATGGCGGGACCAACTCCTGTATCAGCGTTGATCCACGCGGCAACGATGGTAACTGCAGGTATTTACTTAGTAGTAAGATCTAACTTCTTATTTACTTTAGCACCTACAGTACAGGGAGGAATTTTATTCATCGGATTCTTAACGGCTGCTTTGGCAGGATTCTATGCACTTCGTCAGAACGACATCAAAAAAGTATTGGCATACTCTACAGTTTCACAGCTTGGATTTATGTTCATCGCTTTAGGTCTTGGTGCCTATACAACAGCAATGTTCCACGTAATGACACACGCTTTCTTCAAAGCTTTATTATTCTTAGGTGCTGGTTCTGTAATCCACGCGATGAGCAACGAGCAGGATATGCGTTTCATGGGAGGTCTTAAAAAATATATTCCTCTTACGCACGCTACATTCCTTATCGGAACATTAGCCATCTCAGGTTTCCCTTTATTATCAGGGATGATCTCTAAAGACGAAATTTTAGTAGCAGCTTTCGCTAAAAACCCTATCTACTGGGTAATCTTATTTGTTTTAGCGCCAATGACTGCAACTTATATGTTCAGACTATACTACCTGACATTCCACGGAGAATTCAGAGGTACAGAAGAACAAAAACACCACTTACATGAAAGCCCGTCTAATATGACATTACCATTGATCGTATTGGCTATTCTTTCTGTAATCGGAGGTTTTATCAACCTGCCACACTTCATCGGTCACGGCCACTATGCTAAACTGATGGAATGGTTAAAGCCAGTTCTTACAGAACAAAGCTACAGCCAGATGGAAGCTACTCTTTCAGGAGTACCTTTCAATACTGAAATGATCTTATTAGCAGCTACAGTATTAATGTTCTTCACTGTATGGTTCATCGTTAGAAATACTTATGTAAGTAAGAAAAAGATGGCTGTTGCAGAGGAAAACTATACCGGATGGGAAAAGCTTTCTGCTAAGAAATTATACGTTGACGAACTTTACAATGCATTGATTGTAAAAACTGTTGAAGGATTAGGACGCGGAGGAAAAATGTTTGATAAGGGTATCTTAGACCGTTTTGTAAACTTTGTAGGTGATGGTGCTGAAGACAGCGGAAAAGCTATGAAGCGTGTACAGAACGGAAATGTAGAGACATATATCCTTATCATGTCTTTAGCTGTGGGAATTATATTAATTGTTAACTTTTTATTACAATAATAATGTCTTGTTTGTTATTAACATTATTACTATTACCTCTAGTAGGTTCGGGATTAGTTTTTGCCTGGAAGAATAATTCCAGCAAATATTTGGCGCTTGGAATTGCATTGGTACAAATGCTTCTTACGTTCTATATACTATCGGATTTTGATTTTACTCCGACAGTAGACAGCGTATTGCAGCACGAGATCAATTATCCATGGTCACAATTTATGAAGAGTTCTCTTCACTTCGGTATCGATGGGATGAGCATGCTTCTTTTATTATTGACCAACATTCTGGCTCCAATCATTATTTTATCATCTTTCAATGAAAATGTAAACTACAGAAATACATTCTACGGACTGATTCTGTTGATGCAGTTTGGTCTTGTAGGAGTGTTCACTTCTTTAGACGGATTGTTATTCTACATTTTCTGGGAAGTAACTTTGATTCCAATTTGGTTCATTGCCGGACTTTGGGGACAAGAGAATAAAAGGTTCGAGTTCACTACGAAATTCTTCGTATATACATTCGTTGGATCATTATTTATGTTAGCCGGATTGATCTATGTGTACAACCACTCTGCATCATTCGCTTTAACAGATTTATATAATGCTCAGCTGAATGAAGTACAGCAGACTGTGGTATTCTGGTTTATTTTCTTTGCTTTTGCAGTAAAATTACCGGTATTCCCTTTCCATACCTGGCAGCCTGACACCTATACCTACTCTCCTACTCAGGGATCCATGTTATTATCAGGGATCATGCTGAAGATGGCAGTATACGGTGTAATGCGTTATTTACTTCCAATCACTCCACTTCCGATTGCCGGAATTTCAGGACAAATCGTAATTATTCTTGCTATTGTAGGAATTGTTCACGGTGCGTTGATCGCTATTATCCAAACGGATATGAAGAGAATCATTGCGTATTCTTCTTTCTCTCACGTAGGGTTGATGGTAGCGGGGATCTTTGCTTCTGCAGTAGTTACTTTAAGAGGAACTTTCAATGTAGAAGGAGCTGAAGGAGCTTTGGTACAGACATTTGCTCACGGTATCAACGTAGTAGGATTATTCTACTGTTGTGATATTTTATATAAAAGATTTAAATCAAGAGACATCAGACAAATGGGTGGTTTAGCTAAAGTAGCACCTAAGTTTGCTGTATTATTCTTGATCATTATATTAGGTTCAATGGGAGTTCCATTAACCAATGGATTCATCGGGGAATTTATTTTGTTGAAATCGGTTTATGATTTTAACGGAACAGCAGCAGTAATTGCTGGTCTTACGGTAATTCTTTGTGCAGTGTATTTATTGAGATTCTACGGAAAAGCAATGTTTGGAGAAGGAGATGAAGCCGTTTTAAGTACAGCAAAAGATTTATCAGGGGTAGAATTTTCTGTATTGGCAAGTTTAGCGGTTTTTGTGATTTTACTAGGTATTTTCCCACAACCGGTAATCGACATGGTGAGTAGTTCGGTGAAGTTTATCTACCAATCAATGGTAAGTTAATTTGATATTTTAAGAAATGAGTGTTTTAATTATTGTTTTCCTAACGGCAGTTATTGCGTTATTTTCAGGAGTTTTTGAACAAGGAAAATTCGCAAGATACATTGGGATTTTGGGATTAATCATCGCATTGTACGTAAGTTTTATGCCGGAATGTTCGTTTTTCGACCATTACAAGCATATGTATGAGTACAGTGACAATACCGCATTATTCACTAAAATATCAATCGTAACAACTTTATTGTTATTCTTCCTGGGCGGTTTTGCTTTCAGTAACCACAGAAGCCACCAGTCAGAATTATATGCATTGATGCTATTCGCATTATGTGGAGGGATCATCCTTTTCGGATACCAGAACCTGGTGACGATGTTCTTAGGAGTTGAGATCCTTTCTATTCCATTATATGTAATGGCTGGAGCTAACAAAACTGATCTTAGATCCAACGAAGCTTCTATTAAATATTTCCTTATGGGTGCATTCGCAACAGGTTTCTTACTGTTCGGGATTGCGTTCATCTACGGAAGTGCAGGAAGTTTTGATCTTTACAAGATTCATGATTTTGGAGTAGCTAATTCAGGGAATGTAATGTTCATCTTAGGAGTATTACTGATTCTTTGTGCATTGGCGTTCAAAGTAGCTTTAGCACCTTTCCACATGTGGAGTCCTGATGTATATGCAGGTTCTCCTTCATTGATCACAGCTTTCATGGCGAGTGTAGTAAAGATCTCTGGATTCTTTGCTCTATTCAGATTGATGACGCTTGGTTTCGCTGGGGTAACTCACGAGTGGATTAATGTTTTAGGCGTATTCTTAATCATTACATTACTTTTGGCAAACGTTATGGGTCTTGCTCAGACGAATGCAAAAAGAATGTTGGCATACTCTTCAGTATCTCACGCAGGATATATCGGATTGGTATTCTTCGGAATGACAAGCCTTTCTACGTATAACCTTGCCTTCTATCTGTTTGCTTATTCTTTATCTACAGTAGGAGTTTTCATGTGTCTGATCTGGGTAGAGAAATTAAAGAGAGAAACTTCTTTCGGAGCCTTCAAAGGATTGGCAAAAACTGAACCTTTATTGGCAACAGCAGCAACGATCTCTATGCTTTCAATGGCAGGAGTTCCGTTAACAGCTGGTTTCATGGGGAAATTTGCTTTATTCTCCCAGGCTATGAACGGTGCAGCTTTCTTAGTATTGGTAGCGGTATTAGGTTCTGCCCTGTCTATTGCTTACTATTTAAGACTGATCATTGCGATGTTCTTCTTTAAAGAATCAACATTCAAATCATCAGAGAAAGTAACTCTTACTTACAACATCATTGGAGTAGTTGTTATTGTCCTGATCGTTATCCTTGGTATATTCCCGGATATGTTTGCAAGAATGTTCGGATTGTAAAATCAGAACTCTACAATATAAAAAGCACAACTTCTCAGTTGTGCTTTTTTATTATCCTATTTAAATAATTAATATCTTACCCAAAAAGTTACAATTTTTGTTTATCAGCAAATCTATAATCTTTCTATATAAAAAATAGTAAGGAATTATAAAATACCTTGCAGAGTTTCCCAAAGCACCTGCAAATTATGTACAATAAAATAAAATTCCACACTATCAATATTCTCCTTTTTTCATAACTTTACTTTAAATTATTCAGCTCTTGGCTAATCTCTATAAAAAAGACTCTCCCTTTCAGGTTTATATATCATTCAAAAAATATTTGGATGTTCTGGAGCATATCCGATATAATGACAGACTGGAATACAGGGTCAATTATGCTGAGTCTTTACTAGAGAGCACCAGAAATTTTAAAGATCTTAGAGAAGGATTTCAGGACACGACCCTTCTTGAAAAACATGAAGACCTCATCAGACTACTTCTTGCTGATCTTTTCCCAACGGGTCTTACCAAAAACGAAATAAAGGCGGCAAGTATTCCGCTTTCCAATATTACTTTCAACTATACCGAAAGGTTTAAAGATATTCTGAAAGACGCAGGAAAAGACTTCGAAATAGAACTCAGGAATATTTCAGATAATGAATTTTATGTATTCTGTTGCTGTCTGATTCTTCAGAGCTACTTCAAAAAAGATATTAAAAGTACCATTCCGTTTTATTATGATATTCCCAATAAGCAGGGAATTATGAAACATTATAAAATTACGGTCAATTCAGATTTTACAGAAATTACGCCTACAGAAGATGCCAAAATTCCATCTGATGACGTTCTGGATATGCTGCTGGAAAATCTTGATGACTTTAAGCTTTGGAAGAAATATTTCCCATCTCAATCCTGGATATTGAAAGGATTTACCATTATTTCCCTGGTAGACTGTACCTCTGAGGTAGCCCTTTCCGATTTGAAATCAAGCATGATTGAAATTGATCCGGAAAATATGAATCCCAACGAAAATCTTACGGAAATTTTCAAATCTTACTTTGATGTTCCAGAATTGAGTTTCGGGCTGATGACATTCAACAAAAAGGAACAGAAGCTGGATAAGCTCCCTATTTATGAGAGTCTTCTTACCAACCATATCCTGGATTTCTGGATCAATGCCTTTGATGAAGAAACCCGTAAGAGTACTTTTAATAATTTAAATCATAATTCAAAGCCTGTAGTTGTTTCCAATGTAAATAACCTGGAAGAAAATGTCAAGCTGCTTCCTTCCTTCAGTATTTTAAAGGATAATAATGTGAACAGCTTCATGGTAATTCCTATCATGAAAGATGGTGAGCTCCTTGCTATCATGGAATTCACCTCTCCTATTGCCGGAAGCTTCAATGGTTTAAAGCTTAAAAAACTGGAGTTTTTTACCGATATGGTTCTTTTCTCTCTGAACAGATTCTACTTTGAGAAAAACTATCAGATTGAAGCCATTATTCAGCGTGAATATACGACCATCCACGACAGTGTGGTCTGGAAATTCAGAAATGAAGCTGAGAAATATTTTACAGCATCACTTGGAAGGAAAATATATACTTTAAAGCAGATTGCATTTAAAAATCTGACTCCTTTGTTTGGGGTTTCAGATATCCGTTCTTCTTCTGAAAAACGTTTTAATCTGATGCTGCAGGATCTTAACCAACAAATTGAATGGCTGAATGAGGTTTTGGTACTCACCAATTCCGATTCAGAAAAATTTGTACTGGCGCTGGATGTTTTTGAAAATGAGATCAACAATGAAATCAAAGCGGATACGGAACAGCGTTTCCAGAGGTTATTAAGGGAAGAAATTCATCCTTTTTTACAAGGAAAACTGGAAGTAAGAACTTCGAGAGAAATAAAAACGAAAATCAAAGACTATTTTTCACACATCTTTACTTCTACAGATCTGTTCTATCATCACAGAAAGAACCTTGATGATTCTATCACTCTGGTCAACCGAAAACTGGCAGATATGCTGGATGAAAGTCAGGTAAAAGCTCAGGAAATTTTCCCACATTATTATGAAAGATTTAAGTCAGACGGTGTGGAACACAATCTGTACAGTGGTTCTACCATCGCTCCTGAGCTGCACTATACTTCGAAAGTAGTTCACAAACTGAGATACTGGCAGTTGAAAACCATCTGTAAAATGGAACTTGAATTTCAGTCGTTCAAAAAGTATCTTCCGGTACCACTTGATATAGCTTCACTGATCTTTGTATACAATGAAAAAATAGACATCCGTTTCAGAATGGATGAGAAACGCTTTGATGTAGACGGAGCCTACAATTCTTATTACGAGATTATCAAAAAACGTCTGGATAAAGCCCACGTAAAAGATTCTTCAGAACGCATCACTGCTCCCGGAAAGATCACCATCGTCTATTTTGGAATGGAAAACCAGAAAGAATACCTTGACTATATTTCAAAACTCCAGAAAAAAGGCGTTTTACAAAATGATATCGAATTCTTAAGAGTAGAGGATCTTCAGGGGATTACGGGATTACTGGCATTGAGAGTTTCCTTTACACTTCCTGAGGAATAGAAAAATCCGGAATATACATCCCGGATGATTACTTATCGTTTCTCTTCAATAAAAATACTGATTTCAAACTCTTGCTTTACTGTATATCTATTTACTTTAGCAGAATACCAGTTATTGAGTTCTTTTAATTGAAATAAACGTTCAATTTCTTTCCTGGAAGCATCATCTGTATAGCTTAGAAAATCAACTTTTTCAATCGTATTCTGTTTTCCTATGGTGATACAAATTCTGTTTTCTCCTTTTTTGGTATTCGAATGAATCTTAAAATTCTCAAATAAAATTTTACGGAAATTATTTACTCCTCCTTTAAAAGTGGCTCCAGTAGGTCCAAATTTTTCTATATCATCAATACAATTACCATTTTCTTTCTGACATTTTTCCAATGCTGTCAAAGCCACAGATTTTAATGAATCAATTGCTTTTCTTTCTTCTGGTGTAGGTGGAAGTATTTTTATATGCTCTAGTGTCGATATATAATGAACTAATGAAACCTTCCTTGATCCACAACCAAAAAGGAAAGATAATAACATCAGCATCAAAATAATTTTCTTCATCAGCAATCAACCAATTGATGGTCTATTTTAATCCACAAAATACGTATCCGGCTTCTTCAACTCCCCTTGCGGAATTCCTGCCTGCTCAAAAATAGAAAACTCAATCGTACGGCAGATGCTGTTCAGGGCAAGGTCATTTTCCTCTTCACCAAAAGGTTCTCCAATCTCCTGAATTATAGCATCAAGAGCAATAAAAGTATAGCTGATCAACAAAACGATCAAAGGCATCATCCATCCCAAAGAATCTACCAATCCAAATGGAAGCCAGAAACAATATAGATAAACGGTGCGATGCAGCAAAACACTATAAGCAAAGGGTAATGGTGTATTGTAAATTCTCTCACACCCACCGGAAATATTAGAAAACTGGCTCAGCTGATGATCCATGGAAGTCATAACAATGGTATCTATATTTCCTTTTTTATTCTGTTCGTTGAGCCAATCTGCAATAAAACCTAAAATAATATTGGGAATGAATTTCTTATTCTTCACCTGTTCCAGTTGTTCGGGCGAAAGCAGTCTTTCAAGATGCTCTGTCCCGGATTTATCTCTCAACTGAAAGTTCAGTGACCAGGAAAATGCAGAGATCAGTTTGATAATTCTCTCTTTTTCCTCTTTAGCTTCAGAAGAAGAATCATTTACTAAGGATAAGATCTGTCTTGTGAGAGATCTGGTCTCAATGACAAGTAATCCCCAAAGTTTCCTTCCTTCCCAAAAACGGTCATAGCTTGCAGAGTTACAAAAACCCATAAATATGGCAAGTGCCAGTCCTATCAATGTAAAAATGGTAGGATTAAGATGCACTTTATAATCAAAAATTCTCCCTTTGAAAAAATAGATAGCCAGGGAAAACAGCGTGATAATGGAAAGCTGAACAACAATTTTCTTTAATACGGATCCTCTCCATATAAATAACATTTTCAGCCAATTGGTACGCTGTCTGACAATCATTTGTGTCTATATTTTTAATTAAAGACTAAGAAAAGCCACTCCGAAAGATAAAACGGAAATAATAATTCCAGCCATAAAGATCTTATAGGTAATGGATAAAAGCTTATATTTCCTGTTAAGAACTTTTCCCAGGTAATACAGATCTTTCACCATAGAATCGTAGATATAATCTCTGTCTTTAATAAGGTCTTTCATGGCATTGTTATAATCATCAAACAACATCTGCTGAAAGTTCCCAAAGAATAACAAGTTTACTTTTCTGTTGGCAATATCCTCAGAAGTAAAAGTTGATTTTGTGACATTCGGTTTTGTGGACAGAATCGCAAATATGATCGTCAATACGCTTGATAACAATAATATGAAACTTGGAAGAATTAAATGTGAATTTTTTGGAGCATCCAGCTTTGGAACCAACACAGAAAGACAAACCGAAATAATAATAGCATTTACAGATAAAAGAATATTGGCTTTACTGTCTGCAATATCACTTAATCTTGTATGATTATTCAGCGTTACTCTGAATAAAGTATCCACACTTCGATCTGATTTTTCTTTTTCTTTTTTGCCTTCTGAAACCTCCTTTTTACTTTCTTTTTTCTCTTCTTCTTTTTCCAGCTTCTTCTCGATTTTTTTAATATTTTTCTTTTTCAACGGTTCCCAGTTTTCTTTGGCGTAATCTGTATAAAAAGTGTGCTTATTTTTCAGCATGTCCAGATTTCCGGCATTCCATTCTTCGTTGGAGAAACATCGAACATTGGTAAGTTCCCATTCTTTTCTCAAAGCATCGGAAATATCACTGTAATCATGTCCCGCAAAATGGCTGAAGTCTGCATCCTTTACAATTTTTTCCAGTAAATTCTGAGGTTCGTACTGTATTTTCGTTGCCAGAATTAGTTTTTCAACGGCTGCAATATATTCTTCCGGATAGTTTTCCTGGTGTAGAAAGGCTTTCATCACCTCTACACTCCTTTCCTCATGGTTCAGCGCACATTCTATATACCCTGTATCATGAAACCATAATGCAACGAGTACCTTCTCCTGATCCTCTTCAGAAACAGGAGTGTTTTTCATGATTTCCTCAGCCTTATTAACTGTATAGGCAGTATGGATAAAATTATGATAAAAATATACCGAAGATAACTTATCTTTGAATAAGATTTCAACATAATTTTTAGCTTTTTGTAAAATGCTCATCCCTGAAATTTTGTTAATGTAAATTTATGAATTTATCCTTTAAAACTCATCTAAAAAATACTTCTATTGTTCTTCGAACGGTAATGTCCGCAGGAGTCCTTTATTCCTGTGCTACCTATAACGTGCAAAAGGGCAAAAACTTATTTGAAGTAAAAGATTCCGAAATAAAATCTGAAAATGATTTTAAACTCTTTCTGATTGGAGATGCTGGAAACTCAGATGAACCTCAGGCACAAAAAACACTGAATTTACTGAAAAGTAAGTTGGATTCTGCCGACAGTAACTCTATGCTGATCTTTCTGGGCGATAACATCTACCCCAATGGGATGCCCAAAGAAACAGATAAAGATTATGTCACAGCAAAGCAGAAACTGGAAAACCAACTCTCCATTACCAAAAATTTCAAAGGGAAAACCCTTGTAATTCCGGGAAATCATGACTGGTACAGTGGACTGGAAGGATTGAATACCCAGGAAGGACTCGTTAAAAAATATCTTGATGATAAAAAAGCTTTCCTTCCTAAGAACGGCTGCCCTATTGATGACATCAACATTTCTAAAGATATCAAACTTATTGCTATCGATTCGGAATGGGTGATCGCCAACTGGGACAATTATCCTGGAATCAACAAAAACTGTAATATCAAAACCCGTGAAGATTTTTTCACAGAGTTTAAAGATCTTATCATTAAAAATCAGGGTAAAAAAATAATTGTTGCCCTACACCATCCCATCATCAGTAGTGGAACACATGCAGGTTTTAATTCTGCAAAATCTCATCTCTTTCCTTTAAAGAGTAAAGTTCCTGTACCTGTGGTGGCAAGTGTAATCAATATATTAAGAAGTTCCTCAGGAGCCAGTCCTGAAGATATCAATAATCAACATTATGCAGATCTGGCCAACCGACTGAAAAGTATTGTTCAGGATAAGGAAAATATTATTTTCGTATCCGGCCATGACCATAATCTGCAATATCACGAAGATGGAAACTTAAGACAGATCATCAGTGGTGCAGGTTCTAAAACAGATCCTTCTACCATTGTAGAAAAAACAGACTTTTCCTACGGAGGCAGTGGTTTTGCGGTTTTAAATTTCAGAAAAGATGAAAGTACAGATGTGGAGTATTTTTCAACTAAAGATGCTCAGCTTCAAAAACTGACTCATATTTCCGTGATTTCCAAACCGGATGTGTTTGTCAATAACTTCCCCAATTCTTTTCCTGCAACATTCTCTTCAACCATTTATCCGGTACCGCTTACCGAAAAAAGAAAGTTTTACCGTTGGCTTTGGGGAGATCATTACAGAAGATATTACGGAATTCCCATTGAAGCTCCAACAGCTAATCTTTCTGAATTGAATGGTGGATATATTCCTTTCAGAGAAGGTGGAGGAAACCAGTCCAACAGTTTGCGATTGAAGTCTGCAGACGGACAGGAATTCGTGATGCGGGGCGTGAAAAAAAGTGCAATCCGTTTCTTAAATAATATGGCTTTCCAGAAAAGTACATTGGGAGAAGAACTTGCGGATACTTATCCTGAAAAATTCTTACTTGATTTTTATACCACCAATCATCCATTTACTCCATTTACGATTGGAAATATGTCTGAAAAACTGGGCATTTTCCACAGTAATCCAAAACTGTATTATATTCCTAAACAAAAAGCTTTGGGAACGTATAATGAGAATTATGGAGATGAAATGTATATGATTGAAGAACGTTTTTCTTCAGATCCGAAAACACTGGCATATCTCGATAATGCAAAAGATATTGTTTCTACCGATGATGTATTAAAAAACCTCAGCAAGAGTAATAAATATTCTGTTGACAGAGAATCTTATATCAGAGCAAGGTTATTTGATATGCTTATCGGTGACTGGGACAGACACTCAGATCAATGGAAATGGGCGCAATATGAAGAGGGTGATAAAGTGATCTATAAACCCATTCCAAAAGACAGAGATCAGGCTTTCAGTAAATATGATGGAGCAGCTTTCAGAATTATTATGAATGTTCCGGCCATCCGCCACATGAAAACCTTTACAGAAGATATCAGCAGTGTAAAATGGCTTGCCATGGAACCTTACCCAATGGATCTTGTGTTCTTAAAAGGCTCAGACCAGAATGAGTGGGAAACCCAGGCAAAATATATTCAGGAACATCTTACGGATGCGGATATTGATGATGCTTTCCATAATCTCCCAAAAGAGGTGCAGGATGAAACGATTGCTGAAATCCAGAGAAAACTGAAAATAAGAAAAACAAAGCTGCAAAGCTATGCCGCACAGTACTATGATGTACTATTGAAAAAAGTTCCTTTGGCAGGAACAGTAAATCCTGATAAGTTTGTTATCACCAAAAACGGACATTCCGTAATGGTACAGCAATATTATCTGGGTAAGAATAAGGATCAGAATGAACTGGTTTTTGAAAAAACCTATCATGATTCAAAAACAAAAGAATTATGGATCTATGGGCTGGAAGATGATGATACTTATGTAGTAACAGGAAGCGGAAGCCCTAAAATGAATATCAGACTGATTGGCGGCTATAATCATGATACGTATAACGTTGCAGATGGAAGAAAAGTGAAGATTTATGATTTTAAATCTCAGAAAAACACTTATAATGATGGCAATGCAACGAAGAATATTACGGATGATTATGATATCAACAGTTATAATTATAAGCACCCTAAATACAATTCTGTAGCAGGATATCCAAACCTGGATTATAACCCGGATGACGGTGTCATTGTAGGAGTTTTAGCTAATTATACGGTGAATAATTTTATCCGCGATCCATTTACTCAAAGACATAGCTTAAAAGCTAATTTTTATACGGCAACTGCAGGATTTAGCCTTACGTACAAAGGAGTATTTAAAAAGGCAATCTCAGGTTGGGATATCAACCTTGATGCATTTTATACGACTCCGAGGTTCTCTCAAAACTTTTTTGGACTTTCCAATGAAAGTGAATATGACAGAGAGGATACGGAAAGAGAGTACAACAGAGCCAGAATATCTAAATTCAACTTTGCTCCCTCCATCTCTCAAAAGAGCTGGATGAACCTCAGCCACCAGTTTCAACTGACTTTTGAAGATAATAAAGTACAGAGAAAAGCTGACCGTTTCATCAATCAGTCACCGGATGTCAGACCTGGAGTATTTAACAGCCAACAGTTTGTGGGAGCCAATTATACTTTTGGCTATAAAAATGCAGATAATGCAGCCTTTCCTACTCTTGGACTGGAATTTATGTTGAATGCAGACTGGAAAGCAACGCTTTCTGATTTTAATAAGAATTTCGTAACCGTAAAAGGAAAGCTTGCCATTGACCATAGAATTGATAAAAAAGGAACATTTGTATTCGCCAATTCCAGCAATGTGATGTGGATCAATAATAATAATTTTGAATTCTACCAGGCTGCAGCTATTGGAGGCAATAATGGCATGAGGGCCTTCAGAAATGAAAGATTCTCAGGAAGATCATATTTTACCAATAACTCGGAAATCCGATGGGATTTCGGACGGGTAAGAAATAATATTGTTCCTGCGAACATGGGAATTCTTATCGGATATGATATCGGCCGTGTATGGAATGACAATGAAAACTCCAGAAAATGGCATCAGTCTGCCGGTGCCGGGGTATGGCTGAGTATTGTGGAAATGATGTCTGCAAGATTGAATTATTTCTATGGCTCAGACGGAGGAAGAATTTCTGCCGGAGTAGGAATGAAATTTTAATCTGTCCATTAAAAAAAATTAATTCTCATTTTTAAAATGAGTACTACAATCCAATATAAAATACTGTTTAACAACATATTAAACTATTTAAAATTAAAAATTTGAAAAAATTTCAATTTTAATAAAATTTAATAATTCAAATTTTCAACTCACATTTTTTACTGATAAAATAAATATGGCTTTTAAATAAAGGCCATATTTTCAGCTATATAAGTCAAAACCAGACATAGTTCAATATGATTATCAATTCCTTAAAAAATAGACATTTTAAAAACATTTTATATTTGTGGCAACAAAAAATCAACAAATGATGAAAAAAAAACTATTGTATATGGCATTATTTGTCATGTTCATTCAGTTAAATGCACAGATAGGGATTAAAACACCAACTCCCCAACATACATTGCATGTCAACGGTTCACTTCAGGTAGTTAAAGATCTTAATGTGGGGGGAGATGATAGAACAAAGGGAAATTCAGGAAATAAAGGTGAAGTTTTAATGTCCAACGGAGCAGGTAATGCGCCGGTTTGGAAAACAATTGAGTCAGAAAACTTTCTAAAGGTGGTTTATGTGGGAAACAAAACAGACATCAGCCCGGCCAGTGGAAGTTATACAGGTACGCATTCTACACCAGTTAACACTCATGAAAGTTATTCACAAACCTATGTTTTTAATGTGAGTAATAAGATCGATACTGCTTATTTAACGTATAATTCTACAACGGGGCTTTTCACCGTAGTAAAACCCGGATTTTACAATATAGTTCCTTATGCTACCTATGATCTTAATTTAAATCCATCAGGACAAACTGCAGGAACAGCTAATTCATACATACAAAAAGTTTCCCCTACACTCACAACGCTAGCAGGCATATCTACGGGCCATGGAGAACGTACAACGGGATTGAATCATAACCTTTCCTCCATTAACTTTTTCAATACAGGAGAAACCTTTAGGATACGCTGCCGCTATACTCAGAATTTCAGATTATCCAGCGGAAATATTCATATTTCGTATCTGACTCCGTAAACAATACAAACGTCAATCACTTCATTAACATTCATATATTCAAAACCCCACAGATTTCTCTGTGGGGTTTTATTTATTCATTTATGGTACTGGGAAGTATAATAGCACTTGCCCGTTAACATCATATTTATAGTTCCATATTTTTGTTGATGTTTTGGGAGGAATATTATCAATTAAGTTTACAACAGTAGTTTCTTTTTTCCTGAAATTATTAACGGATAAGCTTTTTTCAAAAAAAGTATTATTGATCAGAAAAAGTTTTTTAAATGGATTTGAAGCCGTATCAAAATCTGAATATATAGAAGTCGTCATCTTATTATCTACCCCTTTTATTCTTTCTAAGTATTCAGACTTAGTAAGGTTATTATTGTTATCATAATAATATGTTGTAATATATTCATAGTCTCCGGATCCCGCTAATTTCCAATGAACATTTTTTAATTTATCCTGCTCATAAGTGTAAGTTTTGGTATCAGTTACAGCAGAACGGGCAGTTCCATTTTTCACATGATAACTTTCTTGTTTTACAGGCCTGTTATTATTCATCGTATAACGATATTCATCATATCCCGGAATACCCCCTAGCTCAAACTCCCTTACTCTCACAGTATTATCACTATAAATTAATTTAGTAATTGGTTCAGAAAAAAACCTGTCAAACATTTGCATAAAAACTGGATAGAACCTCCCTTTAACTTTTGTCAAATTTCCGTTTTCGTAAGTAAATTCATAATAGTCTTGAGGAGAAGGTCCTGCTCCAATCCCATCTGTACAATATACATAAGCTTTTTCCATATGTTCAATAGGAGATGGAGTATCTTCTATAGTATCATCACTGCTGCTGCACGAAAACAGACTTAATCCAAGTGAAAGGTAAAGTAATTTTTTCATGGTTGGTTAGTTTATTTTTTATAAAAATATACAATTTAATTTAAAGAAAAAGTATATACATTTCCCCCTTCATTTTTCCCTTTCTCATCAGCTATCATTAATGTTTTATCATCAAAGAATACCAGAGCTTCTTTTTGGGAATTATGATTCAAAGGGATTTTCTGGATTTTTGCAGTACTGAAATTGTCTGATGTAAATCCGGTAAGAACGTGAACATTTTTATGGGTAAGCAATACAATTTTATCTTTTGTACTGTTGATGCTGGCAGAAGTAATAGCTGCATCATTATACCCTCCATCAAGTTTTAAGGTCCCTATTAACTTTGCTTCAAAATCACCTTCTTTATTGGGTACCTGGAATACAAGGAAAGTTCCGTCAAAACCTTTGCTTCTGTTTTTGGTGAATAAGTAAAAATTTCCGTCCATTTCCACAAAACCTTCACAGTCATACAGTAGATTTGATTTTTTAGGAGGAAACTCTGTCTGTCCCTGATAATGAAATTTTGTAGTCTGAACAACCTTTGTAACAATTTGTTTGGTATCTTTTAAATCTGTCTTTAAAATCGCCAGATCCTGCCTGTTATTGTCATTATTTCCAAAATCTCCGATATAAATATTTCCCTGAGGATCAGATATAATATCTTCCCAGTCTGTATTTTCAGCATTTTCTACCGGTATTTTTGCCAGCATATCGCCTTTATCACTCAGCCCGTATATTGCATTTTTATTTCCTCTGTCTTCTATTGCCCAGATTGTTTTCTTATCCTTTGATAAAGTAATTCCGGAAACTTCCTTCAACTTTTTAGGTAAGGTAAACTGAACTTTCAATTCATCTTCGTTAGTGGGAGAATTCTGAGCTTTTGGATTGCAGCTCAATAAAAGCAAGGCGGGTAAAATAAGAAAGCGTAACATATTTATTTTTTATTTTTTTAACTGAATATAAGAAGCATTAATTGTTCCAATCGGCAACTATGAAAGTTTTTTTGCCTTTTCCCAAAGAACATCCATTTCTTCCAGAGACATATCTGCCAGTTTTAAATCCTGATCTTCAGCAAGTCCTTCCATCTTTTGAAATCTTGAAATAAACTTAAGATTGGTTCTTTCCAACGCAGAATCCGGATTGATTCCTGAAATTCTTGCATAATTGATAAGTGAGAAGAAAACATCCCCCAACTCCTGTTCTTTTTTATCCAAATCAGTCTCCGCATGGAACTCCTGAATCTCTTCATCTACTTTTTTCCATGCATCTTCTGCATCATGAAACTCAAAACCTATTCCTTTCACCTTATCCTGGATTCTATAAGCTTTTACCAAACTTGGCAGGCTTTTCGGAACTCCACCCAAAATAGATTTGTTTCCTTCTTTTAATTTTAATTTTTCCCAGTTCTGTTTCACTTCTTCTTCATCTTTCACTTCAACATCTCCATAGATATGAGGATGACGGAAAATCAACTTTTCATTCAAGGAATTGATAACATCTGCAATATCAAAACTTTCTTTTTCAGAACCTATTTTAGCATAAAAAACCAGATGAAGCAGAACATCACCTAATTCTTTTTTTACTTCCTGTAAATCTTCCTGTAAAATAGCATCTGAAAGCTCGTAGGTTTCTTCAAGGGTAAGATGGCGAAGTGATTGTAATGTCTGTTTCTGATCCCACGGACATTTTTCACGTAAATCATCCATAATATCCAGTAATCTTCCAAAGGCCTCCAGTTTCTCTTGTTTCGTATTCATAGTTTGAAAATTCAATCTCATACAAATGTAAGGGATATTCGGACATCATTACAAACGTTGGAAGTAAAAGTTGCGGAGTGCAGAATTCGGATAGATTCGATATGTAAACCTAAGAGGTTTTCGAAACCTGTTAGGTTTGGAATATTAGCACGCAATTATCTTTTGTCTGAAAAAACAAAAAACCTTGTCCGGAAATTCCAGACAAGGTTTTGTATTTTTAATTCAAAAATGAATTATCCTTGTTTTCTGTGTGTACTCTTAGGAGCTGATTTTGCAGCGGAAGTAGCTTTTACTTTTGGAGCAGCTGGTTTTTCTGCTTTTGGAGCTTTTTTAGCTTCTTTTTCAATGCTTACTTCTTCAGCTGGTTCACCTTCCAAAGTTTCAGGCTCTGCTTTTACAAAGCTATCCGGAGTGATATATCCTGCTTTATGAAGGATGTTGTACCACTGAGCCAATTTCTTGATGTCAGAAGAATATACTCTTTCTGTATCATAGTTAGGAAGTGATTCAAGCATAAAATCTTTCAAATCTGCATCAGAAGATTTGTGAGAAATTGTTTCCTTATAGTCGTTGTTTTTAGCAATATTTTCAAATACTTCAAACAAAGGAACTTCTTTCTCAAATGTAAACATGGCAATATTGTCCAATAAACTTACCTGGCTTGAGTTTCCAATGCTTACTTTTTTCCTGTTGGTAACATCTTCAATGATGAATCCGTTTCTTAATTGAGAAACTAATTTGAAAAGTCCTGGTTTTCCAGAAATTGAAATTATTTTTTCTAACAGCATAATTTTATTTTTTGTAAATTCTGCAATCAGCACTAGCTTTTTGCTTTTTATTATTCGTTTTAATCCTTATTTAATTATTTTGGAAATCTCATTTTGTAACCGATACTCACGTCACCCTGAGAGATTTTAGTCAGCTTACCTTTTACGAGTTTCTTCTTCAGAGCGCTCAGGTGGTCGGTAAACAGAACTCCTTCAATGTGGTCATATTCATGCTGAATTACGCGGGCTCTAATATCGGAAAAAGTTTCTGTATGTTTTACAAAATTTTCGTCATAATATTCAATAACGATTGTTCCTTTTCTTTTCACATCTTCTCTTACATCCGGGATGGAAAGACAACCCTCATTGAACTTCCATTCTTCCCCTGATTCTTCAAGAATTTGGGCATTGATGAAAACTTTTTTGAACTCTGCCAACTCATCTTTAATATCTTCATAATCCTCATCTTCTGCAAGAGGCGTCACATCTATTACAAACAGACGGATATCCAAACCAATCTGTGGCGCTGCAAGACCTATGCCATTTGCGCTGTACATGGTTTCGAACATGTTATCTATCAGTTCCTGTAATTCGGGATAATCTTTGTCTATATCTTTTCCTACTTTTCTCAAAACAGGATCCCCAAAAGCTCTTATCGGTAATATCATCTTAATCTTTGTTCTAAAAAATTCTGCAATATGATTGTTGCACTTACTTTATCTATTAATCCTTTTTCCTGCCTCTTTTTCTTGTTTTTTCCACTTTGGGAAATAAAAAATGAAGCCATTTTGGAGGTAAACCTTTCATCAAAACGGTGAACTGCAATATCCGAAAATTCTTTTTTAAATTCTTCTATGAATTTTAAAATATCGGTTTCCACTTCTGAAACATTTCCTTTCAAATCTATGGGAAGCCCAACTACCACTTCATCTACCTTGTTTTCATTGAAATATTTTTTCAAAAATTCCATTAAAGAACGGTTCTCTACAGTCTCCAGCCCACTGGCTATAATCTGCATATCATCGGTTGCAGCGATACCACAACGAGCCTTTCCGTAGTCTATTGCAAGGATTTGTCCCATAAGTTTGCAAATTTAGTAAAATTTACTGATTTTATTCATAACGCAGTTTTTTTATATAAATCATGTTTTATTCCATTATTTTTTTTATAATTTTAATCTTCCAAAAAACAATTATATGAAGAAACTCATCCTCGTTAGACATGCAAAAAGCGACTGGCCGGAGGAAACGGAGGACTTTGACAGACCTTTGGCAGACAAAGGTTTGGAGGATGCTATGCACATGTCCAGATTCCTGAAAAGCAATAATATTTCTATAGACCATTTTGTATCGAGCCCTGCGGTTCGTGCACTGAATACCTGTAAAATCTTTAATCAGGCCTATCAGCTGAACTGTTCTACTGATGAAAAACTATATAACCCTTCGGAAAGAAGCTTTGAATCTGTAATTTATGATCTGGATGACAACCTGAATTCAGTTGCTTTCTTCTCTCACAATAATGGAATTTCCAATTTTGCCAATTCCATTTCTGAGGATATTTTCCATTTTCCCACTTGCGGAGTTGCCGGTTTTGAAGTAGACTGTGAATCCTGGGCAGAATTCGACGGTGCTAAAAAGAAACTTCTTTTCTTTTATGAACCAGGGAAAATATAATTTCACTTTTCTATTTTTTTATGTCACAATAATTACGCTTCTTTTCTCTTGCCAGAAACAGAAGAAAAATTACTATGAATCTATTGCACTGAATGACATCAAACTTTCCTCTTCTCCAAAACCCGGAAGCTGGCGGTACAATCACGATGAACATTTCCAGACATTTGAAGATTTTCAGAAATTAAAAAAGATAAAACCAGAACCTGGGAAAAATACCATTTATCTTCAACCCATCGGGAAATTTGATGAACTTCAGAAAAAAGAAATAGCACTTACTCAACAATATTTGAAAAACTATTATCAGCTGGAGACAAAGGTACTTCCTGTTTTATCAAACAGTATTTTTCCCAGCAATGTCAAAAGAATTTCAAAAGAAGGGAATGAACAGATTCTTGCAGGATATGTGCTGGACAGCATTCTGATCAAAAGAAAACCAAAAGACGCTGTCGTACTGATGGGAATTACCGAAAAAGATCTTTTCCCAAAACCGGAATGGAACTTTGTTTTCGGACTTGCTTCTTATCAGGATGGTGTAGGAGTAACTTCGATGTATAGATTTGCAGGTGGTCATTTAACCGAGTCAAATTTCAATGAAAGCCTTTTAAGACTAGTAAAAATCAGTTCACATGAAATCGGTCACATGTTTGGAATCAGCCATTGTCTGAATGCTAATTGCGTGATGAATGGAACCAATTCCTTAACTGAAACTGATTATCATTTTGCCAGAGCCTGTTCGTTATGCCAAAGAAAACTGAATTCAAGCATCCATTACGACCATAAGAAAAGACTTCTTGAGTTAAAAAATTTCTTTGAAAAGCAACATCTTAACACAGAGCTTACTTTAGCAAATCAGGATCTGAATCTTGTACAATAAACCAATATTTCTTTTACCGACTGCCTATTCCCCTCCACCGGAGGGGTGGCGAAAATTCAAAGAATTTTTGACGGGGTGGTTAGTTTTGGCTAAAGCCATTATCGTTGTAAACATGAAAAAACGACCTTTAGCCCGTTCCTATTGAATTATATCAGTTCTAATTTTCAATGATCATTAAAATGAGTGGTATCTGTGAATAAATTAGTGGCATTCGTAGTTAACAAACAAAAAAGAACGGACCAAAGCCCGTTCTCTATGAAATATCTTATGTGATTTCGATTTTATTTCTTCTTCAAATCCAGATCATCAAAATCAAAACTGAAATCCGTCACATCAGAGATCGCTTTCAATTTTGCAGATTCTGCTTTACCGTTTTCGTCATAGCTGAAAATAATGTAGGCATCCGCATCATAACTTCTGTCATCCCATTTAATGATGAAAGAATTGTTAGAATAGGGAAGTAATTCTCCTTTTAATCTTGGAGAGTTTTTACATGAAATTCTGTAGGTATTTCCTTGCTGGGCAATGTCTACATCACCAAACCAAACATCGTTATATGTTCCTGTAAACTGTTCTGCTTTAGGCTGAAGAGATTTTTCTTTTTTGAAGGCTTCAGATTTTGCAAAAGCATCTTTCTTCTGTTTATTGAATTCTGCTTCCATTTTAGACATTCTTTCGCCATAGGTTTTCAGCCAGTTTCTGTCTGCTACCCCAAGATAAGAATCTTTCACGGTATTCGTAATAGTATTGAAAGCGGCTCCAGACTGTTGGTTGGTCAAAACTACAATTCCCAACTTCATATCAGGAATTAAAGTAAATTGGGTAACCGTTCCAATCAATCCTCCGGTGTGCTGTACTTGTTTGTGTCCTTTAACATCACTTAGAAACCATCCTAAACCATATCCGTAAAAACTTGTATCATATGGATTTTTTGCGGCCACTCTATCTGGAATCTGCAGACTCCATAGCTGTTGTACATTCTTATCCGAAACCAGTTTTTTACCATCTTTTGTGGTGAAATTATTCAATAGGCATTCTGCCCAGGTTGTCATATCTTTGATATTACTCATGATTCCTCCAGCTGCATTACCTGTCTCGTTCCAATCGTGAGGAACAGCAATTGCTTTTCCGTCTACCGGAGCGTGTGCGTCAATTTTGTTTGTTGTAGCTTTTGCTCTGTTGTAGCTTCCGAAACTTGAAGTCATGCCTACAGGTTTCATAATTCTTTGCTCAATAAATTCTGCCCAGCTTAATCCGGAAACTCTGTGAATGACTTCGCCGGCAACGATAAACATGATGTTGTTATAATCTAATTTTGTTCTGAAAGGATTTTCAGGTTTCAGATATCTCACATTATGTACAATATCATTAACAGTTAGGCTTCCTCCTTCCGGAAAAAACATCAGATCTCCCTGTCCAAGTCCTAATCCTGCTCTGTGGGTAATAAGATCCTTGATTGTTACATTTTGGGAAACGTAGGGATCATACATTTGAAATTCAGGAATATATTTTGAAACTTTATCATCCCAGTTCAGTTTTCCTTCATCTGCTAAGATGGCTAATGCCGTACAGGTAAAGCCTTTTGAGTTGGAAGCAATCCCTACCAGCGTATTGTCATCCATCGGCTGCTTTGTTGTAAGAGAACGTACTCCAAACCCTTTGGAATAGATCATTTTACCATCTTTCACAATTCCTACCGACATTCCCGGTACATCAAAGGTTTTCAGGGTATTTTGGATCAGTTCATCCAGTTTTTTTTCTTCCACCTGCGCATTCGCCAATCCTACGGTCAAAAGAAAAATGAAAAAAGAAAGTTTCTGTTTCATTGTTTATTTTAATTTTCCCAAATTTACTAAATATTACGCATGCTAATTTTAGCAGTGCTAAAACTTTACGATAAATCAGCAGTATTCATGAAAAAGCCTATTTGTATCTGTATTTTCTCTCTTTTCGCTATCAGTGGTATCAAAGCCCAGGACAGAACTTCAAACCCTTTACTTTTACAGACCTGGAATCTCAGTAAAATGGATACCTATATTTATACCTATGAAAAACAGGATGGTTTTGAGGCAAGAAGAGAAGGCATCAGATTTCAGAAAAATGGAAAAATCACAGGAAATCTGATTAAATCTACCTTAAGATATGATGCTCTGGAAGAACCTGTCACTAAAAAAAGTGAAAAACCGGACCGTTATATCGGGAACTGGAAAAAAGCTTCAGATTCTACAGTAACTTTAGTTTTCCCTTCTAATACCAATATGACCGGTACTTTTGTTATTTCAAAGCTTACAGAGAATCAACTGAAACTGAAAAAGGTTTTCAGTGCAGATATTGAAAAGAAACTGGATTCTATCAGGAAAACAAAAAATATTACTGATTAGGTTCTCCTGTGAATTGATAAAAGCTTCTTTATATTTGCAGTCTTAAAAAAATTAAAATGGCAGTAAACAAAATATTGGCTTTCTTCTTATTGATGATAAGCTGTAATTTATATTTTTCTCAGGATGTAACTATCAAAGATGATAAAGTTTTACTGGATGGGAAGCAGATCCTGAAGGCTGAAAAAATCAATGTGGCACAATATTCTTTTTTCTCTATGAAAAATGATGATGAAGTTCTTCTTTACCGATATATGGATAATGAAACGCCAAGCTATGTAAGTGATGATTATTTTATCCTGAATTTTCTGACAGAGAAAGTAAAGGTAGAATCTACTGATATCGGTAAAATTGCCAATTTTATGAATTCTAAAAAAGGAATGGAAAAGCTGGTGAAATGGTTATTGAAAGAAAGAGTAATCAATCAGGAAGGAGAACTTAATCCTGATCGTGTAGCCATTTTCAAAGATAAATACAACGAAAATATTACTGAAAGAACCCTTAGATAATGACAAAAGTTCTTCTTCTCTCCGACTCTCATTCTTATATTGATGACAGAATTCTGGAATATGCTTCTCAGGCTGATGAAGTATGGCATTGTGGAGATTTCGGAAGTCTGGATGTGATTGAACAGCTGGAAAAAATAAAACCATTGAAGGGTGTTTACGGAAACATTGATGATGCTAAAATTCAGGCTGAGTTTCCGGAAGTGAACCGTTTTTTTTGTGAAAAACTGGAAGTTCTCATGATTCATATCGGAGGTTATCCGGGAAAATATACTCCACTTACGAAAAAAGAAATTGCAGAAAAAGCTCCGAAATTATTTATTTCAGGTCATTCCCATATTTTAAAAGCGATGTATGATGAGAAAAACAGCCTTCTTCATCTGAATCCTGGAGCTTGTGGTAAACAGGGCTGGCATAAAGTAAGAACTATAATGCGCTTTGTGGTAGACGGTGAGGAAATCAAAGATCTGGAGGTCATTGAACTGGGACTAAGAGCTTAATGAGTGAGAGGGTTTGAGTGTTGGAGAGTTTGAGCGTAAAGGAGTTTGTTTTCTATACCTTTTACTTTCTACCTTTGCAGAAATATTGGATTCAGACAGTTTTTTAAATTATGAAGATCGGCGATAAGGTTTCGGTAGTAGATGAAGATTTAAGCGGAGTAATTACTTCCGTGAAAGGAAATATTGTCGTTTTTAAAGATGAATATGGTTTTACTCATCAATACCCAAAAGAAAAACTGGTTCCTAAAGATGCTGATCTTTATGAAAATATCAGAGTCGTAAGAAAAGCGGAACCTAAAAAAATCATTTCTAAAAAACATCAGAAAAATCATTTGGTTTTAGACCTGCATTTTCATAATTTGGTAAAGAATCCCAATGATTATGACAGTTTTGAAAGATTGTTTATTCAAAAGGAAAAACTGATTGAAGTGATTGAGTTTTGCCGAAAGAACAACCTGAAGAGACTGGAAATTGTTCACGGCATTGGTGACGGGACTTTACAGAGGATGGTTCGGGATGTATTGGAAAGCCAGGTCAATATTGATTTTTATAATAAGGAAATACTTCACCATCAATCGGGTGCGGTAATGGTAGAATTTCACTAAATTTGCAGGAATTGAAATATGAACGTACTTAATTTACTTTTTACCAAAGACGGATTGATCTGCCAGATTGTTAAAAACAAAAACATTCTGGAGGAAAAGTCTTATTTCGTTACTGAAGAGACACCGGCCAATCTTATTGACCAAAAGCTGGATGAAGTTCTTATAAAGCAGCGCTATGACGAAATCCACGTGATTTCAGCATTGAATCATTTTACCCTGATGCCGGAAGGTTTTTCCGAGCATGATGCAGGATTTGACTTGATTGCTTTCAACGCTCCTACCGACAGAGAGAAGGAAGAGCTGATGCTTTCTATCAACAAAAAATTCAATATTCAGTTTTATTATACTTTCCCGAAAAACTACTATAAGAAAATAAAAGAGCTGGCCATACCGGTTCATTTTAATTTCTCCGGGGAAAAGTTTCTAAGTTCAATCAATAATAAAACGAGTAAGGAAATTCACATCAATCTGTATCACAATCAATGTGAGTTTTTTGCGATTGATAATAAAAAAATCATTCTTTATAATAATCTTGATGTCAATTCTGAAGTAGATTTCCTTTACTTCATTATGTTTACATTGAGCAAAATCGGTTTCGGAATCAATGAAACCAGCTTTTATGCTTATGGAGAAACTACGGAAAATGAAACGTTTATTTCCGAACTTCAGAAATTTGTTAAAAACCTGAAAATTGTTTTTGACAATATTCCCAACAAGAATTTTATACTTAACTAGGTTGCAGGCCGCAGGTAATAGGGATCAGAACCCAAACATATTACCCAGCACCTAAAATCTATTATCCAAACCCTAACAAAAATATGTTCAGAATAATATCAGGCAAATGGAAAGCCAAAAAAATTGCAGCTCCTAAAAACTTTGAAGTAAGACCTACCACCGATTTTGCGAAAGAGGCTTTATTCAGCATTCTGGAAAACAAATACGATATGCAGTCGATTTCTGTGCTTGATCTTTTTGCAGGAATTGGCTCTATCACCTTTGAATTTGCTTCCAGAGGATGTCAGAATGTAACGTCTGTGGAATTGAATCCAAAGCATACCGCATTTATAAACACCACGGCATCTGAGCTTGACATGGCCCTTCAGATCAATGTACAGAGAGGAGATGTTTTTGACTGGCTAAAAAAATTCAGAAATAAAAAATCTTTCGAGATTGTCTTCTCTGATGCTCCTTTTGAAATGGAAGAGAAAAAATACCACGAGTTGATTTCTCTTGTTTTAAACAATAAATACCTGAAGGAAAACGGAGTTCTTATTGTGGAGCACCAAAGTCGTATGAAACTCGACCATCCCAATTTAATAGATACCCGAAAATACGGAAACGTAAGTTTCAGTTTTTTTGAGCCCAATAAAGAAGATAATCAGGAACTTTAATTCCTGATTATTTTTTTTGATATTACGGGAGATTCTTCTCCCCATTTTGTTATCGCTTCTAACACGGGTAAAAGGGTCTTTCCAAAGTCTGTCAATTCGTATTCTACCACTAAAGGAGGTTTTTCCGTAAAAACTTTTCTGTCCACAATTCCGTCTTCTTCCAATTGTTTTAGCTGTAAACTCAACGTTCTTTCCGTAATGGTAGGAATGGATTTTCTTATCTCGTTATAACGCTTAGCTCCACCAATAAGATGGTGTAAAATTACTGCTTTCCACTTCCCTCCTATAAATTTCATTGTCACACTGGTACAGCAGGGATACGATTTATTATCTATTGTATACATTTTTATACTATCATTTTTTACCGTTATTGCAAAGTTAAGAAACTTAAATTACTTTTGTAACTATAAAAATGATAGTATAAAATTATGAACTTTTTAGACCAAATGAAAAACAGGTATACTGTAAAAAAGTATAACCCACAGGGAAAAATCAGTGAAGAACAAATTGCAACGCTTCAGGAGATTTTAAATTTAAGTCCTTCCTCCATTAACAGCCAGCCATGGAATTTTATTTTCGTGAATGATCCGGAACTGAAAAAGCAATTGGGTGACAAATCTTATTTTAATAAAGAAAAAGTACTCGATAGTAGTCATGTAATTATTTTTCAAGTGATCAAAAACATAGAAAACTTTGAAAAGCAAATTGAAGAAAACCTTCCTGAAGGTGCTGTTAATTATTACCGAACTATGGTAAAACCCAAAGGAGAAGATGCTATAAAATCATGGCTTGGCCATCAGGTATATTTATCATTAGGAGTTCTTTTATCTGCTTGTGCAGCAATGGGAATAGATTCTACCCCAATGGAAGGAATTGAACCTGAAGGATATGATGCAGTTCTGAATAATGAAAAATATGAAACTTTATTTGCTGTAGCCATCGGGGAAAGAGATGAAACAGATGCAAACCAGCCTAAATTTAATCCTAAGAAAAGACTGGATGCTGAAAAAGTAATTGTGGAGGCGTAAATTTAAACACAAATTCACGATCTCTTTCACAACAAACACGAATGAAATTGAACATTATTTCCCCACAGAGAACACAGATTTTTAGTCACCTTTTAATTTTAAAAGCATTATTATCCGTGGAATTTGTGAAATCTGTGGGAACTAAATAAAGCATATAACCTTATCGAAAATAAATTTTTGTGCTTTAAAAACTTGATTTCGTAATGACAAAATTTAATAAATAAAAAAGTCTGCTTCAATAGAGAGGCAGACTTTTTATTTATAGTACTTTCAATTCTAAGTCGATAGTTTTTCCGAAGAACTTCTTTGAGATTTTCTCAAAATTTTTGGTAATATCCGAAAGATAGAAATGATAATTCGGTTTTGAATTGTGTTCATTTAAAAGGTTATACTTATCCAGAATAATCTTCAGATGATTGGCTACAATATTCGGAGAGTCTATTACACGCACTCTGTTTCCGTAGTACTGCTTGATTTCATCAATTAAAAGAGGATAATGAGTACAGCCAAGAATCAACGTTTCGATGTTCTTTAATTTATTATTACTTAAATAATTATAAATAATAGCATGAGTAATCGGATGATTTTTAAACCCTTCTTCAATGGCAGGAACCAATAATGGGGTTGCCAATTCGTCTACTTTGATCCATTTATTATGTTTTCGGATGCTCTTTTTATAAAGCCCTGAATTAACAGTTGCTTTGGTAGCAATTACTCCTACATTATTATGGATTTCGTAAGAAACTTTTTCGGCAACAGGATTAATGACATCTATGACAGGAACTTTTCCTGCAACCGACTGCATAACCTCATTCAAAGCATTTGCCGTTGCTGTATTACAGGCAATAACAATCGCTTTACAATTCTGCTCCAACAGAAAATTGGTAATCTTTGTAGAGTATTCAATAATAGCATCTTTGGATTTTTCTCCGTATGGAAGATGCTTTGTATCTCCAAAATAGATCAGATCTTCGTTAGGAAGAAGTCTTTTGATTTCTTTGGCAACGGTAAGACCTCCTACCCCGCTGTCGAAAATTCCGATAGGCTGGCTTGGTGAAAGATGTGAATAATCTTGTTTTTTCGTTTTCAAATGAGTTGAAATTTTATACAAAAATAGTGAATTTTATGGCATACTGTATACATCCGGCTATTATACAATAAACAAATCCGAAGCAATTCCGTCTGCCATAAACCAATGTTTTTCAGGAATTTTTAAATGGTCGTTCTCAATGATTAAAATACCTTCCTCTATTTTGGACTTGCTCTCTCTCTGAAAATGCTCCAGCATTCTCTCTGAAAATTTACTTTTTAAACTTTCCAGATCAACACCCCAAATGGTACGTAAACCAATCATAATCATTTCATTAAACTGATCTTCCTGGGAAAGAATTTCTTCCTCTTTGGCAAGAAGTTTATCATTCAGTTTTTTGATGTACTGCTGATTATTGGCTACGTTCCAGCTTCGGACATCAAATCCGTTATAGGAATGTGCTGATGGTCCTATTCCAAGATATTCATTGTATTTCCAGTAAGCAGAATTGTGTCGTGAGTAGAAACCAGGTTTTGCAAAATTAGACACTTCATAATGTTCAAAACCATTATCTTTTAAAAAGTCGGACAGATAATAGAATTCTTTGTTTTGCTCTTCTTCTTTGGGACTTTTTATTTTCCCTTTTGAAATCCAGTTTTCCAACGCTGTTTTGGGCTCAACAGTCAATGCATAAGATGAAATATGAGGAACTTCTAAAGCAATTGTCTTATTCAGGTTTTCTTTCCAGATTTCAAGATTGGAAGTGGGCGAACCGTAGATCAGGTCAATACTCAGGTTTTCAAAACCGAAGTCCTGCGCCCGTTTGATGGAACTTTCTGCTTCAGAAGCACTGTGAGCTCTGTTCATCAGTTTCAGATCTTCTTCAAAAAAACTTTGGGTACCAATGGACAGTCTGTTCACCGATGTTCCCGCCAGCTGTTTTAAAAAATTTTTATCCAGATCATCGGGATTGGCCTCCAGAGTGACTTCTATATCTTTTTCAAAACTGAAATATTTCAGAACATCATCTATTAAAGAATTGATCTCATCCACCGAGAGAATAGAAGGAGTTCCGCCTCCAAAATACAGGGATTTCAGATTTTTATTCTGTAACTCATCTTTTCTCAATAGTATTTCAGTTTTCATGGCGCAAAGCATTTCATCCTTAAAATTCAGGGATGTTGAAAAATGAAAGTTACAATAACTGCATTTTTGTTTACAGAACGGAATGTGAATATATATCATAAAAAAAGCTCTGAAAAATTTCAGAGCTCAAATTTATTTAAATTAAATTAATTAGTATCTAAATCCTCTAGCATTAATGAAGTTGTCGAAGTTATACCCCAGACCAATCATGAAGCTGTTTCCTCCATAGCTCTGGATGTCAGACAATCCAAGGTTATAAGTAGCTCCGATCATGAATTTGTTGAATCTTACTTTTACAATTGGAGAGATACTCAGGTTCTGATTGTCAAATCTGTTCTGAACCGTTCTGTAGCTTACCCCGAAAGAGAATGCGTTGATATCATTAGAGAATGTCGCCATCAAGTTCCAGTCGATCATTCTTGTTGAGTTCGTGTTAAGGTTGATCAATGCTGAAGGTGCTAATGTAATGTTGTCAGCAATGTTCCAGTTGTATCCTAAGTTTAAGAAGAATTTAATTGGAGAAGGTTCGTAGTTGTTTACGATAGAAGCATCATTACTTAATGCGATATCATTCACGGAAACACCCCCGAATAAACCTCTATAGGTAGCAGCTAAACCGAAGTTGGCATACACCATAAAGATGTTACTTTCTTCACCTCTTAATAATGGGTCACCTCCTTCTTCAGTATTGATTTTTGAATAATCAAAATTCATGTTATAGAAGTTAACACTTGTACCGAAAGAGAATTGGTCTTTTCTGTCTCCTTCACTACTTAGCGGAATAAAATATGAAGCACCAGCCGTGATACCACCCGCAGAGATCGGTCCGTTACTATCTCTGAACACGGAAATACCAGCACCTACTCTATCAAAGATATTCGCATTCATCCCGATTGACTGAACATTGGGAGAATTACTGAATTTTGAAAATTGTTGTTGATAATTGGCGTTGAGCTGTACGTAATCTGTTTTTCCGTATTGAGCTGGGTTGAACAGGAACTCACCATCCAAAAGATATTGCTGATAGTATGGTAGTGATTCTTGTGCTTTGTATGCATTTGACAAAAGAGCTAAACATACGATAGCATATAGTTTTCTCATAACAAATCTTGATTTCAATTCAACAAATATAAAAAAAATCTCAATATATTTTTAGTTTTCCAAATAATTTCTCCATTTTTTTACAGCATCCGCCATATCTTTGGGCATTGGGCTCTCAAAATATAATTCCTTTTTTGTTGTTGGGTGTATAAATCCAAGGGTATGTGCATGAAGGGCATGTCTTGGCAAAATTTCAAAAACATTTTTAATAAATTGCTTGTATTTTGGAAGATTTACCCCTCTTAAAGGCGTATGTCCTTCATATCTTTCATCATTAAACAAAGTATGCCCGATATGTCTGAAATGCGCCCTGATCTGATGCGTTCTTCCCGTTTCAAGCTTACATTCCACCCAGGTCATATATTTGAATCTTTCCAGCACTTTATAATGGGTCACTGCGTGTTTCCCCTGGCTGCCATCTTCATAAACAGACATCTGCATTCTGTTTTTAGGATGTCTTCCGATATGACCTCTGATTGTACCCTCTTCATCCTGCATATTTCCCCACACAAAAGCCCAATACAGCCTTTTCGTAGTTCGGTTAAAGAATTGTTTTGCCAGGAAGCTTAATGCATATTCATTCTTGGCAATCACCAATAGTCCGGAGGTATCTTTATCAATTCTGTGAACAAGCCCTACTCTGTCAAGATCAGATTTCTCACCGTTCTTTTCAAAATGGAAAGCCAGTGCATTCACCAATGTTCCGTCCCAGTTTCCAAATCCTGGGTGTACCACCATTCCTGCTTCCTTATCCACTACTACAAGATCATCATCTTCATAAATGATATTCACAGGAATATCCTGCGGAATAATAACATTCTCTCTTGGAGGATGGGTAAGCAGTACAGAGATCTGATCTCCCGGTTTTACACGGTAATTCTGTTTCACTGCTATTCCGTTTACTATAACATTTCCGGCTCTGCAGGTCTGTGAAATTTTATTCCTTGAAGAATTCTGTCTGTATATTAAAAGGAACTTATCAATTCTTAACGGTTCCTGCTTGCTGTCAACAGTGATATTAAGATGTTCATACAAACCTTTATTTTCCTCGTCAATATCGATGTTTTCGATACTGTTGGAATCTAATAATTCTTCATCTAAAAAATCGTCGTTATCTTCTGACATTGTTTTATATTTTTTACACAAAAGGCTTCAACATTTTATAGTTGAAGCCTGTATTTTTGATATTAATCTGATCTTATTCTACGACAACCTTCTTAGCTTTTGGCTTTTGAGCAGGCTGTTGTGTTGTTGCTGCTGCAGGTTTGGTTGTACTTCCAGCTGTATGAGTACCGTTTCCTGCAGATGTTTTAGGTTTTTCAACAGTTGCAGCAGCTGGTTTAGCTGCTGTAGTCTGAGTTTTAGGAGTCTCTGTCTTCGGAACTTCCGGCTTTGGAGTTTCTCTTTTTGGAGCAGGAGCTGGTACTACCGGAGCATCATAGCTTGGCTCGCTATGCACTTCTTCATATCGTACCGGAGGAAGTGAAGTATCCACTTTCATACGATAGATAGAATTCAGCTGATCAACTTTTGCTCTTAATTCTGCCGGAGTTTTCTTACTTGCCCAAAGGTCAATCTGCATTCCCTGGTCACGAACATCTCCGGAAGCAGGATCCTGATAATAGATAATATCGGATTCATCTTTACTTCCATCTTCATGCTCTACCAATCCTACTTCAAACATACTCTTGGCAATTACAACTCTTGCTTCTTTTACCGTAAGTCCTACAACATTAGGAATAGAAATATTTCTCATGGGTCCCGATCCTACCACAACATCAATTGTAGAGAATCTTGGTAAACGGGTACCTGGGTTCACTGCATTTCCTTTATATAATATTCTTAAAAGGGCATCTTTCTGAATACTAGGCTCATAAATTGTATCACCGATTTTAAGACCTACCTGATCCAATCTCTGGAATGCTAGCCCTGAATATTTATTGATCACATTCGGAACCGCAATAGGAGCCCATGTTCTCGGATTTACTTTAAGCGTTACGGTTCTTCCGTCTTTTACACGGGAACCTGGCGCAGGATATACCTGCAATACCTGGAATGGTCTGTATTTCGGGTCGTAATTGGCACTGTCTACTTCATATTCCAGTCCTGTATCATCTAATATTTTTACGGCATCATGCACCGATTTATTTACAATATTGGGAACAGGAATTTCCTGACCGTGGTTAGTATGGTATTCCAACCAGCGAAATGTAAGCCATACAAGCCCTACGAAAACACCGATGGCTACTACTAAATTCAGTAAAACTTTCCAATTGAAAAGTGATTTAAGCATACTTAAAAATACTTTAATTATAACCGCAAATATAGCTAATAATTTTAGAATGGACTTTTTATTTAACACATTTCATTTTTGATTTTAAAATTTGAGGATTTCCCATATTGCATTGCATAAAATGATTAAATTTGCCTTAATTGATACTATATGGTTATGAATAAAAAAAGTGTTGCCGTAGTGATGGGAGGCTATTCTGATGAATACGTCGTTTCTTTAAAAAGCGGACAATTGATTTATGATTCTTTAGACAGAAATCTCTATGACGTATATAAAGTAGTAGTCCTTAAAGATGAATGGTATTTTTTAGGTGAAAATGATAAAAAATATGCCATCAACAGAGGAGATTTTTCTGTGACTTTAGATAATGGGGAAACTTTAAAATTTGATGCTTGTTTCAATATCATCCACGGAACTCCGGGAGAAAATGGAATTCTTCAGGCATACTGGGATGCCATTGGCCAAAAATATACAGGATGTGATTTTTACCAGAGTGCTCTTACTTTCAATAAAAAAGATACTCTTGCCGTATTATCAAAATACGGAATTCCGTCTGCTAAAAGTATTTATTTAAGAAAAGGGGAAGACATCAATGTGGATGAAATTGTATCAGAACTTAATCTTCCATTATTTGTAAAACCTAACCAATCCGGATCTTCGCTGGGAATTTCCAAAGTAAAAGAAAAGTCTGAACTGATTGCTGCTACTGAAATTGCCTTCAAAGAAGATAATGAAATCCTGATTGAAAGTTTCCTGGACGGTATGGAAGTTTCTGTGGGAGTTATTGATTTTAAAGGAGAAACTATTGTTCTAGGAATTACAGAAATTGTTCCTACCAATGAGTTCTTTGATTATGAAGCAAAATATGAAGGAGCTTCTGAAGAAATTACCCCTGCAAGAATTGACAAAGAAACCACTAAAAGAGTGGAGGAAATCGCCAAAAGAGCTTACAATTCATTAGGCATGAGTGGTTTTTCAAGAAGTGAATTTATTTTGATGGACGGGATTCCTTATATGCTTGAAATGAATACCAACCCAGGATTCTCTCCTGCAAGTATTCTCCCACAGCAGGCAAGACATTATGGAATCTCCATTATGGATCTTTGTGGAAATGAAGTAGAAAAAGCACTTAATAAGTAATCTAATGATGAAGCTTCTTACTATTTCATTATTTGTTTCTTCTTTAGCATTGGCACAGAACTACAAAACTCTTGAATTACAACTGCCTAAGAATTCGCTTGAACCCAAAAGCGTCAAATTTGGTGGTGATGCTGTTTACCTTGATGATCAGAAGTGTTTCAATTACATTAAAAAACATGATGTTATCATTGATAATGAAACAGTTCCCAATTATTTCGAAATCAGCTCTCCTGACAACAAAATCTTGTTTTCAGGAATTATAAAGAAAAATGAAAATGGAGTTTTTGAAAGTAAGATTAAGTTTCATCCCATTGACAAAGTTTACAAAAATTCAAAAATTATAGGAAGAAATGATTTGATTCTAAATCTATCTTCCAATCAGGTTCTAAATAACAACTGCAGCCTCAATCTTGAAAATCTAAGGCTGTTTTACGAAAAATCAAACGAAAACAACTAGAATATGAAAATTGCTGTTTTCCCAGGATCATTTGATCCTATTACCTTGGGACATTACGACATTATAGAAAGAGCGGCTCCGCTATTTGATAAATTAATTATTGCAATCGGACAGAATTCTCAAAAGAAATATATGTTCCCTCTTGAAAAAAGAATGGAATTCATTCAAAATTCAGTGGCAGAATTCCCCAATGTGGAAGTAGATTCATTCGAAGGCCTAACGGTAGATTACTGTTTTGAAAAAAATGCTCAGTACATTATCCGAGGATTGAGAAACCCGGCAGATTTTGAATTCGAAAAAGCAATTGCCCATACCAACAGAACGTTAGCCCACAAAAAACTGGAAACCGTATTTTTACTGACTTCCTCAGGAAAATCATTCATCAGTAGCAGCATTGTAAGGGAAATTATCACTCACGGCGGCGAATATGAACTGATGGTTCCGGACTCTGTGAGAGTGGAAAGATAAACTAAACAATATTTGATAAGCGATAAATGATAATTGATACAATGGCCAAGAATTTGCTTAAGCAAAAAAAATCATTCATCAATTATCATTTATCATTCATAATATATGCACGAACAGTTCAATTTTGCGATAGAAGTCCTTGGGACGATTGCCTTTTCCATGTCCGGAAGTTTTGCAGCGATGCAGAAACGGCTTGATCCGTTCGGAGTGCTTATTATTGCATTTGTAACTTCTGTAGGAGGAGGAACTGTGAGAGATCTGTTGCTGGATATCCCTGTATTCTGGATGCATGATATTCTGATGTGTACGCTGATTCTGGTGACCAGTATTTTTTCCATGATATTCAAATCTCTTGAAAAGAATTTTAAAGTCACTTTATTTATCTTCGACAGCTTCGGGCTTGGATTATTTACCATTATCGGAGTTCAGAAAGGATTAAATGCAGGTATTCATCCTATGATCTGTATTGCATTGGGAACTATTACAGGCTGTTTCGGAGGGATTATCCGGGATATATTACTCAATAGAATTCCATTAATTTTCAGAAAGGAAATTTATGCCACAGCATGTATCGTAGGCGGAGCGGTTTTTCTGTTGATGACCAAATATTCTGTACTATCTTATACTTTTGTACAGATTCTTACCATTCTACTTATTGTTGCCATACGGACGCTTGCCGTAAAATACCACTGGCAGATGCCCAAGTTTTATGGCTATGACCATAATAATTCGGAAATGTAATTTAAAAGTCATTACTGCCCGATAAAAAGTTTAAATAATTGCTAACAGTAGATTCCAACGGGATCAAATCCAGTTCCAATGGGAGCTAACTGTTAATAGAATGTATTTGTTTTAAAATCATAGCTCCGGAGGAGCGACCTGTTAATTATTCTTTAATTTAATCGGACAACAATATTTAAAAGTATTTATTTGCTCAAAAGAAACTTTTAATTCCAAGAATAAAAAAAGTCCTGAAAAATTCAGGACTTTTATATTATATATTAGTTTAACTAGAAGAATTTTCCTCTGTTTCTCATATTCGGGTTATGCATGTGCTTCTGCATGGTTGGCATTTTCAACTGATCTTTCATCATTTTGATCTGATCCGTCATCATTCCTGCGCTGTCAAGTCTTTTTGCTTCTTCCAGCAACTTCTGACCTTCCTGCTTTCTTCCTTTAGAAATAGCTGCTGCTGCAAGATTTAAAGTAGCCATAGCTCTGTCGTGTTTCATATTCAAACCGTACTCCAACGCTTTCTTCATGAATGGTTCTACTTTAGCAGGGTGATCCTGAGCTTGTGTCAGTCCTGATAAATAGTGGAAATATCCATATTGAGTTTTATGAAGCTGTCCTTTATAATCTGTTATTTTGGATAACCATTCTCCGGCTTTTTCCATATTTTGTTTTCTCAATTGCCAGAATGCCAATAGGATGTACTCGTTTTTAAAGAAGAGTAAGATAGGAAATGCAGCTAGAAGAAAAACAACAATACCCCATCCAAGATTTCTTGTGAAAATCATCATATAAAGTCCTAACAGGATAAGAACTGCTGCTACTGCAATTTTTATGTATTTATTCATTATTAAATTTTAGAAGTGCAAAGATAATAAATTTAGAGCTTAAAGTTCAAAAAGTCAATTGTGAATGGTCAATTCGCTGCGCTTGTTAATTTTTATATCTGTAAGAAAATTCACGATTCACTTTGCGAAGCAAAATTAACTATTGACATCTAATCTTCTTTTTTAATTTTTTCAAACGTCTGGAAACAGAAATCATAGCCGTTCTTTTCATCTTTCTCATGGCAGATTTCGTTGGTCATTTTCCAGATTTTAGGATCTATTTTCGGAAAGTATGTATCAGCCTGAAGGTCTGCTTTCACCAAAGTAACTTCCAATCTGTCCACAACATCCATAGTCTGCTCATAGATATTTCCGCCACCGATAACAAAAACTTCTTCATCAATCTTTTTAGCAAATTTCAATGCTTCCTTGATGCTTCCTACAATAAGAATTCCTTCCTCAAACCAGTCTTTTTTTCTTGACACAACAATGTTGGTACGGTTCGGAAGAGCTTTTCCAATACTTTCATAGGTCTTTCTCCCCATAATAATCGGATGCCCGGAAGTAATATCTTTAAAATGTTTCAAATCTTTGGGAAGATGCCAAAGCAACTGGTTTTCAAAACCAATTTCGTTTTTCTCTCCCATTGCCACCACTATTGTTGTCATTCAAATAATTTTTTACAAAATTAGCACATAATTTGTATATTTGGTTAGCACAAAAAATTTAAAAAAATAAACTATGAAAAATAAAGGATGTCTGGGTGCAGGAACCATTGGTATTGCCCTTCTTATTATTGTTGCTATTCTATTCTTCTGGGGAAAAAGCGGATATAACAGCTTTGTCAACAAAGAACAGACCGTGAACGCAAAATGGTCTAATGTAGAGACTGTATATCAGAAAAGAGCGAACCTTATTCCTAACCTGGAAAGAACCGTAAAATCGTATTCAAAATTTGAGCAGGAAACTTTAACACAAGTTGTGGAAGCTCGTTCCAAAGCAACTTCCATCAATATTGATCCTACGAATATGACCGAAGCTGATCTGGCAAAATTCCAGGCAGCACAAGGAGAATTATCGGGTGCATTAAGCAGATTGATGGCTGTAGTAGAGTCTTATCCTAACTTAAAAGCAGACCAGCAGTATATCAACTTCCAAAGAGAATACACTGCTATCGAAAACAGTATCAGAACGGAAACGGTATACTATAACGATGCTGCGAAGGATTACAACACTTCCATCAAGACTTTCCCGAATAATATTCTGGCGAATTTCACCAACTTCAAAGAAAAACCTTATTTCAAAGCTGATGCAGGTGCTCAGAAAGCCCCTGAAGTATTCAAATAATAATGGGTAACTTCCTAACAAATCAACAGATCGCTTCCCTTGTGGAAGCGATTCAGTCTGCGGAAGATCATTCTACGGGAGAGATCAGAGTGCATATTGATTCCAACACGGAAAACCGTGATGCCAGAACTGCATTTGATGTTTTCAAAAAACTGGACATGGATAAAACGGCTGACAGAAATGCAGTGCTCTTCCATGTCAATTTCGAACAAAAATATCTTACCATCATTGGAGATATCGGAATTCATGAAAAAGTAAAACAGTCGTACTGGGATCATCTTCACGATTATATTACCGCTGAATTTGCCAAAGGAAATTATTATCAGGCGCTGAAAAGTGCCATCCTGGAAACAGGACTTGAACTCAAAAAACATTTTCCTGTAGAAGGAGAAAACCCAAACCAACTCCCAAATGAAATTACGTTCTCTTAAAATAGTATTTTCATTTTTACTACTCTGCTTTTACACTTTTGTATCAGCACAATACACTGTTCCCGAAAAGCCTGCAGTGCTCTATCCTGTTTTTGATGAAGCAGGATTGCTTTCTCAACAGGAAAAAGATGCGCTTAATAATAAACTGATCAAGTTTGCAGATTCTACCTCAACGGAAATTGAAGTAGTCATCATCCGCTCTACCAAAGGAGAAGATGTGAATTTTCTGGCAACCATGTTCGGTGAGAAATGGAAAATTGGAAAAAAGGGTGTTGATAACGGAGTGGTTTTCCTGATTGCCACAGAAGACAGGACCATGTCTATCCAGCAGGGGCGCGCTGTAGAACAATATCTTACCGCTTCAGTAGCAGGACAGATCTTAGATTACATCGTCACTCCAAATTTCAAGAAAGGACTTTGGTATGAAGGCATCAATGGTGGAACCTCAGCTATTATGGAGGCTGTTGAAGGAAAATTCAAACCTGTAGCCACAACAGCTCCTTCCGGTAATGGAAGTGCCTTTAAAGTTCTTATCATTGCTTTTATTATTTTCATCATCATTGCTATTCTTTTTGGAAACAGAGGTGGCGGACGTGGTGGAAATAATGATGACGATGATGATGTGATCATCACCAGAAGAGGGCGCAGAAATTATCCTGGCGGTTTCTTCCCATTCCCTGGCAGCTTCGGTGGAGGTGGCTTTGGTGGAGGAAGTTCCGGCGGAGGTGGCGGCGGATTCGGAGGCTTCGGCGGTGGTGGAAGTTTTGGAGGCGGTGGCGCATCCGGAGGTTGGTAAATTAACAATTCAATTGAAAATTTATATAGAAATCAGATCATCACGATCTGATTTTTTTATTTAAAAACCTAAAATAACCACAATTCTTTAACTTTTCTTAATGTTAAATTGATTTTTAGATATTAAAAAATTAATAAAACCTCATAAAAACTACCGTTTTTTCAATATTTTTTTCTTATATTTACTGAAAACAGGATTATGAAGAAGACGCTGGTAGTATTTGCACACCCTTATCTGGAGCACTCCAATTCGAATGTAGAGCTCATCAATTTCTACGTTCGCCACCAGCATTATACCCTAAGAGATCTTTACGAAGAATATCCTGACTTTCATATCGCTGCTTTCCGCGAAAGAAAGCGTCTTAAAAATTACGAACGTTTTGTGTTCCAGTTCCCACTGATATGGTTCGGAATGCCACCACTTCTCAGATTATGGATTGATGAAGTTTTCGACAGAGACTGGCTGAAAGAAGGTGAACATAATCCTCTGGAAGGAAAAGAAGTCTATATTCTGGTAACCACAGGTGGAAAAGAAAGATCTTTCAGCAAAACCGGCACTTATCAATATACCATAGATGAACTCATCAGCGGGCTTATTGTTTCATTAAAGGTTTTTAAAGCAGATATTAAGCATATCAAAATCGTATACGAAGCCAACAAGCTCTCTAAAAAAGAAATTATTTTACATAAAAAAGAATTTACAGAACTACTCAATCAATAGCATATGGAATCCAGCTTAGCGATGAACACATTAATTTTCCTCGGTGTAGCCATTATCATGGTTCCATTGGCCAGGAAATTTGGATTGAGTTCTGTCATCGGTTATATTTTAGGAGGAATTATCATAGGTCCTTATGCCCTTAAACTTACAGGAAACAATGTCAATGACATTATGCATGCCAGTGAGTTTGGAGTCATCATGCTTTTGTTTTTGGTAGGTCTGGAGCTCGAACCCCGAAAGTTCTGGGAAATGCGAAAGAAAATAATGGGGCTGGGATTATCTCAGATGGCTCTTACCATTCTTCTGCTTTTTCTGGTATTCACAACCGTTGGCTGGAGAGTAGACAAAGCAATTGCTATTGCCATGTGTTTTGCCCTATCTTCTACCGCCATTGTTCTGCAGACTTTACAGGAAAAAAATAATCTTAAGACCACCGCCGGAGAGGCTTCATTTTCTACTCTTCTGTTTCAGGATATTTCAGTGATTCCTATTCTGGCCATATTGCCTATTCTAGCCAATTATAAAGCCAAGCATCATGATAATGAAATTCAGATTCTGATCCAGAAACTCCCGGAATGGCTTCAGGCCGGAACGGTTATTTTCGGAGTAGCATTGCTTATTTTATTGGGTCGATATGTCTTTGTTCCTTTCCTGCGCTATGTTTCAAAATCGGGAATGTCAGAACTATTGACAGCTTCTTCGCTATTTCTGGTTATTGGAGTTTCGGAGCTGATGGTTGTGATTGGCCTTTCTCCTGCATTAGGAGCTTTCCTGGCTGGAGTCATGCTTGCCAACAGTGAATTCCGTCATGAGTTGGAAGCGCAGATCGATCCTTTTAAAGGGCTGCTTTTAGCTGTTTTCTTCGTAAGTGTAGGCTCTACCATTAATTTTAATATTATTCAGAAGGATCCCTTATTTATCTTCAGTACTGTTTTTGCGGTACTGGCTGTAAAATTTGTGGTTTTATATACTATTGGAAAATTTTTCAGGATAGATACTCCCCAAAGTCTTTTTTATGCCTTTGCCCTTTCTCAGGTAGGAGAATTTGCATTTGTACTGCTCAATTATGCATCAGATCTTTATCTTTTAGGTCCTGAAATGAATGCACAGATGATGGCTGTTACGGCAATCACCATGTGTATCACCCCTATTCTTCTGATCATCAATGACAAATTGATTACGCCAAAATTTATTAAAGAAATTCCTGAAGAGGAACACGATTATAATATTCTTGACAGCAACGTTACTCAAAAGAAAATCATCATTGTAGGTTTTGGGCATTTTGGAAGTACTGTGGGACGTCTTTTAAAAGCCAATAAAATACCTGCTACCGTTTTGGATCGTGATTCTGACCGTGTAAAACTGCTCAGAAGCTATGGTTTTAAAGTATATTATGGTGACGCAACGAGGATTCCTATTTTAAGAGCGGCAGGAATTGAAGATGCTGAAATTCTGGTTTTATGCCTTGATGATCCGGATGATAATAAGTTTATAGCAGAGCTTGTCCGTGAACATTATCCTAACGTCAAAATTTTCGTAAGAGCAAAAAACAGGATTGATGCCTATGATTATCTGAACAATGGCGTCAATCATATTTACCGTGAAACACTAGGAACAGCCGTGGATATGGCTGTGGATGTACTTCATGAAACCGGAATGAGGAAATATGCTGCAAGACGTCTTGGTCAAAGGTTTATGGCCATTGATAAAGCATCTGTACGGAAGCTGGCAAAAATGAAGGAAAATGATGATATTACCCTGTTTACCACAAAAGAAATCCTCCAGCGTGAGGAGGAATTATTAGCTTACGATAATCTTAATTTTGATAATAAAAACTGGGAAGGTTCCTCATCCACCGATGAAGAGGATGAGGAAGAATCCCAGGATTAGTTTATTGGATGTTTACGCTTCCACCACTGCTTTCGTCTTTTATCACACTCTTAAGCTCTCCTTTTTTCGAGATATCCACACTTCCACCGGATGAAGCACCTGCTTTCACACTGGAAACAGCACTTATGTGAACACTTGCTCCACTGGAAGCGTCTGCTTCTACATCATCAGCAATAACTCCTTTTGCAGAAACGCTACTGCCTGAAGAAGCACTTACGTCTACCTTTTTTGCTTTACCGGAAAGGTCCAGAGTTGATCCTGATGAAGATTCAATATCAAGGTTTACGGCCCATATTTTCCCATCGAAACTGCTGCTGCTGCTTACATTGATATCCATATCATTAGCTTCAAGATCTCCGGAAATGCTTCCTGCACTTGATGCTTCGATATCTGTTTTTTCCTGAGTAAATTTATCTTTTACAATGATTCTCGCAGCTGAATCCGCAACAAGCTTATTAAAATCTTTTGTATAAATTTTAGCTGTCACTTTGCTGATGTTCATTACTCTGATCCCCGGCTTATAATGAATGTGCAGTTTTCCACCATCATTTTCTACCAGAATTTCATCAATGATACTTTGTGGGGCTGAGATTTCAACTTTCTCGGTTTCAGATTTTATAACTTCTGCTTCAATGGCTTGTGAAACCTGAATTTCATCAAAATCTCCGTTAAATTCTTTATGCTGCATCGGGCCACTTTCTTTGCTCACTACTTTCTCTACCCAATTACTTCGGTCTCCTTCTCGGTCTCTGTTTCGGTTCTCATGTTTATCATTACATGAGGCTAATGCCGCTAAGGCTGAAAAAATAAATAAAGTCCTTGTTTTCATGCTTATTCCTTTTGTTAATTATTTTTGTTGGTTTCTTTAATTAAATGACAACTAATTTATAAAAAATATTACATTACATTTGAAAATACTGCAATTGTATGCAATACTGATTTTTCAGAAAAGGTATTTCCAAATTCAAAGGGACTGCACTGGTTCATTGTAAAACCCTTACAAAATGGGTTACATAAATACGTTCGCCAAAATACATTCTATGATGCAAGTTTTTAATATCTTTATGCTTTAATAACAACTATATTTATGAAGAATATTTCATCGGTATTATTAATTTCTGCCTTGGCGTTCAATCAATCTTGTACTACAATGAAACAGACCGATATTCAACAGGAGCTACCTGCACCTGATCCCTCTTTATCTTCAAATCCTTTTATGAAGAAGAGCAAGCTTCAGTACGAAGCTCCGGAGTTTGACAAAATCAAAAATGAACACTTCAAACCTGCTTTTAATTATGGTTTAAAGCAACATGAAGCTGAAATTATAAAAATTGCCAACAATCCGGCTGCCCCTACTTTTGAAAATACCATCGTTGCATTGGAAAAAAGTGGTGAAGTACTGAGAAGAGCACAAATTGTATTCTCAAACCTTACCAGCGCAAATACGAACCCTACTTTGCAGGCTTTGGATGAAGAATATGCATCTATTTTTGCTGCACATTCTGACAAACTGTACCTGAATGAAAATCTTTTTAAAAGAATACAATCCATCAAAGAAGATGGTCTGGATTCTGAAAGCAAAAGACTTTTACAATATTATAAGCAGAATTTTGAAATTGCAGGAGCTAACCTTTCTGCAGCTGATAAAGAAAAATTAAAGCAGCTCAATCAGGAGCTGGCTTCTCTTTCTACTCAATATGCCAACAAATTACTGGAAGCAAGAAAGCAGGGAGGTGTATTTTTCTCTGACGCGAAAGAACTTGACGGACTTTCTGCAGATGAAATTGCTGCAGCTGCAGCTGATGCCAAAACGGCAGGACAACCAGGAAAATATCTTCTGGCTTTACAAAATACAACCCAACAGCCTCTTCTTCAGAATTTAAAAAACAGAGCTACCAGAGAGAAGCTTTTCAAAGCTTCTTGGACCAGAGCTGAGAAAGGAGATGCCAACGATACGAGATCTACCATCGAGCAACTTGCTAAACTAAGATTAAAGAAAGCACAGATTTTAGGTAAGAAAAATTTTGCAGAATGGAAACTTCAGGATCAGATGGCAAAAACGCCTGAAGCGGCTACTAAACTGATGAACCAGATTGCTACTCCGGCAGTGGAAACAGCAAGACGTGAAGCAAAAGATATTCAGGATCTTATTGATCAGCAGAAAGGAGGTTTCAAAGTAGAACCTTGGGACTGGAATTTCTATGCGGAACAGGTAAGAAAAGCTAAGTTCGACCTTGATGAAAGTGAAATAAAACCTTATTTTGAAATCACAACTGTTCTTGAAAAAGGAGTTTTCTTCGCTGCTGAAAAATTCTACGGACTGACTTTCAAAAAAAGAACAGATCTTCCGGTTTACCATCCTGATGTAGTAACCTATGAAGTTTTTGATCATGATGGAAAATCTATCGCCATCTACTATCTGGATTTTTATACCAGAGATTCTAAAAATGGTGGAGCATGGATGAGTAATTTCGTTGAGCAATCTTATTTATTAGGAACAAAACCTGTAATCGTTAACTGCTACAATTATCAGAAACCGGCCCCGGGGAAACCTTCATTAATTAGCTATGACGATGTTTCAACCATCTTCCATGAATTTGGTCACTCTATTCACGGAATGTTTGCCAGCCAGAAATATCCTTCACTTTCAGGAACGAATGTACCGAGAGACTTCGTAGAATTCCCATCTCAGATCAATGAGCACTGGGCTTTAGATCCAGTTGTTCTGAAAAATTACGCTGTACATTATGAAACAAAACAGCCTATTCCACAGGCTTTGGTAGATAAGATCAAAAAGGCAGCTACATTCAATCAGGGTTATATGACTACAGAATTGGTTTCTGCTGCTGAACTTGATATGGATTGGCATACAGTAAGCAATGACAGCCAGTTTATTCCTGTTCTGGATTTTGAAAAGCAATCTTTAGCCAGCCATGGATTCAATTTGGCAACAGTTCCGCCAAGATATCACACTCCTTATTTTGCTCACATCTGGGGAGGTGGATATTCTGCAGGATACTATGCTTATTTATGGTCTGAAACATTGGATAACGATGCATGGGAATGGATCAGTAAAAATGGTGGTTTAACCAGAGAAAATGGTGACCGTTTCAGAAAATATATTCTTTCCGTAGGAAATTCTGTAGACCTGAACCAAGCATTCAGAGACTTCACAGGACACGATCCGGATATCAAACCTTTATTGAGAAACAGAGGGTTTATTAAATAAATCAAGGGAAGCATTCTTTAATTAGAGTGCTTCTTTTTTTATACATATTTGAGATAAATAAAATTCTCTATGTTTTGGCTGAAGCCGGGGGATTTTTGTTTATTTATTTTGAACGGGCTAAAGCCCGTTTCTATTGAATATATAATAATTCAACATATTAATTCCATTATAAAATTCAAATAGGCAGAAGTCCTTTCTAATGAGATTCATTATTTTTGCATTCAAAATTTAAAATACGATATATGAACTGTCCATGCTGTTCAGGAAAATCCTACGAAGAGTGCTGCAAACCTTATCATACCGGAGAAAAACATGCTCCTACCGCTGAAGCACTGATGCGCTCAAGGTTTTCTGCTTTCGCCATTCCGAATGGAGAATATCTGATGGAGACTACCCTTCCGGGAAAAAGAAAATACCATAATAAGAAAGATCTTCAGGAATGGGGAGAAATCAATCAATGGACAAAACTGGAAATCATCCGTACTCCGACTTTAAATCATGTAGAATTTAAGGCTTATTATACGGATCAGGATGGGCATCCACAAGTTCATCATGAGTTTTCTGTTTTTCAGAAAATGCATGAACGCTGGTATTATGTTTCTGGGGAATTTTTGGATTAGTAAAGCTGTTGAAGAAATATATTGTGGGGTACTGCTTTGCGTATAGAACCACCCCGTCAAAAATTCTTTGAATTTTCGCCACCCCTCCGGTGGAGGGGAATGCCAAGCATTCAATACCTATTGTAATCTTATAAATAAAAATGAGCCACAGATAATTCTATGGCTCATTTTTTATCTCTAAAAAATATCCGGAATAACCCGGACATTTTTTTATTTTTTAGTGAGCTTCGTTTCCGTCAACTCCGTGAGCGTGACCATGTGCCAACTCTTCTTCTGTTGCTGGACGAGTGTTTAAAACTTCCACCTGGAAATCTAAAACTTTCCCCGCCATTGGGTGGTTAAGGTCTGCCACTACAACTTCCGGAGTAATTTCTACTACAAAAGCCTGGAAGTTATTCCCTTGATTATCAGATAAAGGTAGAATAGCTCCTACTGGTGGAAGTCCTGATTCTTTGAACATTTCCACTGGTAATTGTGCAATAGCATCCGGTTGTCTTTCACCGTAAGCTTCTTCAGGCTGAATTGTAAAAGCAGCTGTATCTCCAGCTTTCAAACCTAGGATATTCTGTTCAAATTTAGGAATCATCATTCCCACACCATACAAAAATGTAAGCGGATTTTCTGTTGTTGTTTCTTCTACAAGAATCTTACTTCCATCTGGTTCGATAGTATGAAGTATATACTTTACAGCTACAACGTGATTGTTTTCGATTGTCATATTTTTTCTTTTTTTCGTGATTTTGTTTCACGATTAATAATACAAATATAATGTTTTTGAAATGATTCAGTGAGCCTGGAGATTGGAGGTTGGAAGAAGGAAGCTATGAAAGGCATAAAGAAAAGGAGATCTTCTTTTTACAGCCTTTATTTTTTTCTACTTTCATCTCTCTTTTTCTGTCTCAGCATAAAAAGGTACAGGCTCTCCACCTTTGTTCTGGCCCACGGTGTTTTTCGCAGAAACTTCAGGGAAGAGTTGATGCTTGGGTTATCTGTAAAACATTTTATATTGATCTGTTCGCCCAGCCTTTCAAAACCTTGATAGTATTCTACCAGTTCTTCAAGGATAGCATCCAGTCTTTTTCCGTGCAGAGGATCTTTGGATTGCTGTTCCATCTTTTTTTTGCAAAATTAATTGATTATAAGTTTATACGAAAATCTACACCTCTTCTTCCCTTTTTGTTTCTTATTTTTGAAGAAGCTATTTCTTACCCATAAAAAATATGAGCAAAAACAACGAAGCGAACAGGAAAAAAAATAAAAAGAAAATTGATCAGAAAAAACGTAAAATCCAAAATGCTGAAGCGGAAAGGAAAGCACGTTTAAAACAAATCCGGGAAGATTTCAAAGCAAGGGAAGCTGATGATAACTTATAAATTGCTTTTATCTGAAATTAAGGGAAACCTTATTTTTAAAATTTAAGTATTCTCTATCTTTACATTGTAATATCTGCAAAATAATTCTCTGCGAAACAAGTTGAAAATTACGCTGCATATACCCTTTTTAATTCTCAAATTTACATTATGAAAATCCTCCACACTGCCGACTGGCATTTGGGTAAACGTCTCGACCGTTTTTCTAGACTGGAAGAACAGGTTTTGGTTATGAATGAAATTGTTCAGATGGCCGACGAGCAAAACGTTGATTTAGTTCTCATTGCCGGAGATTTATTCGATAATTTTAATCCAAGTGTAGAGGCTGCTGAACTTTTTTATAAAACATTAAAACGTTTATCATTAAATGGTAAACGCCCTGTGATTGCTATTTCCGGCAATCACGATTCTCCCAGTTTAATTAATGCTCCCGATCCTCTGGCAAGGGAATGCGGGATTATTTTAATAGGCCATCCTAAAGCAGAGATAGCACCTTTTGGTACAGAATATTTTAACATTACCCGCTCAAAAGAAGGTTTTATCGAGCTGAAAATTGATGGAATAGATTTTCCTGTAAGAATTCTTCACACGCCTTTCGCAAATGAGATCCGATTAAAGGAATATTTTGGTGAAAATAAAGAGGAAGAAATCAACAAAGTCCTTTCTCAGACCTGGAAAAACCTTGCGGATCAGTTTTGTGATGATTCCGGAGTGAATCTTCTGACGGCTCATTTGTATATGAATAAAAGAGGTGCAGAAATTCTGGAAGAACCTGAAGGAGAAAAACCAATTAAGATAGGGAATGCAGATCTGATTTTTTCAGATAGTATTCCTGAGCAGATTCAGTATACAGCACTCGGTCACCTTCATGGTTTTCAGAATATCGGAACGAAAGAAAAACCTGTTATTTATTCATCCTCTCCCCTTTGCTACAGTTTCAGTGAAGCGGGACAGACGAAATATGTTTCCATTATTGATGCAGAGCCGGAAAAAGCCGTTTCCTACGAGAAGAAGCTCTTGAAAAGTGGCAGAGCTTTAGTCCGAAAAACATTTACCTCCATTGATGATGCTGTTCAGTGGCTGGGTGAAAATCCCAATACATTTATAGAACTTACGCTGGAAAGTGAGACTTTTTTAACGGCAGATGAAAGAAGATTAATCTATCAGTCCCACAACGGTATTGTTCACCTTATCCCCAAAGTAAAAAATCTGGAATTGTCAGAAGATCAAAACCATGAAATCAATTTGAGTCAGGATATTGATGTTTTATTTAAAGATTATTTTAAATCTAAAAATGGCGGGCAGGAAGCCAATGAAGAACTGATGAATTTGTTTAACGAAATTTTAAATGCATAAGCCATGATCCCTGTTCAATTAACTATCGAAGGACTTTACTCATACCAGGAGCGCCAGACGATTGATTTCAGAAATCTTACCGAAGCCGGACTGTTTGGTATTTTCGGAGCGGTAGGTTCCGGAAAATCATCAGTTTTAGAAGCTATTTCTTTTGCTTTATATGGAGAAACGGAGCGTTTGAACATGCGTGATAAAAGGGCTTATAACATGATGAACTTAAAATCAAACAGCTCTTATATAGAATTTGATTTTGTAAATTATGAGAATAAATTGTTCCGTGCTACCCGTGATTTTAAGCGAAATTCCAAAAAATTCGAAGAGGTAAAACCTAATGCTGTTACTTTTTATGAGAACATCAATGGAAAATGGATTCCTTTAGATCACTCGAATGCAGAAGCTATTATTGGGTTGAGCTATTCCAACTTCAAAAGAACCATCATTATTCCGCAGGGACAGTTCAAAGAATTCCTTGAATTGGGCGCTGCAGAGAGAACGAATATGATGAAGGAGATCTTCAATCTTCAAAAATTTGACCTCCAGAACAATGTTTCTGCACTTAATGTAAGGAACAGATCTGAACTGGATCAGCTGGAAGGGCAATTGAAAGGTTTTGAAGAAATCAACGAAGAGAAAATCCAGATTCAAAAAGAGCAGCTTGCCGAGGAACAGAAAAAGCTCTCAGAATCAAATGAAAAACTGGAAAAGGTTTCCCAATCCTATCAACAGTTGAAAAACTTAAAAAGTGACTTTGACAGTTTACAACAGAATAAAGAAAAATTCAATAAACTCTCAGAAGAAAAGCCTCAAATGGATGCTCTGGAAGCACAGACAGAATTATACGACCGTATTTTCAGGCTCTTCAACCCATTGATTATTGAGAAAAATAAGCTTTCAAAAGAGATTTCAGACAAGCGGAATGAGAAAGAACAGCAGATCAAAAGCCAACAGGAAACTGAAAAGGCTTTTACCATCATAAAAGAACAGCTTACGTCTCTTGAGCCGCAGTTTAAAGCATTAGAGCAATCCAGAGTTCAGGAAAACGATTTGAATCTTATCATTCAGATTCTGACGTTTTCTCAGGAGATCAAAATTCTGAATGAAAGAACTCAGAAAGGTTCAGAAAAAGTAAAAGAAGTAGATTTTCATAAAGAGAAAATTCAAAAGACCATTGATGAACTTTCTGTACAGATTAAAAGCTTAAAGGAACAGAAACTTGACTCTGCCCTGCTTTCTGAAGTGGGCAACTGGTTTATTCAACACAAGAATCTAAAAAAATCACTGCAGGAACAAACTGAAAAGATTGGGAAACATCAAAAGCAGATCGGAGAAATTGCAGAAGAATTGAAGCCTTTTGCTTACAACGAAAATTATAAAGAAGATTTCAGAATCAGAAAAGAAACCTTAGAAACTCAAAAAAAAGAACTTTCCCAGAAACTGGATCATCTCAAAATACAAAAAGAGCTTTCCCGTTTTGCCAGTGAGCTTCATGACGGTGAAAACTGCCCTCTTTGTGGATCTAAAGAGCATCCGCATATTGTGGAATTTCATGATGTGAATGCTGAGTTGAAGGAAATTCAGGAGAAAATAACTTCTGTGGAACAGGAAACAATTGGTCTTCAAAAGCAGGAATCAGAAATTGACAAAATTCTGGACCGTAAAAAAATCTTTGAGGAACAGCTTCTTTCGGAACAGAAAATCGTTCTTCAGATCCAAAAAGATCTTGAAAATCATATTCTGAATTTTACATGGAAAACATTCTCTCCTGATCAGGAAGAAGAGTTTGAGAAAAAACGTTCAGATTCATTCACTTTAGAAAAAAAGATTGAAGAAACTGAACGGAATATAGCTTTGGAAAGAGACAATCTTGACAGGGAAACCAAAACTCTGGAAAAATACAAGAGCGCTCTGGAAGCCTTCCGTTTAGAAGAAGTTTCGAAACAGGAACAGATCAATATCAGCCGTTCCGGTCTTAAAATCCTGGACTGGAATCTGTATGTCCAAAAGGAAAAATCTGAGATTGAAGAAATTTATCAAAAGCTGGTACAATCCAACAAGGAAACTGAAGAAAATTACCAGAAGGCATTGGAACAGGAAAAAATTCTTTCTCCAAAACTGGCAGAGCAAAAAGCCATTGTCAGCCAGTCTGAAAAACAGATTACAGAACTTGAAAAGGAAATTTCCGGGAATGAAGAGGCTATTGTAAAGGCATTATCAGATCAAAAATTCACAGAGTTCAAAGAGGTTGAGCATATTTTACTTCAGGAAATTGATGTTCAACTGGTGAGAGCTAAAGTCCAGCATTTCAAAGTTGAATTTGAAGCTTTAAAGAAATTCATTGGAGAGCTTGAATTAAAACTGAAAGGATTTTCATTCGACAATGAACAGTTTTCTCTGACCGAAAAGCAATTTAAGGAAGCACAAACCGAACAAAAACAGATCAGTGATTCTGTAGTCACAAAAACCGCTGAAATAGACCGACTGGAAAAAGAGTTTGTGAAAAAAGAGGAACTTCTGAAAGAACTCACAAAGCTTCAGAAACGTTCCGAAAATCTGAAGATCATGATGAATCTGTTCAAAGGAGCAGGTTTTGTACAATATGTTTCGTCTATTTATCTGAGACAGCTTTGTGATCATGCCAATGTACGTTTTCACCGCATGACCAGAAATCAACTGAGCCTTCAACTCAATGAAAATAACGATTTTGAAATCATCGATTACCTCAACGAAGGAAAAAGCAGAAGTGTCAAAACGCTTTCCGGAGGGCAGGCCTTTCAGGTATCATTGAGTCTCGCTCTGGCTCTGGCAGAAAGTGTTCAGGCCAACGCACAGGCAGATAAGAATTTCTTCTTTATTGATGAAGGTTTCGGAACTCAGGATACGGAATCGGTGAATATCGTATTTGAAACGCTCACCAATCTGATGAAAGAAAACAGAATCGTGGGAATTATTTCGCACGTGGAAGAACTGAAAGAGAAAATTCCTACAGCACTCAATATTATTAAAGACGAAGAAAGAGGAAGTCTGATCGAGATTGTATAAGCAGTTTTCAATTGTAAACTTCTTTCCTTGAAAGTACACTTAAGCTATGAAATTTTTTGATTTTCTGCTTAAGTGTATTTTTTTATGCCTCATTTCATTACATTTGAATGAAAAAGAATCTTAATTCATGTTTTTTACAAGGCATGTTTAGTCTTAAATAATTATACTGTGTGAAAAAAATCGGGCAACATATTATCCTTATTCTATTACTCTTAACAGTTCCGGTGGTTTCTTCTCCTGATTTTGACGGAACATTATCCGTATTTAAGGTTTCCCCGTTCCAGAGAGAGTTTATCCGCTTTGTATTGGTTGTCATCTTTTTCTACTTAAACCTGAATGTTTTCCTTCCCAAATTCTACAGTAAAAAGAAATATATTCCTTTTATAATCTGCCTTTTGATCTGTTTCGGACTCATGATTTTTATTCCTAATTATCTTACTGAAGAAAGCAGAATTTCGGCCCGGAATTTTCCTATGCAGATGCAGCCACCTCCATTAAATCCCAATGGAGATATGCCACCGCCAATGGGAGAAAGATTTCCACAGGGCAACTTCCAGAACAGAAATAATTATTATGTCCAGATGATTTTTTCATCACTTCTTCCCTTTCTATTCTCTTTTTTATCTTCTCTTTTTATTTTTAAAAATATCGAGAAAAAGGAACTGGAACGTTCTAAAGCCAAAGCAGAATTATTAAGCTTAAAATATCAGTTACAGCCCCATTTTCTGTTCAATATTCTCAATTCAATTTACTCACTGACTTTATTCAAGTCTGATGATGCTCCCAACAGTATTCTGAAACTCTCTAATGTAATGCGCTACGTAGTTCAGGAAAGCAGTAAAGATCTGGTAAAGCTCAGCAAAGAAATTGAATATGTAAAAGATTATATAGCTCTTCAGTTGATCCGGACTGACAACAGCCTGGATTTTTCCTATACAGAAACCGGAGAGACAAAGGATTTGCAAATAGCTCCTTTTATTTTGGTCAATTTTATTGAAAATGCTTTTAAATATGGCTTTAATGCTGAAGAAACCTCTAAAATAGCGATCAACATCATGATTGAGGAAGAACAATTTCATTTTCATGTTTTTAATAATATTGTGAACCGGAATATTACGGATGAAGAGAGTTTGAAAATCGGATTAAAAAATACTCTTGAACATTTACAACAGGCATACCCTGGAAAACATTCATTGAATATGACCAATGATGGAAAGATTTTTGAAGTGGATTTAAAAATTAATTTACTGTAAGCTTATGATAAAAGCCATTGCTCTTGACGATGAAATTCTCGCCTTGAAAATCATTGAGAATTACGCCGGAAAAATTGAAACCCTCTCTCTTGAAAAGGTCTTCAATACTCAAAGTGATGCCCAGAAATATCTGAATAAATTTCCTGTAGACCTCATCTTTCTGGACATAGAAATGCCTTCCAAAAACGGAATGGATTTTTATAAAAACATTTCCCAGAACACGAAAGTTATCTTTACCACAGCTTACTCGGAATATGCCGTAGATGCTTTCAGTATCAATGCAGTTGATTATCTTTTAAAACCATTTTCATTTGAAAGATTCAAAGCAGCCGTTGAGAAAGTTAAAACCAATGTAGAGACTGATGATATAAAATACCTTTCCATACGTGCCGATTACAAACTCCATAAGATCAACTTCAATGATATTCTGTTGATTGAAGGGCTTGATGATTATATCCAGATTCATTTAATCAATCACTCAACGATTACCGCACGTTCTTCCATGAAGAACATTCTGGAAAAACTCTCCGAAAAGGATTTTGTAAGAGTCCATCGTTCTTATATCGTTCCCATACAGAATATTAAAACCATTGTCAACCGCAATATTCACATTGGAGATTTCATCATTCCTATCGGAGAAACCTACAAAGATCTTGTGATGAAGATTGTGAATAAGTGATTGGTTAAATTCTGATGGAAGCGGGAGGATGGAAGTTTTGAATGTCTTTAATAGCATAATACCTCCGAATTTCCTCTTCAAACTTCCATCCAAACTCTTAATAATTCTTAAAAAACACAGATTTACCGACACATTTTATTCGTTTACCTCATAAATTTTCCTGCACCGTTTTTTGAAAATACTTTTGGAATAAGAAAAGGCTGAAAGCTGTGAGCGAAGTTCCGGATATTATTACGCATTCAAAACTTCCCTCTCCCATCTTCATACTTCCAGCCTAAAGTATAATCTTAAAACCCCTGTATTATGAAAACAATGAATAGAAAAGGCTTTCTGAAAAGTCTTGGATTAGCCGGAGTAACAGCTGTTGCCGCTCCTCTTTTAATCCATTGCGGAAATGATGATGATATTACGGATTCATCTTCTGGTACCTCAGCAGGATCAGGTTCTACAGGATGTTCGGTTACCAATACTGAAACCGAAGGGCCGTTTCCTACAAAATCTCCATCAAGCTTAGTTCAGAGTAATATTGTGAGCGACAGAACCGGAGTTCCTTTTTCCATTACCATCACGATACAGAATGTAAATACCAGCTGTGCAGTTTTACAGGGCGCTTTTGTGGATATCTGGCATTGCGATAAAGATGGAAACTACTCTGAATATGGAGGAACTGGAATGCAGCCTACTAACTACACTACGGTTCATTTTTTAAGAGGAAGACAGACTACAGATGCGAATGGTCAGGTAAAATTCACATCCATTTTTCCGGGTTGGTATAATGGAAGGGCTACTCATATCCACGTTCATGTCTATAATTCTGCAGGACAGTCTTTATTGGTGACTCAGATTGCATTTCCTGAGGGAAGTGACAATGCGGTGGTACAGGTAGCAGCAAGTACCGGATACAAAGGAATGAGCGGCTACACCTACAATGCCAATGATAATGTGTTCAGTGACGGAACCTCTAATGAAATGTCTGCTATTTCAGGAAGTGTAAGTGGTGGTTTCGCCCTTACTCATACGATAAAAGTATCGGCATAAACTCTGAAAAGTTCTTTAAATATTAGTTATTATCCCATTTCCACAAAGCACAGGTCTGATCTCAATATGAATTGTTTGTTTCTCATCCTCAAAAGCAATGTATAGATCTGTGTCTCGTGGGAATATTAAATTCTCTCCTTATGTTAGTTCAAGCCCCTTCAAAAATTTTCAAAAATGATTTCAGAATCTGGCAGGAAAATGAAAAAAATACCGTTACTGAGATTCTTAACGATAAAGACAGAACTTATACTCTGTATAATGTCAAAGAGGTGGTTCTGGATATTGAAGGAGAATTAAGACTCAGTTTTGAAGAAGAAAGAACTCTTCTCATACTGCCTTTGTACGGGGAAATTATTATCAATGATTTTTACGAAACGATTTCAGCAGGAATGTCTCTTACGCTGAATACTCAGGCAGGAAAAGATATTGTTATCAAAAATATGGTGTATCATGACCGGACAGATCTTTTAATTTTTGAATTTAAAAAACAAGAAAACATTCAGAACTACACCAAAAATGTATTGGATTTCACCCTAAAAAACAATGCTTTTACTATTTCTAAGGTATTACAGCAGCCTAACTTTATCGGACTTTATCATGGCCGCGCTGAAGGATATTATGCATTAAAAGATACGGAGAAATCTATTTTCGGAATGGTTATCAACGGTGCATTTGAATTTCAAAACAGACTGATGGAAAACCGGGATGCTATTCTGCTTTGGGAACTGGAAGAACTGGAATTTGAAGCTTTAAGTGAAAATGCCCTGATTCTTTTTATGGAAGTGTAAAATGATGAAACGATGAAAAAAATAAAACTCGCTTTCCGTATTGTTATCGATCAAAGTTCTGAAATGATTTGGGATCGCTATGTATTTGATGATACTTATTTTGAATATAAAATTCAGCATCAGGTTTTTGATGAGAAAGAAAATCCCGTAAAGAATTATTGGGAACTGCTTCAGAAAAACCCGAATGCAAAACAAATTCCTTTTTTGTTAAGCGGTGCGGCCAGTAACTACGTTGCACAATTGGGTGGAGTAGTCAGAAGTCTTCCGGATGTTTTAGGAAATACATTCTTCCCATTTGAAAATTTTAAATTGGATCTGATTTCTTCTCATCTCGAAGATCCTTCCAAGCATAAAATAGGCCTTACTTTTTTCTCACCTGAGCTTCTACTGATTGATATTATTGATGGTAAATACCTTCTGAGCAATGAAACAGATCTGGAAAATGGCTGGGAAACATTTATGCTTCCTTTTCATCCTCAGGTAGCAATTGCCTATTATCAGAAAATATAATTTTTGTGATTTCTATAGAAAGAGGCTATCTCAAAAGTCAAACAATTTGGCTTTTGTCATTCCGAATGAAATGTAGTGAAGAATCTCATGTATTTGGTTATCTATGAGATTCTTCCTTCGTCAGAATGACACTTCTGAGACAGTCTCTTTTATTTTATAAGTCTTTAATGACAGGTTTTACTTCTTTTCCAAATAATTCAATAGACTTCATCATCACATCATGGGCAGGATCTCCCACATCCATGTGCCCGATAAATCTTGTAATTCCGAAAATCTCCTTCATATAAGCAATCTTTTCTGCTACTTCAGCCGGACTGCCGATGAATAACGCACCGTCTTTGCTTCTTCCTCCATCATACTGTGCTTTTGTGTAAGGCGCCCATCCTCTGGAAGCTCCTATCCTATCCATCTGAGATTTATAATTATGGAAATACCCATCTACCACTTTTTGGTCATCACTCACAAAAGTATGGGAGTGAACCGCAATCTGCATTTTCGAAACATCATGTCCTGCTTTTTGGTATTCCTGTTTATAGAATTCAATGAGATTTCTAAACTGAATTGGCATTCCTCCAATGATGGCTACCACTAAAGGCATTCCAAGCTGTGCTGCACTCACAACAGATTGAGGAGTTCCACCAACTGCTCTCCAGATTGAAAGCTTTCCGTCATTTTTTGCTCTTGGATACACCGTTTGATTCTGCATCGGAGCACGAAGTTTTCCTGACCAGCTAACGTTTTCCTCAGAATTGATTTTCAGTAATAATTCTAATTTTTCGTCAAATAACTGTTCGTAGTCATTCAATGAATAACCATACAATGGAAATGATTCTATGAAACTTCCGCGTCCCACAAATATTTCTGCTCTTCCGTCTGAAATTAAATCCAGCGTTGAAAAATCTTCATATACTTTTACCGGCTCTGAAGAACTTAAAACAGTCACTCCACTGGCCAGTTTTATATTTTTTGTAATACTTGCTGCTGCTGCCAAAACGATCTCCGGGGAGGAAACAGCATAATCCGGACGGTGATGCTCTCCCATCGCAAAGACATCAATCCCTACCTCATCCATTAATTTTACCTGATCCAGTATCTCACGGATCTTAATTCCTGCATCTCTATATTTTCCGGTAGACTGGTCTAAAGCCAAATCCCCAAACATTCCTATTCCTAATTCCATATTGTTGATTTTAGTAGTACAAAAATACCACTATGAAAAATCAAAAACATTGATGTTTGTTAAGATCCATCCATGAGATTCTATAAAGTGAGGTAAAAGAAACTCTGGACAACAATATAATTAATCAACAAAATATAATGTTTTTTAAAAAATAATTTCATCTTTTTTAAAACATTTAAAATTAATTCATACTAATCAATTTTAATCATTTAAATTATTCATTATCAGTAATTTAACAACAAAATACATGGGATTTATTTGTACATTTGTCATGTAATTAAAAATTCAAATAATGAAAAAGTACATTGTAATGGTATGCCTTTCTTTAGCAGGCATATTTAAAGCTCAAACAGCAAAAGAATTAGTAGGAAAATGGCAACTTGTAGAAACTGTTGTTAATAACCAGCCACAAGACATAAAATCTATTTTTGGCAGTGACAAGATATTTCAAACCTTCAGCCAAGATTTCGGTTTTGAAGCTACAGTTGGAAAAAGTACCAGCAAAGGTAAATGGGAATTAATGAAGGACAATAATGGACAGATCCTGAACATTACCATTGGAAAAGATACAACTCGTTTTAAAGTTGATTATTTTGATGGAACTAAAAGAACAATCTCATTTGTTAACAACGGAGCCAACATGTCTCTGACGTATAAGAAAATCTAAGAAAAATTAATAACAAAAGAGGCCGTCTCACAACTCGTGAGAACGGCCTTTTTTTTATAGAATTTTATGTACCTTAATAAATACATAAAAGGTTTTCGTATATACGATTCCCAACCCGCATCATTTAATTGTGATACATCTTCTTTTTTATTTTTTAAGGTTTTGATCAAAATAATCTGTGATCTTCTGCATCAGGTGAACTCTGTCTTTCCCGATCACATTATGCGGATGTCCCGGATACGTAAAGTAATCTAACTGAACTCCGTTATCCACAGCTGATTTGATGAATTTAATAGAATGCTGCCATACGACTACATCATCCTGAGCTCCGTGGATCATCAATAATTTTCCTTTCAGATTCTGAACTTTATCCAGAAGATTAGCAGTTGCATACCCCTGTGGATTTTCCTGCGGAGTATCCATATATCTTTCTCCGTACATGATTTCGTACATGCTCCAGTCGATTACAGGTCCTCCTGCTACACCCACTTTGAATACATCCGGTTTACGAAGCATAAAACTAGTTGTCATAAATCCTCCGAAGCTCCATCCATGGATTCCCATTTTTTCTCCATCTACATAAGGAAGCGACTTTAAGTAGTCTACTCCTTTCATCTGGTCATTCATTTCTGTAGTTCCCAGGTTTCTGAATACAGCCTGCTCAAACTTCATTCCTCGGTTAGAAGAACCTCTTCCGTCCATCGTAAAAATAATATAACCGTTCTGGGCCATATATTCATACCAAAGATTTCCTGAAGCAGGGAAAGTATTTGTGATCAACTGTAGGTGTGGTCCATTGTACAGATAAACAATGGTTGGGTATTTTTTATTTGGATCAAAGTTAGTTGGAAGAATGATTTTTCCATACAAAGGAGTTCCGTCATCTGCTTTTAACTCTACATTTTTAATTTCCGGTCTCTGATAATTCTTTAATGGATTTTCAGAAGTAAGGATATTGGTAGTTTTTAAATTCGCTGTATTGATAATGTTGGCAATTCTTGGTGAATTGGCATTACTGTAAGCATCATACAGATAGTTTCCGTCACTGCTCAAAGTTCCAATGTGCATCCCTTCTCCACTGTCCAGCCTTTGCATCTTAAAATTAGTCCAGTTAATTTTATACAAATGTCTTTCTAAAGGAGTCTCTTTTGTTGAAGTAAAATAGATTTCCTTTTTCTTTTCATTGAATCCTAAAATATCGGTTACCAGCCAGTCACCTTTTGTGATTTGAGATACCAGTCCTTTTTCAAGGCTGTAATGGAACAGGTGATTGTATCCTGTTCTCTGGCTCTGCCAGATGAAGTCTGTATTAGAGTTCGGGAAGAAAGTAAGTGGATGCTGTGGCTCAACATATTTACTGTCTGTTTCTTCAAATAAAGTTTTCACCAATTCTCCTGTCGCAGCATCATATTGATTCATTTTCATATGATTCTGGCCTCTGTTCAGTACACCTACAAAGATGTATTTTGAATCCGGACTCCAGGTAACAGCTGTTAGATATTGGTCTTTTTCGCCCTCCACTTTTAAGAAAGTAGTAGCTTGAGTTTTGATATTGAACACCCCTAATGTCACCTGGTGAGAAGTCTGACCAGCCATTGGATATTTAATATTGTGATTTACAGCCGGAGTTACAGACCAATCGATGATCGGGTAATCTGCAATCATGCTCTGATCCATTTTATAGAAAGCTACACTCTCAGAGTTTGGAGCCGGGAAAATTCCGGTATCAATTCCGAATTCATTTCTGTGAACCGCCTGTCCGCTGATGATATTCTCATTCGTTTCGTTGGTTACAGCAATGGTTTTCCCGTTTCTGTTGACAAATAAATTATTCTTTGTTGTGAAGGCAAAAGTCTGACCGTCGCCAAACATTTTCACGTTCGCAGCATCCTGGTCAATGGTAGCTGTACTTTTTACTTTCCAGTCGCTTCCTGATTTCTCAATCCATGACATTTTACCACCAGTCGTAAAATACCCATTGGAATTCCCTGTAAATTTGATAGGTGGAACAGCTTTAAACTTATCATTGGAAAGATTTCTGTTCAGTTGGCTCAATGAGATCAGAGTATCCTGTTTGTTGGTCTTCAAATCTGTAATCAGATAACCGCCTTTCACGGCCTGGATATAAGATTTTCCGTCTGCAGCCCATGAAAACTGGGAGATATTTTTCACAGCAAGGTTGGTTCTCATTCCATTTACAGCCTCCGCCATGGTAAACTTCTGGTTCTGGGCAAATGCTGAACTGCCTAAAACCAGCATCAATAAAGAAAATTTATGTAATTTCATTGTATAAAATTGAATCCTACAAAAATAAGAAATAAAAACCATTCGTTAAGAAATGTTAAATTAAAACATTCATAAAATGGAATTCATGCATTCAAAGGAATTATTTCTTAACTTAATAGTAGAATTTTTAAAAGGAATTAGGATAGGTGAATTGTGAACAGTCAATCCGCTACGCTTGTCAATTTGATTTTAGAATAGATTCACCATTCACTTGCGAAGCAAAATTGACGATTGACAAAAAAATCTCATTTCTTATCCTATATCAATGACTTGTATAGGTATGCTGTCCTAAATTTGCATCATTAATAACAAACAAAAAATACAAAATACAATGGCAACAAAATGGATTTTAGACCCTACGCATAGTGAAATTACTTTTAAAGTAAAACACATGATGATCTCTAACGTAAAAGGAAGCTTCAGAACTTTCACTGCTGAAATTGAATCTGAAGACGAATTCTTTGCAAATGCAAAAACTACAGCTACTATCCAAACGGATTCTGTATTTACAAACAATACAGACAGAGATAACCACTTAAAGTCTGCAGAATTCTTCAATGCTGAAGTACATCCTACCATCACTTTTGAATCTCAGGCATTAAACAACTCTATCGTTGGAAATCTTACCATCAATGGAATTACAAAACCTGTAACGCTTGATGTAGACTTCGGAGGAATCAACGTAGATCCATGGGGAAATACAAAAGCAGGTTTCTCTTTTGAAGGAAAGATCAGCAGAAAAGATTTCGGATTAAACTGGAATGCCGCTCTTGAAGCAGGAGGTGTAATGGTGAGTGATGATGTAAAAGTAGCTGGTGAATTACAGTTTGTAAAACAGGCATAGTAAATTAATATATATGATAAAAGGTTCGGGGATTTGTCTAAAAGCCTTGAACCTTTTATTTTTTTATAATCTTCAATATTTATGAACCTCAACGATCTTCAAAATATAAGCAACGGTTTTAACAACACACAGAGAATGCCTGTTTTATTTCTTGGACATGGTTCACCAATGAATGCCATTGAAGAGAATCAATTTGTACAGGGATTCCGGAAAGCAGCTACAGAAATTCCAAAACCTAATGCAATTCTTTGTATTTCTGCTCACTGGTATACAGACGGAACTTTTGTAACCGCCCTGGATATGCCGAAAACCATCCACGATTTTTATGGTTTTCCAAAAGCACTTTTTGATGTGCAGTATCCTGCTCCCGGAAGTCCTGAACTTGCCAGAGAAACTGCTGAATTACTTCTTCCCGTAGATGTGGAAGAAGACCACAGCTGGGGACTGGATCATGGTGCATGGTCAGTTATCAAACATATGTATCCTGATGCGGATATTCCGGTGATTCAGCTGAGCATTGATCATACAAAACCTCCACAGTATCACTATGATCTTGCCAAAAGACTGAACAAACTTCGTGAAAAAGGTATTCTTATTATCGGAAGTGGAAATATTGTTCATAACCTCCGCCTCATCGACTGGAAAAATATAAATACAGTGGGAGCCGGCTGGGACTGGGCAGTGGAAGCCCGTGAAAAAACCAACAATTGGCTTCTTGACGGTAACTTTCAAAATATTATTGATTATCAGAAACAAGGGACTTTCTTACAATATGCCGTTCCTACGCCTGATCATTATCTTCCTTTATTGTATACTTTGGGTCTGAAAGATCAGTCTGAAGAGCTTAATTTATTCAATGACGAGCTTATTGGCGGGTCATTGAGTATGACAAGTGTAAGGATAGGATAATCTATATTAAAATAAAAAAGGAAATACCTCAGCTGAGATATTTCCTTTTATTTTTATAAGGTCATTATATTATTGTACTGCTTTTAGAACATTAATATTTCCATAGCCGTAGCTTGAATTTACATTGGGATAGTAGGTAGCAGACTGTCTCATTTTATTCAGTACCTGATCTCTTGTCCATGATGGATTTTTAGCCCAAACCAATGCTGCAATTCCTGCTGTAGCCGCTGTAGCCACTGAAGAACCACCTACATAATCTGCCTGACCATTGTAATAGCTCAATACAGGAACAGTATTCCCTGAAGGTCTCTCCATCTGGAAAGTAAAATCAATCTGACTTCCCGAGTGGCAGACATCACATTTCTGATTGGAAGTATTTTCTTTTACTCCTGTTATCGCCTGAGTTTCTGACATTGATGCAGGGAAAATTACTCCGACAAAACTCGTAAAACTGGTTGAAGTACCTCCGGCACAGAAGATCAGTTTTCCTTTAGAATAAGCATATTTGACACCATCTTCAATTTTTCCGACTGAGAAGATATGTCCCATCGACATAGAAATGATTTTTACACTGGTATTGTTACCCAATTCTGTGAAAGCCGTTTTTACAGCTGTCTGTTCACTGGAAGTTTCAAGAACAACATTTTCTGCAGCTCTGTAGGCAATAAGATTGGCATTATAAGCTACTCCTACAGGTAATCCTGCATTATTTCTCGGAGCGGCCATTACAGAAGCCATTTTGGTTCCGTGCCCACACTGATCTCCGGATCCGTCTGAATTATACACGCCGTATTTGCTGATCGTTCTTCCTGAAGAAGCACCATTGTTAAAACTTCCTCCCAGTAAAGTCTGTTCTGGTGAAACTCCTGTATCAATAAGTCCTATGGTAACACCTGCTCCAGTACTGTAGCTCCATGCATCAGGAATATTGTGCTTAGCAAAAGCCCAAGGTATTTTTGCACTTGGTGTCGTTGAAGTATAGTCTGCAGTACTTAAAGTAGATGATGAGAACCCACATCCTGAAGAACCACTTCCTGAAGATTTTGCCGCTGCATTATATTGAGCTTCAAATTCAAAATAATGATAGTCCGCCGGTTCTACATATCGGATATTTTTCATTTGTCGGAGAGCGGAAACAGTTTCCTCATTTTCTATCACAACATCCATCTGATTAAGATATTGATCTGAAAGAAGAAGGAAATTTCTTTCGTCTTTTCCTTCATATTTTTTGATTACAGAAAGAACTTCCTTTTCAATATCGTTGCTGTTTGGAGATTTACTTCTGTCGAAATCATCTTTAGAAGTTCCAAAACCAATCGATACCATTTTATTTCCACGGAAAATAGCACTCCATACGAAATGATCGGATTCATTCTTCCAATTGAAAGTACCGTCCGTTTTAATAGCCTGATTGATCCTTTCGTTGATTTGTTTTGCAGTCAACGGATCTTTCTGGGACATTTCGGTTTTTACATTTTCGTTCTGAAGATCTTCTCTGGAGCACGAGTTTAAGGCAAAAAATATTGCCAGTAGGAATACAGTTTTTTTCATATGTTATAATTTTGGTTGAGGCCACAATATAACACTTTAACGGGAATTAAAAATTGAAAAAAAATGAATTTAGCATTACATGAATATTAAATCACAATACTTTCCCGTAACACACACTTTGCTCTATTCCAACGTATTGACCATAATTGGGTATTTTGTAAAAACCACTTTTCTCATAAACTGATATGGCACTTTTCAAATCCCGGGAAGTTTCCAATACAGCTTTTGTAAAGTTCAATTCTGTTGCCCAACTCTCAAGTTCTTTTACAATGGTGGAACCTAGTCCTTTCTTTCTGAATTCCGGATGGGTAAACATTCTTTTTATTTCTACGGTATCTTCTGAAAATGGTTTGAATGCTCCGCAGGCTGCGGGAATATCATCTATATAAACTACGACACAGTTTTTGATAGTATCAATGGTATTAAACTGAGCAAAGAAGTCATCATTTTCTCCATTATGCTCAGACAAAGTGGCATCGAGGAGTTTTACAAGGTTCTGAAAATCTTTATGAGTAGAATCTGTTCTGAGGATATGCATTTTTATCTGATTAAAAGATTAAAAAATTTAATAATTAAATAATTAAAAGATTTTTGAAAACAAAAAAGCTCCCTTTCGGAAGCCTTTGTTTTATTTGGATTAGTTGACAACAAATTTTCTTTCGTTAATTAACTCTGCAATGGCAAGCATATCTTTACCAATCAGTCTGTCATCTTCCAGCTTGGCAACTTTAGAACGAAGGATCGTAAAGTTTTCTTCAATTACTTTAGAGCATTTCGCAGGTCTTCTGAATTCCAGTCCCTGAGCTGCAAACATCAACTCAACAGACAGAATATTCACAAGGTTTCCAAGTACCTGATTGAATTTTCTTCCTGAAATACTTCCCATAGAAACATGATCTTCCTGACCTAAACTTGTAGGAATAGAATCTGCCGATGCAGGGAAACATAATGTTTTATTTTCAGTAACTAACGCTGCTGAAGTGTACTGAGGGATCATAAATCCGGAATTTAATCCTGAGCTTTCCGTTAATAATCTCGGAAGTCCATATTTTCCTTCTAATAATAAGTAGCTTCTTCTGTCTGAAATATTTCCCAATTCTGCAGCTGCTAATGTAGCATAATCTAAAGGCAACGCCATTAGCTGTCCGTGGAAGTTTCCACCTGAAATAGATTCTTCTGCACTTAGGACAATCGGGTTATCTGTTACAGAGTTCAATTCTGTTTCTGCCATTCCTTTAAGGTGCTCAAAAGCATTTCTGCTGGCTCCGTGAACTTGTGGTACACATCTCATAGAATAAGGATCCTGAACTCTCTCACAATCTTCATGAGCTTTCATATTTTCTGATCCCTTTAAGAACTTAAGCATTCTTGCAGCAACTTTTTTACTGCCTTCGAAAGGTCTGATCTCGTGGAGTTCTTTTTTAAATGGGCTTGCTGAACCTCTGTATGCTTCGAGGCTCATTGCAGCTGTCATGTCAGCAAGGTCTAGTAAATATTCAAATTTTTCAAGTCCTTTGATCGCATGAGCAAGGATAAACTGCGTACCATTAATTAATCCCAATCCTTCTTTTGGACCTAAAGCTAATGGTTCAAGGTCATGCTTTTTCAAAACCTCCATGGTATCAGAAACCTGATCTCCTTCCCAAACTTGTCCTAAACCAAGTAAAGGCAATACAAGATGTGCTAAGGGAGCAAGGTCTCCTGAAGCTCCTACAGATCCTTGTTCAGGAACAACCGGAATGATATCTTTATCAAGCATCAGAATCATTCTTTCAATCACTTCCAGGGAAACTCCTGAAAATCCTTTCGATAGCGCATGTACTTTGGCAATCATCATGATCTTGGAAAGCTCTTTATCAATTGGCTTCCCTACACCTACTGCATGAGAAATGATAAGGTTATATTGTAACTGAGCGGTTTCGTCTGCTGAAATCTTAGTATCACACAATGGTCCGAATCCTGTATTGATTCCGTATACGCATCTGTCTGACTCTACTATTTTCTGTACGTTTTTCTGAGATTTTAAAATTTGTTCTTTTGCTGCTTTGTTTAGCTTGGCTTTATTAGGTTTTTTACATATTTCCAGAACATCATGGAAAGTAAAAACATCTACTCCGTATATCATTTCTAAAAAATTTCCTTAAAATTACGCATTTAACAATAATTGGAAAAGCTAAATTTCAATCTTCTATATTTTTATAAAACAAGCGAAATAATTTACTACTTTTAGCCCCGAAAATTAAAAACAATAATACATGAGACTGAAAACTCTACTACTTGCTGTATGTGTAGCAAGCACCACTGCTTTCGCGCAGAAAGTAAAATACTCTAAAGAGGACATCAAAAAAATGGAAACTTACCTTTTTAATGAAGGTTTTAATACTCCATCTCCCAAGAAAACATCTACCATTATCTTAAAGGACGGAACTACCTACAAAGGTTTCTGTAATAAGATTGAAACCAAAAAAGGGCAGATCTACGAAGTTGTTATCAAAGACAGTATCACCAAAAAGAATGCTACTTTCAATGCTGATCAGATCAATGAGATGTATGTCTATCCAAGCAATGCAGAGAAGATTGCAAAAGTGGCAAAATACATGGGGAATATCAGAAACTTCGGAACTAAGAAGTTGACGAAAAACACCAACAATGACAGAATTTATTTTGTAAATCAGACTGTTTCTCTAAAGAACAAAAAAGATGATAAGGAATTTCTGATGCAGGTAATCAACCCAGGTTTTGATGATATTATTTCAGTATACCACGATCCCAGAGCCAAAGAAACAACAGGTTTTTCTGTAATGGGCTCTCCACAGCTTGGAGGCGGAGTTATCAAATCTTATTATGTAAAAAAAGGCAACAAGGTAATGTGGCTGCATAAAGATGATTTTGAAGACAATTATGATTTTCTATTTGGAGACAATCAGGATTTCATGAAAAAATATCCTAAAAACTCTGTGGAATGGGATTACTTCAGTTTTCTTGTAAGTGAATATACTGCAATGGCAAACGGATAAAATACTTTGCCCCCATAAAATAAAACCTGTAGAACCATCTGCAGGTTTTTCTTTTTTAAATAGGGAAAGTTTCCTTAATTTTGTTATATGAATCCTTCTTTAGAACTACAGCTCAAAACCTTACCATCCGAACCCGGTGTTTATCGTTATTACGATAAAAACGAACAGCTTTTGTATGTTGGGAAAGCTAAAAATCTTAAAAAGAGGGTGCTCTCTTATTTCAACAAAAACCTTTCCGGATACAGGATCAAAATAATGGTCGGCAAAATCCAGCGACTGGAAACGACCATTGTAAACAGTGAATATGATGCCCTATTATTGGAAAATAATCTGATTAAAGAGCATCAGCCGTTTTATAATGTCATGCTGAAGGATGATAAAACTTATCCATGGATCTGCATCAAAAATGAAGATTTCCCAAGAATTTTCCTGACAAGAAATGTCATAAAGGATGGATCAGAATATTATGGTCCTTACGCAAAAGTACGTCCTGCAAAGATATTACTGGATACCATAAAACACATTTATAAACTTAGAACCTGTAACCTGAATCTTTCTCCATCCAAAATTGCAGATGGAAAATATAAGGTCTGCCTGGAGTATCATATCAAAAACTGTGAAGGGCCCTGTGAAGATCTTGAAAGCAAGGAAGATTATGACGAAAAAATAGATGCCATACGTGGAATTATCAAAGGAGATTTCCGGAAAGCAAAAGATTATCTGGTGAATCAGATGATGAAATTGGCTTCCAACCTAAAGTTTGAAGAGGCTCAGATCATTAAGGAAAGACTGGACATTCTTGAAGATTATCAGGCTAAAAACACAGTCGTAAATCCTAATATTGATGATGTGGATGTTTTCGGAATGACCAGTGACGAAACCGCAGCATATGTCAATTTCTTTAAGATAAGAAACGGAAATATTATCCAGAGTTTTACCACAGAAATTAAGAAGATTCTTGAGGAAACCGATGAAGATATTATGGAAGAAGCTTTGATAGAAATCCGTCAAAAGTTTTCTTCAGATTCTAAAGAAGTTCTCTTACCATTTCATTTGTCTGTAGAAATTCCCAATGTAAAACTGATTGTTCCTAAGGTAGGAGACAAAAAAAGAATTGTAGAGCTTTCTGAAAAGAATGCTAAAGAATACCGTCTGGAAAAGCTGAAGCAGGTTCAGATTGTAGATCCTGAAAGACATACCAACAGAATCATGGCTGAAATGCAGAAGCTTTTGAGAATGCCTGTAGAGCCAAGACATATTGAAGGTTTTGATAACTCAAATATTCAGGGAACGAATCCCGTGTCTGCATGTGTTGTTTTTAAAGATGGAAAACCGAGTAAAGCAGATTACCGAATTTTCCATCCTAAAACAGTAGAGGGTCCAAATGATTTTGCAACGATGGAAGAGGTCATCTATCGCCGTTACAAAAGAATGCTTGATGAAGGAGAAAGTCTTCCTCAGCTAATTCTGATTGATGGTGGGAAAGGACAGCTTTCTTCTGCTGTCAAAAGCCTGAGGTTATTAGGTCTTTATGGAAAAATTACCATTGTAGGGATCGCCAAGAGGCTGGAAGAAATTTTCTTCCCGGAGGATCCTATTCCTTTATATCTCGATAAAAAATCTGAAACGTTGAAAATCCTTCAGCGTGTACGTGATGAGGCCCATCGATTTGGCGTAAAGCATCACAGAACGAGAAGGAAAAATTCTACTATAAAATCTGAGCTGGAAGAAATTCCCGGTGTAGGAGAAAAAACTATTGAATTACTCCTGTCTAAACTGAAGTCTGTAAAACGTATCAAAGAAGCTAATCTGGAAACCCTGGAAGAGATTCTAGGTAAGAGTAAGGCTAAGGTAATTTGGGAGTTTTTTAATGCTAGTTAATGATCTGACATAGCACAGGATTTCAATTTCCACCAATAAAAGATTATTTATTGGTGAAATTTCATTAGAATTTACCATTTTATCAAAATGGGACAAAAACCAAAATTCCCTTTAATACAAAACAAACACAACAACAAAATACACGAATAAATAAATATTTTATTAAAAAATATTATTATATGTATTTTTTTCATAAATTAGAGTTATCAACTAATAACAATAATATTATGAAAATTTCACTCATTTTATAAATACTTCCACCGTCTTATTTACATTATAAATGGTTAGATTACTTTCCATATCTATAGGATCGTATTTTCAAAAAAAATGAAAAACACATCAACATATATATTATAAAAGGCTCTTTTTCAAGAGCCTTTTGTACTTATATTTTATTAATTATTTTGCTGCAAAAACTTCTTTGGCAAATCTTCCATCTGTCTGTGGAACATCTATTACAATATTCCCATTTTCAAAATATCCGATCGTTGTATTTCCATCAGCCATTTTTACAAGGAAAACGGAATTTTTTGAAGTTGCTTTGAAAACGGCAAACGGAACTGAGCTACCAGACTTTGCCAAAATAAACTGGTTAGGATCAATCTGTATTTTCTGAAGATCCAGTTTCCCATTCGAGTAATTACTCGCCTCCGGAGTTGTTGTAGATGCTACAGATACCACAGGGTCAGGAGATGTATGTTGAGCACTATTATTAGATGCAGGTAATAATGCAACGGGATTAGAAACCGGTATTTTAATTAATGCTTCTTTCAATGCATCCTGTAACCCTTCTTCAAATTCTTTAATTTTTGAGCCTCCCTTAGACTCAAGAATCATAGTATTATTACAATCCTTAAACTGTACTATTAATTTATTTTTAAATAGACTTTTCTCATTAAGAATATCGGCAGAGACTACATTACAGAAATTACTTTTAGCTTCAGCTGGCCAATTATCTTTAATGGTAGGAAGAATGATATACTTTTTCCCTGTCATAGCCTTGGTGAAAAAGTTTTTTAACCCATAATCTTCCCTAAATGTTTCAAATTTTTCGGGAACCGCAACATATTTATAATCCGAAACCTTTTGTGCGAAAGCCATTGTTGAACAAGCAGCCATCACCAATATTGATAACTTTTTCATTTTTATAATTTTAATCGTTTCTAAATGCTCCCATATCCAGTTTTAATGAGAAGAAGTTGGAATAGAAATTAGATCCGCCAATTCCTGAATTCGTAATTGCATAATCCAGTGTAAGTCCTCTATATCTGATCCCAAGACCTGCACTCGGCTGGAAAGAAACTTTTCTTTTAAGGTCTTCTATATCTGTAATAGACTGGAATCTATTGATCCCTAATCTCACAAAAATCATTTTCTGATATCCCAATTCAGCTCCTGCATAAGGACTGATACTGGCAAAATCTGTTGAAATTAATGATGCTGTTTTAGCAAAATCAACATTGATACCTGCTTCCGGTAACACATACACACTGCTATTGATTTCGAATAACTTGCTGGCACCTACATTCAGCTTAGGCATTGTAAGTTCCAGTTTATCTTTAGGAGCAGGGTTAAATTCTTCCCCATTTACAACAGTAGAAAGTTCTTTCTGATTAATCGTCCAGAAGTTTACAGTAGTTGTAATATCTCTCACCATCCCTCCGAACTTCCATCCGTTATCTGCCTTATAAATGGCTCCCACATCGAAACCAAAACCATAACCATTTGCAAATTTACCTACATTTCTGTAAACAATTTTAGCATTCACCCCAACATCCAATTTTGGATTTCCTCCAGGTCTGAAAGCATAAGAAAGAATAGCTGCATAATCGGATTGGGAGAACTTGGTAATTTTATCATAATCGATATTCCCTTCAGAATCGATCATTTGGGTAGTATTTAAAATATTGTCTACTCCAAGTCTTACTACCGAAACTCCAAAAACACCTTCTTCAAGTACTTTTGCATAGGCCAGATAGTCATACTTTGCAATAGATTCAAAATATTCTGCGTGCATGGCTGCCCCTTGCCAATCTTTTTCGATTGACATCAAACCTGCAGGGTTCCACATAGGAGAATATACATCATCCTGATTGGTAATTACTGCTCCTCCCATGGCAAGTCCTCTTGCTCCGGCTCCGATGTTTAAGAATTCATTGGAATATTTCCTGATAATCTGAGATTGAGAAAGCCCAAACAGCAGTGAAAATGCAAGTAAAAAATATTTTTTCATCATATAAATTTGATGCTTAGTTTAAGTTTTTAGTTTTTCTGGCTTTTATTAATCCATTTGCAATGATTGCCAGTATCATAACACCTGAAGCGACATAAAATATAGGGCTCATATGTTCTGATTCCCCAAAGATAAAAAAAGCTAGTATAATTCCGTAAACAGGTTCTAAATTAACTGTTAAAATTAAAGTAAAAGGTGATATATATTTCATTAAATTCACCGATTCCAACATTGGAAAAGCAGTGAAAACACTGGCTAACAAGCATATTAACGCCAGATCTCTGTAGTTTATTTCATTCATTTGAAAAATTTGGCCTGAAAACAAATAAAATAACATTAAAATGAACCAACCACAGAAGATTTCATAAAAAATAATATTCCCCGAACTTGTTTTCCCAAACATCTTACCATTAAAAACAGAAAAAATAGTTCCGAATATAGCACACAGAATTCCATAAATAATACCTTCTTTAAAATGAAATTCTGTCTTAAAGATCAAGAGTATACAGGTCACAATAACAGTTCCCATGATCACTTCAGATGCATCAATTTTCCTTTTGAAAATAATAGGCTCCAGAATTGAGGCGAAAAGTGTAGATAAGGAAAGACAGCTTAGCGCAATAGAAACATTGGAAACTTTAATAGAATAAAAAAAGCAATACCAATGGAGTGCCATGGCAAAACCTATTGCTGCCAGTTGAAAAAATATCTTTTTGGAAACCTTTATGCTCTCCTTTTTAAAAATCCTGATGAATACATACAAAAAAATAGAGGCAAACAACATTCTGTAAAAAACCAGAATCTGTGCATTGGCCTGAATCAATTTTCCCAGAATTGCAGTGAACCCCCATAAAAAAACTATTAAATGCAATCTGAAAAGTGCCAATTTATGCATAACCTATCCCCTTTTTATTTTAACGTGCAAATTTACAAATACGCTTTTATAAATCTTGCAAAAAAAGATAAATTTACATTAATAAAAAGATAATAAATAAAGTTTTTAATAGCTTTACTCTTAATTCAGAACACTTTCTATTAATTTAATAAAAAGATCAATTAATTATGATATTAAGCCCGAGCATTGAAATCAAAACAAAACATCTTACTTTAAGCCCTGTTGAAGACTTACACATCGATGATATTTTGGAGCATTTTACCAATGAGGTGACCAGATACATGCCTTTTAATCCGCAAGGGAATAGACAGGATATAATCACCTTTGTGGATGAATCAAAAAGAACTTTATTACAAAACACAGATCTTGTAATGGTCGCTCTTGACTTTAATGGGGATTTTATAGGATGTTGCGGTATCCATAATATAACAGAAGAATCTGTTGAACTTGGCTTATGGCTAAAAAGGGGTTCTCAGGGGAAAGGATTAGGAACTGAAATCATAACGACCCTCATAGAATTTCTGGAAAAGAATTTTACTTTTGAGTATATTTTATATCCTGTAGATGAAGACAATATAGCCAGCAGAAAAATTCCGGAAAAACTTGGCTTTATTCCTGCTAAAAAATATAAAAAACATAAGAATCATCTTACCGACCTGAATATTATAGAATATAGAAAATATTACTAACAACCACACGCATTACTAAAAAAACCCTGAAAATTTGTTAAACTTTCAGGGCCTTCAAATAATAAACTATTAAAAAAATAAACTAGGAACAGAGTAATTTTCAGAGGTTATCACCCTCCATTACTCTTATGTAAAGTTAGAAAAAATATAAATTATTTGAAAATATTTTTTAGTTAAAAATTTCACAAATTACTAAAAACCAAATAATTAAACATCTGTTTTACTTCCAATTCGTATTCCTCATAAAAATAGTATCTTTAAGCGTAAAAAATTGAAAATTTTATGGACATCGAATTCAATAAACGAGAAGATCAGAACAGATTAAAATTATCTGAAATTAATCGCTTACTCACTGAAATCAAAAAAGGAGGTGGTGAGAAGAGGCTTCAAAAGCTTCGTGATGAAGGAAAAATGACAGCAAGAGAAAGAATAGATTATCTTCTCGATAAAAATTCAGATTCCATAGAAGTAGGAGCATTTGCCGGATACGAGATGTATCAGGAACATGGAGGATGTCCTAGCGGAGGTGTAGTAGTAGTTATTGGCTATGTTTCCGGAAGACAGTGTATTGTAGTTGCTAATGATGCCTCTGTAAAAGCTGGCGCATGGTTTCCTATCACAGGAAAGAAAAACCTGAGAGCTCAGGAAATTGCCATGGAAAACAAACTTCCTATTATTTATCTGGTAGACTCTGCAGGTGTTTACCTTCCTATGCAGGATGAGATCTTCCCTGATAAAGAACATTTTGGACGAATTTTCAGAAATAATGCTAAAATGAGTTCTATGGGCATCATCCAGATCTCTGCCGTTATGGGGAGTTGTGTAGCTGGAGGAGCTTATCTTCCCATTATGAGCGACGAGGCGATGATTGTGGATAAAACAGGTTCTATTTTCCTTGCCGGAAGCTATCTTGTAAAAGCAGCTATCGGAGAAAGTATCGATAACGAAACATTAGGTGGAGCGACCACTCACTGCTCTATTTCAGGAGTAACAGATTATAAAGCGAAAGATGATAAAGATGCTTTGAATAGAATCAAAAACATCATGAAATCTATTGGAAGTACTGAAAAAGCAGGCTTTGACAGAATAGAAAGTTTTCCACCAAAAGAAAACCCGGAAAATATTTTCGGAATTATGCCGGTTTCAAGAGCTGAACAATATGATACTTACGAAATTATCAAGTGTATTGTGGATAACTCCGAATATGAAGAATATAAACCAGACTACGGTAAAAGTATTATCTGTGCAACGGCAAGAGTTGATGGCTGGTCTGTAGGAATTGTAGCCAATCAGAGAAAGCTGGTTAAAAGTGGAAAAGGAGAAATGCAGTTCGGAGGAGTAATCTACTCTGATTCTGCTGATAAAGCAACCCGATTCATTGCCAATTGTAATCAAAGAAAGATACCTTTAATCTTCTTACAGGATGTTACCGGATTTATGGTAGGCTCCAAATCAGAACATGGCGGAATTATCAAAGATGGAGCTAAAATGGTAAATGCAGTTTCCAATTCTGTTGTTCCTAAGTTCACTATTATTACTGGTAACTCTTATGGAGCAGGAAATTATGCAATGTGTGGAAAAGCTTATGATCCAAGATTAATTGTTGCATGGCCTTGGGCTGACTTGGCAGTAATGGGAGGTGCACAAGCTGCAAAAGTACTGGCTCAGATTCAGGAATCAACATTGAAGAAACAAGGAAAAGAAATTTCGGAAGAAGAGCACAACGAAATTCTGGATACGATTTCTAAAAAATATCAGAAACAAACAGAATCTACTTATGCAGCTGCAAGATTATGGACAGATGCCATCATCAATCCTGCAGATACCAGAAAATGGATTTCTATGGGGATTGAAGCAGCTAATAATGCTCCCATTACAGAAAAATTCAACCTTGGAGTAATACAGGTATGATAACAATTTATAAATAGAAAAACGGCTATCTCAAAATCCAGAGATAGCCGTTTTTTATTTATACTTTAAAAATAGGAAGTATTTTACTTGCCATATTCTTCTTTACAAAATTCAATGGGCCCACCCAGCCTCATACAGCATTGATACTTAGTCATACAAATTCCATTGGGCCAGCCTGGAGGATAGCACATTCCAAATGCAGGATCATCAGGACATGTAGGTCCTCCACTTCCTTTTAATGATTTTAAACTCTCTCTTGAAATCTTCACTAGATTTTTCATAGTTATTTTAGTTTTAGTTGTTTCCTACTCTATTTAAGCTTTTCGGATAACGCTTTTCTAAAATACTATTTATTCCACACATGGTGAAATTTAAATAAAAATTTTATTAATTAATCATTACTTAGTAGCTATTGTTGATTACTCATTGCTTATGTTAGGAATTGTGCTAGGTTAAGTATAAAGAAAAAAAACATTGTCACATTGGGAAGGGATTTTTTACACATGACATAAATTGACAATAAAAACACTTTACAGCTATAGATTTACCAGATAAAAAGTATATATCAAATAAAAAAAGTAAAAAAAAATAAAATTCATAAACGACAATCTATAATCAATATTTTATATTTCCAATAGTATCATTAACAGAATATTATACGCTAAAATTAAGATTAAACGACAAAAAAGCACCTATTAATCATTGTAAATCAATACCTTACATGTTGATTTTATATTAAAGTATCATATTTTTTTTTAATATTGCAGGACTAAGCAAATGATGAACAAAAATGAAACAATTAAGTAAAGGGTTACCCATGGCCGCCAGTGTTTTTTGTTTTCTACTCAGTACAAATCAAATAAACGCTCAAAAAATACAGAAAGATTCAGTAAAGAATAAGGAAATTGATGAAGTTGTGGTTACTGCACTTGGAATAAAAAGAGATCAGAGAAAATTAGGCTACGCTATTACTAAAGTTGATACCAAAGACATAACACAGGCTGGTGTTGTTAATCCTATGGAAGCTCTTCAGGGAAAACTCCCGGGGGTAGAAATTACTGCCGGGTCCGGAGGTCCGCAGTCTAGTGCCAGAATTCAGATCCGTGGAAATACATCATTGGGAGGCAATAACCAACCACTAATTGTTGTTGACGGAGTAGTTATAGACAATGGTGTAAGCGGTGCGGATTCCTGGGGTTCTGGTTATGATTTCGGTAATGAAATGAAGAACCTTAACTCAGATGTTTTTGAGTCCGTTTCTATATTAAGGGGAGCTGCAGCATCTGCTCTTTATGGTTCGCGGGCTGCTAATGGGGTTATTGTTATTACGACCAAAAAAGGAAAAGGTACAAACGGGTTGGGTGTCAGGATAAATTCTTCTCTTACTACACAGCATGTCTACAATGGTCCCATATTTCAGAATGAATTTGGTGCCGGTATTAGATCTAATTTTTCAACGGATGCAAACGGGGACCGTTTTATAGATCCAAACAATTTTTTTTACAGCTATGGGCCAAAATTTGATGGAAACCCAGTACAGGATATTGATGGCAGAACAATTCTATGGAATCCTCAACCGGATAATTATAAGGATATTTACCAGGTAGGATTTGATCGTAAAAACTCATTCGAACTCTCCGGGGGAAATGATAAATCTACTATTTTATTGAGTTATACCAATCAGGAAGCCGATGGAATCCTTCCCCGTAATAAGTTTATCAAGAATGCCTATTTCATCCGCGCAACCCATCACTACAGTAAATATTTGCAGGTAGATGCAAGTTTCAACTATAATAGGTCTTTCGGGCAGAATCCAGTACCTCAGGGAGGAAATGAAAGCCCACTCTTCAGTTTTATATATGGTACTCCCAGAAGTTTTGATGCCGTATATTGGAAAAATAATTATCTGGACCCTGTAAAAGGGGGAATGAAACAAGACAATACGGATCCTTACGGTATGGCATCTACTTATTTTAATCTTTTCCAGAATACTAGAACCCAGAAAGAAAACAACTATATAGGCCGGATAGAACTCAAATCCCAGCTGACAGACTGGCTGAACCTTATGGTAACCGGCAACTTCAATAATTATGATTTTCTTAATGAATCTAAAATACTTGGAGAAAATCCAGGGTTCACAGGAGGCGGTTATAGCATTTTGGAAGGAAGGAAAGAACAATATACTACAAAATTTTTATTAAATGCCAACTTCAAATTAACAGAGAATCTTAGCCTTAATGCATCTATTGGTGGAGAAGACTTCAGGTCCAAATATAAAGCCACAAGGCAATGGACCAATGGAGGACTGAATTCTCCCGGTGTTTTCCAAATCCAGAACTCAATAGATCCGGTAGGAAGCGAAACCTATTATGCTGATGGCAATCAGTCTCCAAAAAGAATTCAGGGGTTGTACGCTTTTGCCAATTTCGCCTGGAAAAACCAACTATTCATTGATATTACAGGCCGGAATGACTGGTCTTCCACATTGTCCTATCCAGATGGACATGGAAACATAAGCTATTTCTATCCTTCATTTGTTGGAAACTGGATATTTTCTAATTCCTTACAACTTCCAAAATGGATAAATTCCGGAAGCCTGAGAGGAAGTCTGGCATGGGTGGGAAGAGATACTTCTCCATACAACACTAGCTCGGGCCTCTACTACAGACCCGATCCTTCTGCTTACAATTCACCTGATGGAACACGCATTCCCTTGACTGGCTTCAATAGTAATTCGCTGGCGAATTTAAATTTAAAAAATGAATTGAGCAGATCCATAGAATTTGGACTAAATATGGCTTTTTTCAATAACCGGCTGGATTTTGATGTTTCATTTTATAAAACCAACACCACCAATCAGCTGTTAACACTTTCCTTACCACAAGAGTCAGGGCTTAGCCAACAGCAGATCAATGCTGGAAATTTACAAAATCAGGGTATAGAAGTAGTTGTCAATGCGATTCCGATAAAATCATCCAACTTCAGATGGAATACAACAGTTACATTCTCTCAAAACAGGGATAAACTTATTGAACTGTATCCGGGAGTTACTGAATATGTATTAAACTGGGGCATGGGAACTGATGTAAAAAGTATAGCAATACCTGGCCAACAATACGGTTTGATACAAACCAGATATGCCTATGCAAGATATCAGGCGCTGGACGCAAATGGTAATAAAATTGATGATCCCAGAAACGGCATGAAAGTTCTGAAAGCCGATGGCTCTTATCTGAGATCGGATTCTTACCAAAACCAGGGATATACTACGGTAGGAAAGTTAACTCCTGATTTTTTAGCCAGTTTCAGAAATACTTTCAGGTATAAAAATTTATCTTTAAGTGTACTGATAGATGCAAGAGTAGGAGGCGATATTCTTTCTGCCACCTATAATTATGGTGTTCAGTTTGGTAATTTATCCTCCACATTACAGTACAGGGATGAAGAGAGAGGAGGAATCAAATATACTGATTCTAATGGCAACATTCAGTTTGGGGTGATTCCTGAAGGAGTATTTAGCCAGAATACCAGTATAAAAGATAAGCAAGGCGTTACCCGAGATGTAAGTGGTATGACTTATCAGGAAGCCTATGAAAAAGGATGGATCGACCCTGTAAGCGCAGCTTCTTATTACAACAATTTGGGCTCATGGAGTAGAGGAATCCGGGAACAGTCTATATTTGAAAATACTTGGGTTTCTCTTCGTGAAGCACGCTTAACCTATTCCTTTAAACCGGAAATGATCAAATCTCTTGGAATAAATACTTTAAACCTTTCTCTTATCGGCAGAAACTTATTCTATATATACAATAAACTACCGGATGGGATAAATCCTGAAGGAAAATATTCCAACAGTGCAGGTAGCTTTGCAGAATATGGAGGCTCTCCTATGTCCAGATATTTAGGATTTAATCTGGATTTCTCATTCTAAAATTATTATCTAAAGATTATTAAAATGAAAAAAATACTTATACTTACCCTATCATTTTTTCTGTTTACATCCTGTACCAGCGATTTTGCAGAGATTAATACCAATCCCATAGATCAAATAAAAGCTACACCTGAAGAACTTCTGCCTTTAGCAATAATGAAAGGATTTGATGGCAGTTTCGAGTATTATTATGATTACTACCGCAGAATTATGCCCTGGACCCAGACGTTGGTTCCCAGCACAGGTAATTCATCTCAGTTTATGGATGACGGTTCCAATATGAATCAAAGGAAAGATATTTTTTATGGAGACCATGGCGCTTTACTTACAGACATCATCTACAAAATTGATCATATGCCGGCTGAGGAACAAAAGAAATACGTGAATATTAAAAGCATTGCTATCATTTTAAAAGTTTATTATGCATGGTATGTAACGGATATTAATGGAAGTATGGCTTATACAGAAGCCTTCCAGGCGCGCTATGGAGGAACACAAACTCCTAAATATGAAACACAGGAACAATTGTATGATGTTTTTGACAAACAGTTAGATGATGTTTATACTGCAATTCAAAGTGCTGATCCATCTGTACAGGTAAATCCCGGCGAAAAAGATTTATTCTTTAACGGAGATATCAGCAAATGGAAACGGGTGGCTAATTCATTGCGATTAAAAATAGCATCAAGACTCATGAAAAGAAACCCTGCAAAACTGACTTCCATTGCTACACAGGTTTTATCAAGAGATGAAATTAACAGTACAACAGTAAGCTTTATGTTGAGGGCAAGAAGATTTACAGAACATGGTAATTTTAACCCTTCAGGAATGTCTGCCTCAAAACCTATGGTTGACTTTATGAACACCAGTAAAGATCCCAGAATATCTATATTTTTTCAGCAGAATGATTATTCCCAGGAAAATATAGACAAGCTTGTAGCAGCTGGTAAAATGAAAACTACTATGGAAAGTCAGCGCTATGTTGGTGGCCTTGTCAGCCCTAACATGGTTTCAGCCAATATGAGCCGTTATTATACTTCAGCAAAAAGATTATTAAATGGAGTGAACTATGATACGATTTCCAGGTTACAATATAGAATCTGGAGGCCTGAAAATACTTCAAAAGGTATTATTGGAACAGGAAATGCAATATTCCCAATTCTTACCTATGCTGATTATTCTTTGTTGAAAGCAGAACTGGCCGCAAGAAATCTTATTCCTGGTAATGTAAAAGACCTTTATGAACAAGGAATCAGAGCATCTATTGAAACCTATAACTATATTGCCAAAGAAGCATTGGTAGATTATTATAAAGTAGCCAATGATGCTGATATTATAGCTTATCTTAATGATTCCCAAATTAAATTTAATCCGTCATTAGCATTGGAACAGATTATCATTCAGGAATATTTAAACTATTTCAAACAACCTAATGAAGTATGGGCACTCATCAAAAGAACGGGATTACCTAATGTATCAACTGCTCTTAAGCTGGAAAATCCATTCAGTGAAGCCGGAGTTCTGTTAATAATGCCAAGAAGAATTGTTCTTTCAACCCCTTCAAAAGATAATCTGAATTATCAAAATCAAAAAAATGCACTTGATCAAATGAAGCAAGATCCTGAATTTGGAGCCAGTGAAAGTGATATACAAGGTCGTATTTGGTGGGATAAGAAATAAATTCTCCCTTCACTAGTGGTTTTCTGTCGTATTAAGGATCTGAGTCGCCATATCTACAATCTTCATATTCTTAGGCTATTGGATCCTTATACGACGATAATCTCTTAGCTGAGTGATGAATGGGACAAAATGTGATTAATGAATGAACAATGATAATGGATAAATAATTAGTGCCAGGTAATTGGTTACGAGTTATTGAGATTAGCATCAAAGATGCAAGTGTGAGGATCACTTCTATTCCAATTGTATCATTCAATAGCAATCAAGGTTTATGTATGAGAGGTTTGAAGGATGTAAGATGACAGGATAATGTCTAAGTTTTTTCAGCAGTCAGTATTAGCAGTGTCATGCTGAGCGGAGTCGAAGCATTTTAATGAAGAAGAACTCTGTTTAGACTCCTTTGGAGTGACAATTCTGAGAGATAAAGAACAGCAATGATGGTAAAGACTACTACCAGGTATAAAGAATTGATGGAGGAAGCCGGAGGCTGGGAGCTGGAAGGAAAGAAAAAGATCCAAGTAATTGACTCATTACTTACTACTTATAAGCTCATCCCGTTGAACAGCTACCTAACATTTGCTATCTGCTGCCTAATCCCTGCTACCTACGATCTGGATATATCTACAAAACAAAAAAACCTTTATCGTAAAGATAAAGGTTTTTTAAAAATAAAATAAAAACTGGCGGCGGCCTACTCTCCCGCG
>NZ_JBLFDU010000038.1:0-233 GCF_047345655.1 Chryseobacterium sp. T20
ACACACACGCACAAATAAGCGCTCACCTTGTCATTCCGCAGGAATCTCGACTCTTAGATTGTCATCATTTATCATCATAAAGCTTTCTAGGCCTGGATTCCTACGGAATGACAAACGTTGTGGATAGATAAAGCGAGTAGTTTGCATTATGTCTGGAGTAAGTAACTATGTACACGTACACACACGCACAAATAAGCGCTCACCTTGTCATTCCGCAGGAATCTCGACTCTTA
>NZ_JBLFDU010000039.1:0-226 GCF_047345655.1 Chryseobacterium sp. T20
CACATAAATTTTTAAAATGCTTGAGAATAAACAATACATTATTTTAAACATAAACATCTGTGAAAATCTGTGTCATCCGTGGGAAAATATAAACCACAAAAGTCACAAAAGTTTTTAAACAATTTAGTAAGATGAAGAGCATCTCATTGCACTGAAGAAGTACACATAAATTTTTAAAATGCTTGAGAATAAACAATACATTATTTTAAACATAAACATCTGTGAA
>NZ_JBLFDU010000040.1:0-224 GCF_047345655.1 Chryseobacterium sp. T20
GGTCGAACCCGCGACATTCAGCTTGGAAGGCTGACGCTCTACCAACTGAGCTACTTCCGCAATTTTGTTTCCAAAACCATTGGTAAACGCTGTGCAAAACTAAGAAAACTTATTTAATCTTGCAAGTTTTTTTTATAAAAATATAAAGTGGGGAGAGCAGGATTCGAACCTACGAAGCCGAAGCAACTGAGTTACAGTCAGTCCCATTTAGCCACTCTGGAATC
>NZ_JBLFDU010000041.1:0-223 GCF_047345655.1 Chryseobacterium sp. T20
CCCGCAACAAACGTTGAGGTCTTCGACTAAGGTAAATGGGCTAAAGCCCGTTCCTATTGAATATTTTCATTTTTCCCGCAGATTACACAGATAAACACAGATGTTTGAGTATATTTCTTCCATTCGCAATTCATAATTCATAATTTATAATTCATAATTCTATTCTAGCCCTGATAGCAGCGGTTACCCCGCAACAAACGTTGAGGTCTTCGACTAAGGTAAA
>NZ_JBLFDU010000042.1:0-217 GCF_047345655.1 Chryseobacterium sp. T20
ATTTAATATTAAACCATTAAGAAAGATTTAAGAGATAAAGTATAGTTAAGATGAATCATTCTGATTTCTTAAGCATACAGCGAAGCTTATCTTCATATTCTTAACATCTTAATACAATCTTAATGGTTCAAAAAATAAAGGTTTAAATAGGTTTTATATTTAATATTAAACCATTAAGAAAGATTTAAGAGATAAAGTATAGTTAAGATGAATCATT
>NZ_JBLFDU010000043.1:0-204 GCF_047345655.1 Chryseobacterium sp. T20
TACAATACATACAAAATCAAAGGCCTCCTGAGGAAGCCTTCGAAACACCAAATCACAAAATATTAATATGAAAAATTTAATTTATAAAGCAGTCGCAGTATAAGTTACTGTTTGCGTATAGGTTCCAGCTGGTTTACCTAAAATATCAGAAGATGATGATTTCGCTGCTGGAATAGTGTAGTCCAGATTCAGTGTTAAGGCACT